>CAMAVY010000093.1 GCA_945861675.1 Klebsiella pneumoniae | reverse complement strand
CGTGCCGTGTTTGTACTGTGCGTTTTCACTTTTTCCGGGGGAAGAATGTCTACTGATGCGGGCGCCGCTGCGGCGCAGTTCGATCGCGATGCGCTGCGCGCCAAATATCGGCAGGAGCGCGACAAGCGCCTGCGCGCCGAGGGCAACAGCCAGTATGTGGGCGTGACGGGCCAGTTCGCGCATTACCTGGACGATCCCTACGTCGCGCCAATTCAGCGGGCAGCCCTGCACGACACGGTGGAGGTGCTGGTCATCGGCGGTGGCTTTGCGGCGCTGCTGATCGGTGCGCGCCTGCGGGAGGCGGGCATCGAAGACATCCGCTTTGTGGAAAAGGGCGGCGACTTCGGCGGCACCTGGTACTGGAACCGTTACCCCGGCGCGGCCTGCGACACCGAGGCGTACATCTATCTGCCGCTGCTTGAAGAGACCGGCTACGTGCCGACCGAGAAGTACGCGAAGGCGCCGGAGATCCTGGCGCACAGCAAGCGCATTGCCGAGCACTACGATCTGTATCGCAATGCGCTGTTCCAGACCCAGATCACCGAACTGCGTTGGGACGAGGCAAGCCAGCGTTGGCTGGTCAGCACCGATCGCGGCGACCACTTCAGCGCGCGCTTCGTGTGCATGGCCAATGGTCCGTTGAATCGTCCGAAGCTGCCGGGCGTGCCGGGCATTGAGAACTTCAAAGGGCACTCGTTTCATACCAGCCGCTGGGACTACGAGTACACCGGTGGCGACAGCTACGGCAATCTGACGAAGCTGCGCGACAAGCGCGTGGGCGTGATCGGCACGGGCGCAACCGGCGTGCAGTGCATCCCGCACCTCGGTGCAACTGTCGGGCAGCTGTTTGTGTTTCAGCGCACGCCTTCGTCGATCGACGTGCGCGCGAATCGGCCGACTGATCCGGGTTGGGTGGCGAGCCTCGAGCCCGGCTGGCAACGCAAACGCATGGAGAATTTCTCCACGCTGACTGGTGGCGGCTACGCCGAAGAAGATCTGGTCATGGATGGCTGGACCGAAATCATCGGCAAGCTGCTGCGCGGTCGCGCCGCAGGAACGGGGCCGGCGGATGAGTCGATTGTCGAGTCTCTGGAGCGCGTCGACTTCGAGAAGATGGAACAGATCCGTGCGCGCGCCGAGGCACTGGTGAACGATCCGAACACCGCCGAAGCGTTGAAGCCCTACTACCGGCAGTTCTGCAAGCGGCCGTGTTTTCACGACGAATATCTGCAGAGCTTCAATCGTGCGAACGTGACGCTGGTCGATACCGATGGGCAGGGCATCGAGCGCATTACCGAGCGTGGCATCGTGGCGGGCGGAGTTGAATACCCGTTGGACTGCATCATCTATGCGAGCGGCTTCGAAGTGGGCACGCCGCTTGAACAGCGTGCTGGCTATGAGGTTTATGGCCGTGACGGTGTGGCGCTGAGCGCCAAGTGGCAGGGCGGTGTGTCTACGCTGTTCGGCATGCAATCCAATGGCTTCCCCAACTGTTTCATTGTGGGGCTGTCGCAGGTGGGTGTAAGCGCCAATATTCCGCATGTGCTCGATGTGCAGAGCCGCCACATCAGCTACATCCTCAAGCACGTGTTCGAGCATCAGGTTCGGCGCATCGACGTCACAGTAGATGCAGAGGCTGAGTGGGTTCAGAAAGTTATGGATGCGTCTGTCGCCAGTCTCGGCTTCCTGGAGTCGTGCACACCTGGCTACTACAACAACGAGGGCAAACCCGATGGTGACCTGAATCGGCGCAATGGCACTTACGCACCAGGCATCATGGCTTTTGCGAAGGTGTTGGATGAGTGGCAGGCGGACGGAACACTGTCAGGCATCGACTTCAGCTGAGGAAACGTTCATGAGTGACGCATACATGCTTGGTATTCCCGAGCAAGCCACGATCCCGTTGTCGCCGCAGCGTGTGCCGCAGGCGCAGGTGAAACCTTGGCCCGCCGGCACGGTTGTCGTTTCTGCCGACAGCCATCTGATTGAACAGGACTACTGGTACGACGGCTTTCCTGATGCGATCAAGGCGCAGGCGCCGCGTATGCATTTTCACGATGGGATGTTCGACCTGACCATCGGCGACAAGTCGATGACGCCGCCTGAAATTGCGCAGCATCTGTGTCGTTCGATGGAGTGCACGCCGGGCCTCAACGACATTCCGGCGCGGTTGAAGGACATCGACATTGAAGGTGTGGAGAAGGAACTCATCTTTCCCCAACGCCTGTTCGGTTTGTTCATGTTCGGCGAGATGCAGAATCGCGCTGAAGTGTTCAGCTTGTACAACGAGGCGATTGCGCGGCGCTGTGCGGAAGCGCCTGGCCGCTTGTATTCGGTGATGGTGCCGAACTACTGGGACATGTCGCAGGCAAAGGCATCTGTTGCGCGCTGTGTTGAGCTGGGTGCGCGCGGACTGATGGTGCCGTTGAAGCCGGGCAAAAACGTGGAAGGCCGCAGCATTCATTACAACGACTTCCGCATGGACCCGTTGTATGAAGCCATTGCAGATGCGGGGGTGCCGTTGATCTTCCACATCGGCGAAGCCATTCCGAGCGCGGCACCGGGCGCCGCAGGCATTGGTCTTGTCACCCAGATGCAGGGCTTTCGGCTGCAATGGTCGCAACTGGTGTTTGGTGGTGTGTTCGATCGCTTCCCGAAACTGCGCGCCGTGTTTGTGGAAGGCGGCCTGTCCTGGATACCGGGCATGCTGCACGATGCCGACCTTGCCGTGACGCATTTCCCGACCAGTATCAATCCGAAACTTATCCACGCGCCCAGCTGGTACTGGCGCAACCACTGCTACGCGACCTTCATGACCGATCCGGTGGGTTTGATGTTGCTCGACCACATTGGTGCGGAGACCTGCATGTGGTCGTCGGACTATCCGCATCAGGAAAGCACGTTCGGCTACACGCGCAGTTCGATTCAGGCGGTGTTCGATGCCACCACGCTCGAGAAGGCACAGATGATTGTGGGCAAGACTGCGTTGGCCCTCTTCAAGATGGGCGTTGCCAAGATGGACGCTGCATGATCAGCGGGTGAGTTTCGCAAGCGGCGCTTGAGCCTGTTGGAGGAGCAACGTATGAGGAATCGTCCAGGGTTGGCATGCGCTTGTGTAGCGCCGCCGCTGATCTGCGTGATGTTGCCGGCATGCGTGCCCGCACTGGCCGAGAGCGACCGGCTCAATACGTTTCTGCGCGTCGCCGGCGCGCTGTTGGCGAATCGCGCCGCACTGCAGGAGGACTTTGAAGCCCCGCTGGTCGCCAACCTCACGGTGTACAGAGCAGGGCAGTCGTTCAAGACCCGGAACAATACGTGGCGAGTGGAAAGTGGTTCTATCGATCACGTGAACGCAAGCGCGCACACCGAGGTCGCAGCGTTCGACGGCAAGCAGCTGGTTGAACTGGCCGGCTCGCCTGGTCCGGGAGTACTCGCGACCCGCTTCAGCGCGCGCGCAGGCCAGACCTACTCGTTGACCATCCACTATGCGCGCAACAAAGGTCTGGGACGGAACATTGCGCGCGCCACCGTCGACGTGCATGGCGCGAGCAATGAATCGTTACTGCAGGCACCGTTACAGCACGATCCTGCGCAGTTGGCCTTCAATGCTCAGTCCACCTACACCGGTACGTTTGTGGCCGACGGCACGCAGGCAACGTTGCGCCTCACGTCGTTGAATGCGGGCAACTACGGACTGACCGTGGATGGCATTGCCATTGCGCCGTCGACGGGCGCTGCGACCGCCGGTTCGAGCGGCCCGTCGTCCGATGCGGCGGCTGCACAGGCGAACACTGGCAAAGCAGAAGACCGGGCCACGTTCATGGTGCGCTGCAAGCGTGAAACCATCGCGCAGTTCGCGGGTGCAGCCAAGCAGGCCGATAGCATCTGCGGTTCGAAGTGGGACATGGTCACCGCGAGCGCGCCGATCGTCGATGCGATGCTTGCTGCCGCGCCTGCGACCGGCGCGCGGTTCGATGCCGCTTCCGCGCGGACCCAGGCAAGCGCGGTGCGCTGGAACGCGAAGCCTGGCGCCGGTCAGGCGGCCAGCGGACGACTGAAGGACATTCAGGTTGGCATTGCGAACACGCCAGCGCCGACCATGAGCTTCGAGTGGTTCAAAGACGGCGACACGATTCCGTTCGATCTGCCTGAGGCTCTGAAGGTGCGCGGCCTGGGCGTCGGCATGATCGGCTGCTTCAGCTTTGGCGCCGCCGAAGGTGGTCGCGTTTAACGCATGGCAGCGCCAGGCAAAGCGCCCTTTGCCGTGTCGATCAACTTCCGCGAGGCAGCCGTGGCCAGTCAGTCGTCGACGTTCAACGCGGCCGCAGACTTCAGTGCTCGACTGCCGACGCTTGCGAGCTTGAAGCGCGACGGCAACGACTGGTCTGCGACTTGTCCTGAGTAGCGGAGAGGCAGCGTGGCCTACCGGGCACGAAACGGTGGAGGGGCGCGCTCCGTTCAGTTGCAACTCACCAGCGCAAGGTGCAGGTGGCGAAGCCGATGTCGAACTGCGCGTTCGCTGGTGTGCCAAACAACGAAGGTCTGGTGCGCGATCTGGTCAATCAAAGGGAGGCGGGAGCATGCGCGGGACGACCAGGCCAGCTGGCCGACAAGTTCAATCAATCTGACTTCGTGATCGATGATTGATAGTCTTTTTAGTTCCGCTCGGCGAGATAGTCGAAATGAGTCGGTTCGCGGCGTCGTAGTAAAGACTGAACCTGGTGGTTTGGCGGGAGCTGTCGTTGTGACGATGGGCGCAGGAATCCCCTGGCCGAGTATTTGTGTCGCGCGTGATGCAGGCAAGCCGAGGCTGTTGTACGTGTATGTCTCACCAAAGCCTGGTCTGCGCGGCGCCACGACGGAGTCAGCTTTCTTGCTCGCGGCCACCGTGGGGATTTCGGCGCGTTCGTCCGAAAGACCTTGCGTAACTCAGCGCCACACATCAACGCGATAGTCGTCGGCGTCCGCGCTGGCGAATCGAGGCACAAGCAATGGCGCATCGCTGCACGCTGTGTAGCAGCACGATCCTGGGCAGTTGCCGTTCAGTGGGCGATCCACCTACGCCGGTTCGTTTGTGGCAGATGGTGCGCAGGCAGCGTTGCAGCGTACGTCGCTGACCGCAGGCAACTATGGGCTGACCGTGGACGGCACTTCGATTGCGCGGCTTGTGCACGGGGAGTTGGGGAGTAGTGGTCGGACGCCATTGGAGACAACCGCCAATGTGGGTCAAGTGCATATCGAAGTACGGCGCCGATCAGGCGCTGGTTACCACGGGCCCCGCGTGGAATCGGACGCCCAGTGCGCGTGCCACTTTGAGCACCGTAGCGAAACTCGGGTTGCCTTGTGCACTAAGCGCGCGATACAGGCTTTCGCGGCTCAGGCCAGCATCGCGCGCGACAAGCGACATTCCTTTGGCGCGCGCGATGTCACCCAGTGCGCGGGCAATGCCAGCAGGATCATCGGACCCATCTTCGAGCCACGCATCGAGGTATGCCGCCATCTCGTCGGGTGTACGCAGATGCTCGGCGACATCGTAGGCGGTCGGCGACTTCCGTTGCGGCTTTCGTGATTGCGACTTCCTGGCAGGCGACGTTCTTGTCACAGCGTTGGCCATCTCGGCTACTCCGAATAAGTGCGGTTGAGTTCAAGGGCCTTCACGATGTCCTTCTTTTGCGACGACTTGTCTCCTTCGAGCAACAGCAGAAGCAGCCGACTACCCCGCCGCGTGTAGTACACCCGGTACCCTGGACCAACATCGAGCTTGAGCTCAGAAACCCCTTCGATGAGATTGCGGTGGTCCCCCGGATTTCCGTGAATCAACCGTTCCACGCGCATCAGTATCCGAGCACGGATCATCCGATCGGCAAGGTTGTCGATCCATCGAGTGAACTCGTCTGCCTTCGCTACATCCGTGCCGCTGGCTGTATCGCACAGGCTACAGTGCGACAACTGACGTGGCTATCCCTCGCGCAACTTCGTCTCGCATCCACCGGGACGACGGCACCGCAAAGCCGCGCGCGGTGCCGGACCTGACGCGACCAGGCTCTTGAGGTTTGTGTGGAAGTCATCGATCCACCAAGCCTGAAACAGCTCGGTGATCGTGTCACACGCGAGCAGCTCCTGGCCTATGCGCGGCTTGCCTTGGATGCTGCCCGTGTAGACGTACCGCACGATCCGGCCGTCGAGGACGGGGACGAACACGCCGCTGACCGTGGTTTCGTCTTCGACCTTGCCCGGTGTTGTCTCTGCAATGACTACCCGTGACGGCAGCGCGCCCTAACCACGATACGCAGGCGCGTGCCGTGGCCAGGGATGTGCGGCCTCGAAGCGCTTGGCGACGCCAAGCAACAGATCTTCGCGATAACGCGGCCCCACAATCTGCAACCCCACCGGCATGCCATCTGGTGCAACACCAATGGGAATGCTGATGGCCGGCAGGTTGGCAAGGTTCGCCAGCATGCCGTGGATCACGGCCATGCCGCCGTGCCCGGGGATGCCATTGATGTCCGTCGGCATCGGGCCCTCTGCGGCAAACGCCGTGCGCGCAATCATCGGTGTCAGCAGCAGGTCGACGCCGTCGAGCAGTTCGGCCAACCGATGCACGAAGGCGCGCCGCTGCGCCTCCACTGCGGCGATCTTGGGCAGCGTGGCATTGCGCGCCGACGCCCAGCCCGGCGCGATCAGCGGGTCGAGTTCATCGAGCCGGTTGCGCCACATGTCTGGGTCTATGCCCACGAACTGGTCAACGCCTTCGATGCGGCCGTACATCTGGATGTAGTCGTCGAAGTGGATGTCGCGCTGAACCTGCGTGGCCTGCAGCAGTTGCACCAGCTGTTGCGCGGCGGTTTCGCACATGTGCGCCACATCCGGATCGACGACCGCAAAACCGAAGTCCGACGTCCAGGCCGCGCGAAGGCCGGACAGATCCAATGTGTCGAGACACTGCAGATAGCTGATGCCCGGTGGCGGCAGCGCGGTGCGATCGCGCGCGTCTGGCCCGGCCATGATGTCCAGCAGCAATGCGGTGTCGGCCACTGTCGTCGTGACACAGCCCGCGGTGGCGTTCTGCGCGATGTGCGTCATGCCGAACGTCGGGATGCGTCCATAGGTCGGTTTCAATCCCACCAGACCCGTAAACGCAGCCGGTGTTCGGATGGAACCGCCACCATCGCTGGCGGTGCAGAACGGCACAAGACCCGCTGACACAGCGGATGTCGAGCCGCCACTTGAACCACCCGGCGTGCGCGCGGTGTTCCAGGGGTTGCGTGTGGTGCCGAGTGCGGGGCTGGATGTGTAGGCAAACGCACCGAACTCCGGCGCGGCCGTCTTGCCGATGGGTATCGCGCCAGCCGCGCGCAAGCGCGCCACATGAATATCGTCGGTGCTGGCCGGCGGACCGCCAGCAAACCAGCGCGATCCCCGCGTGGTCGGCATGCCCGCGCACTCTTCCAGATCCTTCACGCCGAACGGCACGCCAGCGAGTGCGCCGAGTGTTTGCGCATCGCCTGCACGGACAACGGCATCAACGCGCGCCGCGGCGAGCAGGGCGCCCTCGGCATCCACGTGCACGAATGACCGCAACACGGGATTCGCACGACTGATCGCAGTAAGGCAGTGCTTCACCAGTGCCACAGCGCTGAGCTCGCCGGTGCGAATCTCACGCGCAGCATCCAGCACTGACGGCATGGTGGTGAGCTGCATCAGCGCTTCGCGTGCAGCCGCACAGGCACAGAGGTAATGCCGCGAATGAAGTTCGAGCGCAGCCGCTCTACGGGCCCGACCACTTCGATGTTGTCGAAGCGCTTCATGATCTCTTCCCACAGCACCCGCAGTTGCATCTCCGCGAGCCGATTGCCCATGCAGCGGTGTGGACCAAAACCGAATGCCAGGTGATGACGCGCATTGGGGCGGTCGATGATGAATTCATTCGGGCGATCGATGGCGTCGCTGTCGCGGTTGCCCGAGATGTACCACATGACCACGCGGTCGCCTTTGTGGATCTGTTTGCCGCCAAGCACGGTGTCTTCCGTCGCGGTGCGACGCATGTGAATCACTGGCGTCTGCCAGCGCACCATCTCCGACACCATGTTTGGGATCAGGCTCGGGTTGGCGCGCAGCTTGGCGTACTCCGCGGGGTTCTCGTTCAAGGCCACCACACCGCCGGAGATGGAGTTACGCGTGGTGTCGTTGCCGCCCACGATCAGCAACATCACGTTGCCCAGGAATTCCATGGGCCGCTTCGGCATGTCTTTGGTGTTCGGGTCATGCGCAAGCATGCTGAGAAAGTCGAGTGACTCGCCTGCTGGCTGCCTGGCGCGTTCCGCGAAGAGCGCATTGAAGTAGGCGAGGCACTCCATCAGGCCGGCCTGACGCTCCGCTTCCGGATACAGGTCCACGCCGGTCTGCTCTTCCGACGACGTCGACAGCTCGGACCAGTAGGCCAGCTTGCGGCGCTCTTCCCAGGGAAAGTTGAACAGCGTCGCCAGCATCTGAATGGTCAGCTCGATGGACACCTTGTCCACCCAGTTGAAGGTTTCGCCGATGGGCAACGAATCCAGGATGGCGCCCGCGCGTTGGCGGATCAGGCCTTCGAGTTGCGCGAGATTGCGCGGCGCGACCGACGGCTGCACGGCGCGGCGTTGTATCTCGTGCTTCGGTGCATCCATCGAGATGAAGTTTTCGATCACGAAATCCGGTGGCGGATCGCCGATGACGATCGTCGGTTCGGACGAATAGACCGTGGGGTTGGTGTCCACGGTCATGATGTCGTTGAACTTGGTCACCGACCAATAGGCGCCGAAGCGGCTGTTGGCGCAGTAGTGCACCGGGTCTTCGCTGCGCAGCCGTGCAAACACCTTGCCCCAGGTGTCCTGCTCGAACAGGCGCGGGTTGCTGACGTCCAGCGTTGCCAGGGGCTCGTTGGCGAGGTCGAGCACGGGCTCGCGGGTGGGCTGTAGGTTGCTGATAGCTTCACTCATGGCGATCTCCCCCCGGGGACTGGATGTGTGCGTCGGCGCCCCGGATGGAAACACGAAGCCCGCTGCGGATTCATCCATCGGGAGTAGATACTTTGCAGGGAAGGGCGCCGCGCATTTCGGCGGGGCCCGCGAACAATGGGAGGCGCCAGACCGATGACTGCGGGGAACGAAGCTGCGGCCGACGCGGCATTGCCGCGTTTCGACGACGACTACGCGCTGGACGCCGCCACCGTGGCCGCGTTCCGCGACGACGGCTTCGCCTGCGTGCGCAGCCTGGCCAGTGCGACCGAAGTGGCGGCCTATCGGCCATTGCTGTGTGAAGCAGCGCTGACCTGGCGCTACGACAAGCGCCCGCTGGAACAACGCGGTACCTACGGCAAGGCATTCATCCAGAGCGTGAACCTCTGGCGGCGCCACGCGCGCATCGCCGGTTTTTCGCTGGCCAGGCGGTTTGCCCATGTGGCGGCGCAGCTGCTGGAAGTGCCGGCGGTGCGCATCTATCACGATCAGGCGCTGTTCAAGGAGCCGGGCGGCGGCCACACACCCTGGCACCAGGATCAGACCTACTGGCCGTTCGACTCGGACCGCACCATTTCCATGTGGATGCCGCTCGTGGACATACGTCCGGAAGTCGGTTCCATGTACTTCGTGCCCGGTAGCTATCGACAGGGTGATCTCAACGTACCGGGTATCAGCGATGAAACTCAGACGTACTTCGATGCGCTGATTCAGGCGCGCGGTTGGCAACCGCGAACCTTTGGCGCATTGCGCGCAGGTGACGCTACCTTTCATGCCGGTTGGACGTTGCATGGGGCGAAGGAGAATCCAACGGCGCAGATGCGCGAGGTGATGACCATCATCTACTTCGCTGACGGTTTGCATGTGGCGCAACCATCGAAGAATCAGGAAGGTGATCTGCGCATGTGGCTGCCTGGATGCAAGCCAGGAGAGCTTGCGGCAAGCGTCATCAATCCGCGGTTGTAGCGCCCCTGCCAGGCTGCGCGCTTGCGAATCGCGGAGTCTGTTGGCTGTGCGCGAATTGCGCTACTGCGTTTGCAGTAGCCGTCGGGGTTTACAGCATTGCGGGGGGAAGCCACTCAAACGTTGCGACACGTTTGCAGCATCATCGGCTGCGCGTCCCATTGTGTTCTGGCCCTCGTCAGCTGGCACTTGAGAGTCGGCGGCAAGGTGTACGCCGCGGTCATTGGTCAGCTGAATGCCACCACGGTGAGCTTACCGGCCTATCCCCGTAGGTGTCGGCGGTAGTTCGAACATCGTGCTTGGCCTGAACACAACGTCGCCGGGTGACGAACCAAGCCAGCCAAGTTCAGGCGGGTACAGAATCCCGATGTGCTGACACGTCGGCTATTTTGCTGCGCGGGCGATGTGCACTCACGCGGATTAGCGACAACCGTTCGCACAACGTGGGCGCCCGCGTGTGCGCGCAGAAGCCATACTTCCGAGCCTCCACGTCACACGCAAACGTAGGAATTGCCCATGAGCAAAGCCACCCCCATTGCTGCAGAAGCAAGTACCAACGCAGCCAGCACCGCCGGACTGGTCGCGGGACTCTTCACCCCGGAGTTCGTTGCCAACCCCTACCAGACCTACGCGTTCCTGCACGCCATGAACCCGTTCTTCCAGCTGCCCGGCACCAACACCTGGCTGGCGGTGCGCTATGCCGATTGCCACGCGATCCTGCGTGACAAGCGCTTCGGTCATGACTTCGACGGACAGCTGCTTAAGGGCGATGGTGCGGCGGCGTTCAACGAACCCTCCATCGCCAGCCTGCGGCAGATGCTGCTGGTGAAGGATCCGCCGGACCACAAGCGCCTGCGTGGTCTCGTTGTACGCGCATTCGATGGGCGCAGCATTGCCAGGATGCAGACGCGCATTCGTACGCTGGTTGACCAACTGATCGACCGCATGCTGCCGCTGTCGGGCGCGGGCGGCGGTGGCGATCTGATGGCGCTGTTCGCGCACCCGTTTCCGGTGCTGGTCATCTGCGAGCTGCTGGGCATCCCAGAGGAAGATCGCGCGCGGTTTCTCGACAGTTACGAAGTAGGCGGCCGCATCATCGACCCCACGCCGATGACGCCTGCGGAACTGGCCGCGGCGAATGCATCCACGTTGAACAGCAATGCCTATTTCGAAGCGTTGTGTGATGAGCGCCGCAAGCGCCCGAAGGACGACCTCATCACGTACCTGGTGCAGTCGGAAACGGACGAGGGCCGGCTCACATCCGAGGAGCTCACGGCAAACATCTCGTTGTTGTTCGCGGCCGGGCACGAGACCACGAAGAACCTCATCGGCAATGGACTGCTGGCGCTGTATCGCAACCCGGATCAACTTGCGCTGCTGCGCGCGCAGCCCGAACTCACAGCCAACGCCATTGAAGAACTGTTGCGCTACGACTCATCCGTGCAACTGACGGCACGCACCACGCTTGAAGATGCAGAGCTGAATGGCGTTGCGTTGCCGAAAGGCACCGAGGTCATCACGTTGATTGGTGCGGCCAATCACGACCCCGCGCAATTCGCTGATCCGGGCCGGCTGGACATCACGCGCAACGACGTCACGCCACTGTCGTTCGGTGGCGGCATCCATTTCTGCCTGGGCGCACAGCTGGCGCGCCTTGAAGCCGCGGAGGCTTTTCCTGCATTGCTGGCGCGGCTGCCGCGGCTGCAACTGCAGAACCTCGACGCACCGGAATGGCGAACCACGATTACGTTGCGCGGGCTGAAGACACTCCTGGCGACGTGGTAACTGCAGCCGCTTGGTACCTGCATGCCATCTGGTCCGTGCTGTCGTGCCATGACTTTTGCGGTGTGCAGTACAGCGGCGGGCACATGGCCTGCAGCAAGCGGCCCAGGTGAATGGCGCATGCGTCCCAGGTGGACAGCTGAGCGAGGTCAAGTGAGCGGCACATTCGTGCCATTCCTGCAATGAACGCTGGACGCGACACGCCCCTGCACGGGTAGACTCCGAGCAGATTCGCCGACCCACTGGCGTGCCCGATAGCCGGGCGCGCTGCGTGTGCGTCGCTGATCGTTTCTCAAATCAGGCCGCCCGAGGGGGAATATCCGTGGCAACAGCGCAGAAATCGAACGCAAGTAAATCCGACATCGACAAGGACATGTACAACCTGGCGATGTCCGAAAAGGCCGAGCCGCTGCTGGCCGCCGTGAAGAAATTCATCGTTGAAGAAGTGGCACCGATTGCCGAGCAGTACCACAAGATGGGCGAAGGCCGCGCCAACCGTTGGAGCTGGGCGCCGGGTCAGCTCGAGCTGCTCGACTCTGCCAAGAACAAGGCAAAGGCACAGGGCCTGTGGAATTTCTTCCTACCCGACGCAGAGACGGGCGAAGGCTTGTCCAACCTCGATTACGCGTACATCGCCGCTGAACTCGGCCGGCAACCACTGGCATCCGAGTGCTTGAACTGCAGCGCGCCGGACACCGGCAACATGGAAGTGCTGGAGCGCGTAGGCACGCCGGCACAGAAAGAGCGTTGGTTGAAGCCGCTGTTGAATGGCGAAATCCGTTCCGCGTTTGCCATGACCGAACCGGGCCTTGCGTCGTCGGATGCCAAGAACATTGGCACGAAGGCCGAGCTGATTGGCGACGAATGGGTGATCAACGGCGAGAAGTTCTACATCTCCGGCGCCGGCGATCCGCGCTGCAAGATCATGATCACCATGGTCAAGACCAGCCCGGATGCACCACGGCACCGTCAGCAGTCGCAGATTCTTGTGCCCATCGACGCCCCCGGGGTGGAGATCCTGGAAGGCATGCAGGTGTTCGGCCGCGACGATGCGCCGCACGGCCACATGCACATCAAGTTCAACAACGTGCGTGTGCCGAAAGAAAACATGCTGCTGGGTGAAGGCCGTGGTTTCGAGATCTCCCAGGTGCGCCTTGGCCCGGGACGTATCCACCACTGCATGCGCTCCATCGGTCAGGCAGAACGCGCGCTTGAACTCATGATCAAGCGTGGCATTTCACGTGAAGCCTTTGGTCGGCCGCTGATCCAGCTGGGCAAGAACGTGGAAATTGTGTCGCGTGCCCGCATCGACATCGAGGCCATGCGCCTCATGGTGCTGCGCGCTGCCAAGGCGATGGACGTGCTTGGCAACCAGGAAGCACGCTTCTGGGTGCACGCGGTGAAGGCCATGGTGCCGGAGCGTGTGTGCCAGATCATCGACCAGGCCATTCAGATCCACGGTGCAGCCGGTGTGTCGCAATGGACACCGCTGGCAGACATGTACACCGGCCAGCGTACGTTGCGTATCGCTGACGGCCCGGATGAGGTGCATCACCTGGTGGTCGGCCGTACCGAGATCAAGAAGTACGGTGGTTCCGCTGGGGCGTGAGTAGTCCGTTCTCAGATGTGAACCCTGCAGGTTCACATCTGGGGGGCGTGAACGTGCTGTTCGATCTGGACGGCACGCTCACCGATCCTTTCGAAGGCATCACTGCCTGCATTCAATACGCGTTACACAGGCTCGGGGCGTTCTGTCCGCCGCAGACTGAACTGGCGTTCTGCATCGGGCCGCCACTGCTCGGCAGCTTCGCAAAGCTGTTGGCGAACGAGCGCGCCGACGCTGCAACCCCTGCCGAAGTCGAGCAGGCGATCGCGTTGTACCGCGAACGCTTCAGCAGCATCGGGCTGTTTGAGAACTCGCTTTATGCCGGCATTCCGGAACTGCTGTCGGCGCTGCGTGAGCGGGGCGCGCGGCTGTACGTCGCGACCTCAAAGCCGCATGTGTTCGCGCGGCAGATCGTTGAACACTTTGGTCTGAACGAGCATTTCCATGCCGTGCACGGCAGTGAGCTCGATGGCACGCGCTCGGAGAAGTCGGAAGTGATTGGTTGGCTGCTGGCCGCTGAAGGCCTGGCGCCGGACAGCTGTCTGATGGTGGGCGACCGCCACCACGATATTCATGGCGCCGCGCGGCACGGCATTCCCGCCGTTGGCGTGTTGTGGGGTTATGGAAGCGAGGATGAACTGCAGGGCGCCGGTGCGCGCGCCGTGTGCGCGGCCCCGCCGACGCTGGAAAGAGCACTGGTTCAGCTTGCCGGCGGGCTTGCCGGCGGGCGAACGCGCTGACGATCAGCGTTCCGGCGCCTTCAGCCTGCGCAAGCCCCAGCAGGAAACGTGAACCCAGCCTGCTGTGCAGCGCGGTTCAGCGCACACGCGCGTGCGGTTTCGCCCGCCGCAGTGGCCGCATCGATCGCGATGCCATACGCGCGCCGGGTGTGCCGATTGCGCAGGTTCTCTTCCGCCAGCAGCAGCCCCTGTGCCGGGTCAGCGCCAACACCCATGTTGAACTCGGCAGCGTGGTCGACGAACGCCCGACGATGCGACTTCAGCAGGGCCGCATAGCCGCTGCGCGCCTTCTGCAGCCAGGGTTGTGCAGCTTCGGCTTCACCCGCTGCGATCAGCAGTTCGGCCAGCAGGCCCATGGGCTCGGGATCGTTGGACAGCGGTGCGATGCGCTTCATGCGTGTCAGTGCCTTCGCGGTGTCGCCCGCCGCATGTTCCAGTTCGGCCAGGTGCACGTTGGTCGTGATGTGGTTTGGCAGGTAGGTCAGGGCAGTTTCATAGTGGCTGCGGGCCGTTGCGGGGTTCGCGTCTGTCCATAGCACACCGCGCTGGAAGAACAGCCAGGCGATGGCATATGGCGATACGTCATCGTATGACGCAAGCGCAGCTGCATAGGCGGCGTCGGCCTGCTGTACGCGCCGGAGTTCCTGCAGTGCGATGGCATATGCCGAATGTGTGCCATAGCTGGGCTGCTGCTTGGCGGCTGCGGCCAGCGCTGGCAGTGCGCGTGCCGCATCACCCATCGCGATGTCGAGCGCGCCGTCCTGTGCCGCAAGGTCCGTAGCAAGCGCGCCCGCGGCTTTGGCTTTTGCAAGCGTTGCACGCGCTGCTGTGAACTCGTGCAGCGCCACTTGCACACTGGCCAGTGCCAGCCAGCTGATGGGGTCCTGCGGATTGCGCGCGGTGATGTTGCGCGCGACACCCAGTGCTTCGTCGAAGTCTTCGAAGGTATTGCGATTGCGTGCGCGCAGCAGCAGTACGCCGATCAGACCGCGCGCCGCCTCTGCGGCTGCGGGTTGCTGGCTGATGAAGTTGCGGCCCTGGGCGATAGAGAAATCGAGATTGAGTTCCGCAATGTTGGCGGACGTGGCCGTAGGCAGGCCTGGCGGTCGCGCAGCGGGACCTGGCGGCGGCGTACTTGGTTCAGTGGTTGCGTCGCCAGCAGTTGCGCCGGGTGCGGCACCGGCGCGCTCCTTGGGCGCGCAGGCTGGCAGCGCCAGAAGTGCTACAAGCAGAGACGCGCATGCGAGCACAGCTGCATGCCGCCCAGTGGGCGGCGTTTTCTCAGCGATATTCACGTGCCAACGCTCCGGCGTACGCGTCACTCAGCCTCTTGCACCACTCATCCTTTTGCACCAGAGGAGAAGCTCTGCGTTCGCAGCGCTTCCCTAGGGCGCAGCGAGGAACGGGAACACCGTATCCGACTGGACGATGTTGTCGCTGTCGACCAGATCGCCCAGCGCCGTAGTCAGGTTGTTCGACAGCGCCGTATAGGTCACGTCAATAACGTCCTCGCGCGGTGTGCGGCCGCCGCAGTCGGCATTTGCAACCAGCCCGGTCGCGTTCAGTTCCACGCCCAGGTATTCGCTGCAGCTACCACGCGATGAATTCACGTACAGACGGTCGTCTGTCAGCGCATTTGCCAGCGCGGTGTAGCGTGCAGGCGTGTTGTCGCCGGGCGTCGCCAATACCTGATTGCCGCACTGCGTGTCCAACCCGTCGTAGATCGCCAGATTGCTGCGGATGCCGTCACGGAACGTGCTCCAAGCAGCTGGGGCAGCTGCGTTGTAGGCATCACGATCCACGCCGCGCGGTCCCGGATCCGCGAGCGGCGAGACCAACGCCGTTGCGATGGCAGGCCGACCCTCGCGGTCGATTTGCCGTGCGAACAGCGTGGGTGCTGACGGCGGTGGCGTTGGATCGCTGAGGAATGGAAACACCGTGTCGCTTTGCGCCACGTTGTCGCTGTTCACAGCGTCGCCCACTGCCAGGTGAAGGTCGTTAGACAGCGCTGCGTAAGACACATCGATCACATCCTCGCGTGGTGTACGACCGCCGCAATCGCTGTTGGCAACCACGCCAGTAGCGTTCAGCTCTACCGCGAGGTACTGCAAGCACTTGCCGCTGGCCGCGTTCACGTACAAACGGTCATCCGCAAACGCGCCGGCCAGCGTGTTGTAACGGGTCGGCGTGTCGTCGCCTTCGGCTGCAAGCACCTGGTTGCCACACTGTGTGTCCAGGCCATCGTAGATCGCCAGATTGCTGCGGATGTTGTCGCGAAACGTGGTCCATGCAGCAGGTGCAGCCGCGTTGTATGCATCGCGGGCGATGCCCCGTGGGCCGGCGTCGGCAAGTGGCGAGATGAGTGCCGTTGCGATCGCGGGCCGGCCTTCGCGGTCGATCTGCTTCGCGAACAGCGCCGGGGGTGCGGGGAATGTCCGTTGAATGCGCTCCAGCTCACTGAACACGCCGTTTCCGCCACCACCGCAAGCGCTCAGCAACAGAATGGCCAGCAGCATGCCTGCCGGCTTCGTGTAGTGCTTGAACATACTCAGCCCCTCCTCACTGACGATAGGTGCCGCCCCAGACTGCAACGATGTTGCCGCCTGGAGCGATCAGCGCTTTGTCCATCTGCACGACGATGGCACTGATTGTGCCCAGCGCGAACGAATCGCCGCCCGCTTGCAACGAGGCGATCAGCGCATCGGATGTAGTGGAATCGAGCTCCGGACAACCCGCACCATCAAATGTGAGAGAGGGTGCTGCTGCCTTGACGGTGGCGATCGTGTTGCGAAAACCAGTGAGGTTGAAGAAGAAGGGATCGTTGCGGCGGCCGGTGAACACGCGGGTGCGTCCTGTCGCACTGACGATGCCGGCGGGGCCGCTTGCATCGCCCGTGACATAGTCCACGGCGTTGCCGACCCAGCAACTGACTGCCTGTGCAGCATTGAAGGTGCAGATCACACGCACCGTTGTGCCTGGCGTGCCGTAGGCGGTGCTGCTCTCCACGTGCAGAACGTACTGCACGGCGTCTGAGAACGCGGCGGCAGGTACGCCGATGATCATGTTTATCTGGGTCGCATCGGGCGTGGTCCAGGCATAGATATCCGTGAGGTCTGCTGCTGGATCGGCAGTCGCTCCGGGAGCCTCTGCGTGGTCGGCCGCGCGTGCGGGCACGCCGAACAGCAGCAGTGCAAGCATGCAGCTGGCAAGAGAGACGCTGTTGAGCCGTCGCATGATGTTTGTCCCTGTGTTTATTGGAGGGTTGTTGCTCTAGATGGACCGCCGCAGGACGGAGTGCGGCACATCGGAACACCCCTAGCCTTCTGGCTGACTGGCCCGAGCTACGGCAACGATTGGTCTGCCGCCGTCTTGCGATGAACGCCTTTACGAAACCACGTCAGCCAGTGCTGCCTGTGTCTGAACCAGCCGTGACGCACTGTACGCTGCATGCTCGGCACGCGAATAGACGTTTGCGTTGGAAATTGCGTATTCCGGCCATGTCGGTACGTCATTCCGATTCATGTCGGTACGCCGTTCCGGCGCATGTCGGTACATGCGAGCGGGTGGTGGAAGGTTGATCGTCCGCAGACGATCGTCAAGCCTTGCCAGGGCGATCAGGCGGTTTTCTTCC
>CAMAVY010000092.1 GCA_945861675.1 Klebsiella pneumoniae | reverse complement strand
CGCCGCCAACAAACTGACCGAGGCGCCGATGATGATCATCAGCGGCTGGCGGCCGCCGAACACCTTGCCCATCTGATTGTCGGGCACGAGGTCCCGCATCCAGGAACTCCAGGCGATGGCGAGAATGGCGCCGGCCACGTAGCGCAGCATGAATGCCACCATCAGCACGCTCAGCGCAATCCAGCCCGGCGGCAGGAACGCCGTGATGGCAATGACCAGCATCATCGGCCGCGCGACGGCGCCAGCGTACAGGTAGAGCTTGCGCCGCTCCTTCGCGCGATCGACCAGCCACACGCCCGGCAACTGCGCCAGTTGTGACAGGTGCGGTATCGCGGCGAGCAGCCCGATGATCAGGTTGTTCGCACCCAGCTGTAGCGCGAACGCCGTGAGAAACGCGCCGACAGCCAGCGTTTCCATGATCTGAATGCCGACACCATTGCGCATGATCCAACGCAAGCTGTCGTCGAGCTGTTGTTGCTCGATCACGGTTGGGGCAATGGCAGCCTGACTCACAGCAGGACCCCAGGCAGGACCCAAGAGAAACCCCAAGAAATGACTCGGAAGATCAGCGGCACACCCCGGTTCAGGCAGACTGCATGAGGTTGTTCAGCACGTACTGCAGGATACCGCCACTCTTGAAGTACTCCACCTCGTTGTCGGTGTTCAGCCGACAATTCAGCGGCACCTCGCGCATGCCTGCGTCGTTCCTGATGATGAGCAGCAGCTCCATGCCTGCGCGCACCTTTGTTTCGCCGGCGGGTAGTTTGATATCGAGCACCTCGCTCCCCGTCAGCGCCAACGTCTTGCGCGTCGTGCCTTCCTTGAACGTCAGTGGCAGCACGCCCATACCGACCAGATTCGAGCGGTGAATGCGCTCGAAGGTCTCGGCGATCACCGCCTTTACACCGAGCAGCCGCGTGCCCTTGGCCGCCCAGTCACGCGATGATCCCGTGCCGTATTCCTTGCCTGCAATGATCACCAGCGGCACGCCTGCGCCCGCCCCACCCTCTCCTGAATAGCGCATGGCCACGTCATAGATGGCCAGCACATCGCCGCTACCGGCATGACGGCTGTAGCCACCTTCCTTGCCCGGTACCATCTCGTTGCGGATGCGGATATTGGCGAAGGTGCCGCGCATCATGACTTCATGATTGCCACGCCGTGAGCCATAGGAGTTGAACTGCGCCACCGGCACGCCGTTCTGCTGCAGGTAGTGCCCCGCGGGCGAGTCCGCCTGAATCTCGCCCGCAGGGGAAATGTGATCCGTTGTCACCGAGTCGCCCAGCAACGCCAGGATGCGCGCGCCCTGCACTTCCACCGGTTGCTCGAGATTGGCGGTCGGGCTGAAGAATGGCGGCTGCTTGATGTACGTCGAGTTCGGCCAACCATAGGTGTTGGATTTGCGCACATCGATGCTTCGCCATGCCGGTGGCCCCGTAAACACATCCGCGTACATGCGTTTGAACATGTCCGCCGACACTGCAGCCAACGCCACGCGGAGCTCTTCGTTGCTTGGCCACAGATCGGCCAGGAACACGTCGCGGCCGTTGCTGTCCTTGCCCATGGCATCCTTGGACAAGTCAATGCGCGTGGTACCTGCCAGCGCAAAAGCAACCACCAGCGGCGGCGAAGCCAACCAGTTGGCCCGCACTTCCTGATGCACGCGCCCCTCGAAGTTGCGATTGCCCGACAACACCGAACACACGATCAGATTGCCGTCGTTGATCGCCTGGGTGTGTGCATCAGAAAGCGGGCCCGAGTTGCCGATACAGGTTGTGCAGCCGTAGCCCACGAGGTTGAAGCCCAACGCGTCCAACGCAGTCTGCAGTCCGCTGGCGTTGAGATATTCAGTGACAACCGTCGAGCCCGGGGCCAGCGACGTCTTCACCCAGGGCGGAACGGACAGGCCCAAGGCCAGCGCCTTCTTCGCCAGCAGGCCAGCAGCCAGCATGACCGCAGGGTTGGACGTATTGGTACACGAGGTGATGGCCGCGATGACCACATCGCCATGACCCAGCGTATGCGCGCTGCCGGCGACGGGCACACGCATGTCTTTGCTGTCTGACTTGCCTTGCAGATCGAGCTCGGCGTCTGTCGCCGTGTGCAGCGCTGACAACAACACACGGTCCTGTGGACGCTTGGGTCCTGCCAGGCTGGGTTCCACACTCGACAGGTCGAGCGCCAGCGTGTCGGTGAACACCGGGTCCTGCGCACCGGCTTCGCGCCACATGCCTTGTGCTTTGGCGTAGGCCTCGGTCAACGCGATCGTGTCTTCATCGCGCCCGGTCAACCGCAGATAGACGATGGTCTCGGCATCGATCGGGAAGAACCCGCAGGTCGCGCCATACTCCGGGGCCATGTTGGCGATGGTTGCGCGATCAGCCAGTGGTAGCGCATCGAGTCCGTCACCGAAGAACTCCACGAACTTATCGACCACGCCTTTCTTGCGCAGCATCTGCACAACGGTGAGTACAAGGTCCGTGGCCGTGATGCCTTCGCGCAGCCTGCCGCTCAACTTGAAGCCGATGACTTCCGGAATGAGCATCGAAATTGGCTGACCCAGCATCGCGGCCTCGGCTTCGATGCCACCGACACCCCAACCCAGTACGCCGAGACCGTTGATCATCGTGGTGTGGCTGTCGGTCCCGACCAAGGTGTCGGGATACGCCACCGTTCGGCCATCCACGTCGGCGCTCCACACAACTTTCGCCAGGTACTCCAGGTTCACCTGATGACAGATGCCGGTGCCTGGCGGTACCACACGGAAGTTACGAAACGCCTGCTGGCCCCAACGCAGGAAGCGATAGCGCTCCTGATTACGTTCCATCTCGAACGCTACGTTTTCAGCGAACGAAGAAGCGGTACCGAACGTATCCACCATGACCGAGTGATCAATGACGAGGTCGACAGGCGACAGCGGATTGATGATGTCCGGGTTCTTGCCGGCCATCTGCACCGTATTGCGCATGGCAGCCAGGTCAGCAACCGCGGGCACGCCGGTGAAGTCCTGCATCAGCACGCGCGCGGGACGGTAGGCAATCTCGCGCTGCGCGTCGTCGCGACCATTCCAACTGGCCAGCGCTTCGATGTCCGCGCGGCGCACCGTGCGGTTGTCTTCGAAGCGCAGCAGGTTTTCCAGCAGCACTTTCAGGGTCGCAGGCAGGCGGGCCAGATTGCCAAGGCCAGCCGCTTCTGCAGCCGGCAGGCTGAAGTAGTCGTACTGCTTGCCGTTCACGTGCAGGGTCTGGCGCGCGCCGTAGCTGTTCAAGCAGCTGTTCATCGAGTGCTCGGCCATCGGGCCAATGCTCCACAGACAATTACAGAGTACGTGCGCGCACATGTTGCGCCAGGTCGCTCGTATACGCATCCCTTGTTCAGGTGTTCCCGATGTCTGCACAACCGAACGGCAGCACGCGCAGCGGGCTTGCACCGGCCAGCCGATCGCACGCCAGAATTTATCCGACATCAATGCGCTGCCTGCGTTGGGTTGATATGAGTGCGGGTGCCCGCATATGCGTTGTCGTGCGCTGCGCCAGGTAGCACCGCAGGAACACCTGTGCACGCGGCGCTGCGGCAGTTGCGCACGCGCACGCGCGCAGACAGAAACGCAGACAGAAACGCAAGCGCATGAGCGGCCATACAACGATCCCAACAGCGTAAAACACATGCCAGGACCTACCGACACCATCCCCAACTATTACGACCTCATGGGCGTCGCAGAAACCGCGACCGCCGATGAGATCAAGCGTGCCTATCGCAAGCTGGCGCGCAAGTATCATCCGGACGTCTCAAAGGAAGCAGACGCGACCGAGCGCTTCAAGCAGTTGGGCGAGGCCTACGAGGTGTTGAAGGACCCTGCGAAACGCACGACATACGACGACGTCAGGAAGAATCCGCAACCCCGGCCGGGGCAGTTCCGACGCGCGCAAGGCGCAGGCGGGTTCAACGCGGACATGGGGCCGGACATGGACGGCGGCCCGGATTTCAGTGACTTCTACCGACGCATCTTCGACCACGAAATGAACGCTGAAGAGCCGCCGTTCGGATTTACCGGCCGGCGCAGCAACCCACGCGGCGCAGATGTGCATGCACGTCTGGCGCTGACTTTGGAGGAGGCATTCGCCGGCACGGAACAGTCGGTCGCGCTGCGCAACGCACAGGATGGCAGCACCAAGACGTTGAAGGTGCGCATTCCGGCGGGCGTGACACAGCAACAGGAAATTCGTCTGAAGGGACAAGGCGGACCCGGGGCGCCGCCGGGCAACCTCTACATCCAGATCGAGATCGCCCCACATCCACTGTTCATTCTGGATGGCCACGACATCCTGCTGAAGGTGGCGCTGACACCCTGGGAAGCGGCGCTCGGACATCGCATTCGCGTGCCGACGCTCGGCGGCCATGTCGAAGTCAACGTGCCGGCCGGGCAGAAAAGTGCTGCGCGCATGCGCCTGAAGGGTCGCGGCCTGCCCGCCCAGGCAAACTCAAGTCTTGGCGATCAGTACCTGATCTTCCGCATCGAGGTGCCACCGCCACAGAATGACAAGGAACGCGATCTGTATGCGGAACTTGCAAAACTACCGCACTCGTCTGTGCGTGCTGATCTGGAGGCATGGCGTTGAGCAACGACTCGTCGGACGCGGACTCGACCGCAGCGCACATCGAGCTCCGTCTTGAGACCGTGGTCACGCTGCAGGAACTCTGCAGCACCTGCAACACGACGACCGAGTTCGTCGGCGAACTCGTGGAATTCGGTGCGCTGGAGCCGCTGCAGGGCAGCGGCCCGCACGACTGGCAGTTTCACAGTGTCGCGATCCATCGCAGCCGCATTGCCATGCGACTGCACAGCATCCTCGAGGTGAACGCCGCCGGATCTGCCTTGATTCTCGACCTGCTCGACGAGTTGACGCAGGCACGAGCACGCATGCGTCTGTTGGAGCAACTCAGCGACGGCTGACACATCTCGCGTCGAGGACAGCCTGTGTCGAGCACCTGCAGGCGCGCGCGCTCACACACGAAGCAAGCACAACGAAACCCTCTGCACAGCGCCAACCGTGCAGAGGGAGTTCAAGCACTTCCGTCGTTGAGTTCCACTGCGTCAGTGCGCCTTCACCTCAATGGACTTCGGCTTGTTCTCTTCCCGCTTGGGGATCTTGATCACCAGTACACCGTCCTTCGAGTTTGCATCGATGGCGTCAGCGTTCGCGTTCTCCGGCAATACGAAGCTGCGCGCGAAGCGGCCGTAGCGACGTTCAACGCGATGTACCTTGTCTTCAGTGCGATCTACCTCGGTCCTGCGTTCACCGCTGACCGTGAGCACGCGATCCTTCACGGCCACATGGATGTCCTTGGCCTGCACGGCCGGGACCTCGATCGCGATCTCGTATTGCGCGCCGTTCTCGCGAATGTCGACCAGCGGTCGCCAATCCTGTACGGCAAGCTGCTCATTGCCCCATGCGTCACCGGTAGACTGACCAAAGCCGGCCTGGTTCAGAAACGCTTCCAGTTCACGCATCGGATTCCAACGTACAACGTTCATATTCATCTTCACGCTCCAGTTGTCCCGCTGCATCGCGCGCGGGCTGCACACAGCAACGTGTGCATGTTTGTTGAATGACTGCCAGGGCAGTATCGAGATGCGGCGCGTTGGCTACTGACCAGACAGCGCCGCAGCACGCAGCACAAACTGTGGTTCGTGAGCGAAATTTCAAGCGGCGAATTGCATTGCCACGCGGGGATTCGGGCTTTGGCTGGGGGCGCTCAGTCGCTACGCGCAAAGTACGACGCAACCAGCGCGTCATGCACAACGCTCAGGCCCAACTGCAGGCGATCAATGAACGCAGGCAGTTCGCCCGCCATCAGCGTGCTGAGCGATGGATCGCTGATCTGTTGCTCGAGGTCTGCAATCGCGGCCATTGCCGGCGCGCGATCGGGCAGCGCGTTGAGGTTGTCGCGCAGGGCAGACACGCAAAAGCTCATCGAGCGCGGAAAGCGCATCGAGCGCAGCAGGAATTCCAGCGCCAGCTCACGGCGCACCGAGGTCTGCCGCTCCTGCCGATACATCTGATAACCAGACAGCGACTTCAGCACACTCATCCACTGAATGTTCTGATAGGCGCCCGACGCATCGACCATCAGGCTGGCACTGCGCACATCGATGATGCGGGTGGTCATGTCGGCGCGCTCAAGGTGCTTGCCGAGTTGCACGAACAGAAACGGCTCGTCGTGGCTCATGCAGCCGTCGAGCAGGCCTGTGATGGTCTGGCTGCCTCGGATCACCGCTTTGAGGTAGCCCTGGCGTCCGCGCTTCGATATCCCTTCGTCGGCCGCATCCTTGGCGTAGAGATAGAGCCCGTTGATCTCCTCCCAGGCTTCACGCGGAATGATCTCGCGGAAGGTGCGTGCGTTCTCCCGCGCCGCCGACAGGCTCGCCACCAGCGACTGCCGCTGCGACGGGTCGGTGACGAGAAAACGCAACACGCGCGCCTCGTCTTCCTTGCTGCCGTGCATGGCTGTGAAGCGCTCATCTGCGCCGATAATCGTGACCAGCGACCGCCAGCCCGGCGCGGTGCCACGCGGCAGGTCCAGCAGCAGATTGGTCTGCACACTGATCAATCGAGCAAGATCTTCAGCACGCTCGAGATAGCGCGCCATCCAGTAAAGGTTCTCAGCGACGCGAGCGAGCACAGTTCACCTCATTCGTAGGCTGGAAAGTGGAAGCTCAAAGCGCTGCATCATCGACGATCCAGGTGTCTTTACTGCCGCCGCCTTGCGACGAGTTCACGACCAGCGAACCTTTGCGCAGTGCAACCCGCGTCAGCCCACCGGTTGTGACGTAGGTTTTCTCCGCCGACAACACAAAAGGCCGCAGGTCCACATGCCGCGGTTCAACATGATTGCCGAACAGCGACGGCACGGTCGACAGGTTCAGCGTCGGCTGGGCAATGTAGTTGCGTGGATTCGCCTTGATCAGACGCGCGAACTTCCTGCGCTCTGCTTCCGTGGCACGCGGGCCGATCATCATGCCGTAACCGCCCGACTCGTTGACGGGCTTAACCACCAGTTCGTCCAGATGCGAAAGCACATACGCGCGGTCTTCCTCACGATCGCACACGTAGCTCGGCACATTCGGGACGATCGGTTCCTCACCCAGGTAGTAGCGAATGAAGTCCGGTACAAAGGTGTACACCGCTTTGTCGTCTGCGACACCGGCGCCTGGCGCATTCGCCAACGCCACCTGCCCGGATTTCCAGGCGCGCATGAGCCCAGGCACGCCAAGCGCCGAATCCGGATGAAAGGCCTCGGGATCAAGAAACAGATCGTCGACGCGACGGTAGATGACATCGACCTGGGCCAGACCACTTGTTGTGCGCATGAACACACGGTCTTTCTCATCCACCACCAGGTCCGAACCCTGCACCAGTTCGCAACCCATCTGCTGGGCCAGATACGCATGCTCGAAGTAGGCGGAGTTGAAGATGCCCGGTGTCAGCACCACCACCTCAGGGCGTTCAACTTTGCGCGGCGACAATGACGCCAACGTCTCGAACAACTGCGACGGATAGTCGTCCACCGGCAGGATCGCGTAGTCCTCGAACAGCTCAGGAAACACCAGCTTCATCACCAGTCGGTTTTCCAGCACGTAGGAGACGCCCGACGGCACGCGCAGATTGTCCTCCAGCACATACAGCACGCCGTCACCACCACGCACCAGATCACTCCCGCAGATGTGTGCCCACACGCCGAAGCGCGGCGACACACCCTGGCACTCCGGCCGGTAATTGGTGGAATTGGCAATGAACGCTTCCGGGAACACGCCGTCGTGCACCACGTGCCGCTCGTGATACACATCGTCGATGAACATGTTCAACGCCTTCACGCGTTGCACAAGTCCGCGCTCAACTTCTTCCCACTCCTTGCGCGTGATGATGCGTGGAATGAGATCCAGCGGCCACGGACGGTCGATCGAGCCTTCGGTCTTGGAATAGACGCGGAAGGTGATGCCCATCTCCTTGATCGCGCGGTCCAGTGCCGCCGAGCGATTGGCGATCTCGGCATCGGTCAGTCGTGCCAGGTGCCGGGCCAGCTTCATTGCGCCATCGCGAACCCGTTTACTGCCCTTGAGCTCATCGTAGATGCCCTTGGTCGAGTACTCGGTCCAGTTGATCGTCATGCAATCGGCTCCACGTCGACAGCTACGTTCAGACTCATGTTACCTCCCCCGAACACGATGCCCTTCATGGGCGAGACATCGCCGTAATCGCGGCCGCGTGCAACCACGACATAGCGTTCGTTTGGCTGCTGATCATTGGTCGGATCGAAATCCACCCAACCGATGCCCGGGAAATACACCGCGAACCACGCGTGCGATGCATCGGAGCCGCGCAGCTTCGTCTGCCCCGGCGGTGGTCGCGTTTCCAGATAGCCGCTGACGTATCCGGCAGCGAGACCAATATGTCGCAGCGCGGCGATCGCAATGTGCGCGAAATCCTGACAAACCCCACGCTTGTTCTGCATGACGCGTGCCAGAGGCGTAGCAATCGTGGTGGCGGCAGGGTCGTACTTGAACTCGCGAAAGATCTGCCGCATCAACGCAGTCGAGGCGTCGAACAAGCTGCGGCCCGGCGAGAAGCAGGGGACGAGCAGCGCTTCGAGCCCTGCGACAGTTGGCACCATCGGCGACTCCAGGGCGAAGTACTTGTAGTCGCGCGCCTCAGGCGTTGCACCCAGGGTCAGTGCCTCGCGCACCGCTTCCCAGCCAACGCTGTCGAGCAGGTTGCCCTCCAGTCGCTGGTTGCTCGTCTCAACTTCGCTCTGCACCGTGACGGTCAGCGCGGCATGCGGATCCTCTACATCGAAATACACGACGCGATTGTTGAAGTAGTCCTCGCGCTCGGCGTAGCTGTTCGGCTCGGGCTCAATGCTCACGTGGGTCTCGAGTACCCGCTGCCCGAGCTCAACCCGCGGCGTCATGCGCAGTTCGTTATGGCAGAGCGTGACCTCCTCGGAGTAGCGGTAGCTGGTGGTGTGACTGACGCGATAACGCATGTTGCAGGTCGCCGATTCAATTCAGAGTTCGCGGAATACGGGTTCGCCGGACATCGACTCAACCTGCGCGTTCAGGCGCAAGCCGGCGTGCTTTCACGTGCGAGAAGTAGTGCTGCTCGATCGCCCCCGCCGCATCGTTGATGCGCAGTTGCACTCTCTTCAGCAGGGCGGCCAGGTTCGGCCTGTGCCGATCGCCTTCAGCCACCAGATCAATGGCATCGGACAGGCGCAGGTCCGTTGTCAACTGCAGCAGCGCACGCTCCTCCACGGACCGGCCCTTGAATTCATGCACGCGCGGCAGCGATTCGATCAGCGCTTTCAGTTCCACCAGCGCCGACGCCAGCGAGCGCGGGTTCACCGGGTCCAGCACCATCAGCTCCACCAGCGTCTCAGGCGCGAGGTAGGCACGGTAGCGGCGACGATGGGTGATC
Organism: Klebsiella pneumoniae; assembly: GCA_945861675.1. Lineage (GTDB taxonomy): Bacteria > Pseudomonadota > Gammaproteobacteria > Pseudomonadales > Azotimanducaceae > CAMAVY01. The sequence continues at coordinate 8,490 of CAMAVY010000092.1, read as the reverse complement.
ATGCTTTCACCGACCGTCAGCACAGACTCCAGCACCTGTTGTGTCGAGTCTTCGTCGTAGGTGCGATCCAATGTGCCGAGCAGCAGACGCACCAGCCCAAGCGCGCGTTCGAGGCGGCGCCCGATCATCAGAAAACGCCAGCCGTCTTCCTTGGTCATGCTTTCGTTGGTGAGCCCGGCGAACGACGAGAAGCGCGCGATCAGCGAATCAAGTGTGGCCGGCGTAGCGCTGTCATTCGCGCCTGCAACTGCGCCTGCCACTCGATCACCGAGTCGCTCAGTGTCGTTGCTCAATTCATCGATCAAGCGCCAGGTGTCGTTTGACCAGCGATCACGCACGGCATTGGCGGAGCGCGACAGCTCATGAATGCACCACGCCAAAGAGTTGCTGCGTTGCCGATTGGTCAGCAGGTCTCGGACACCCGCCTGAAGGTTTTCGCCCAGGCTGCCGGTGCGCGACTCCAGCACAGCCTGCAGTACCCGCACACACGCCGCGTCAGCCGGCTCATTAGACTCATCTGCATCGAGCTGGCGGTTCCAGATCACACGCGACAAGCGCGCCAGCGACTCCGCGCGTTCAACGTAGCGACCGGCCCAGTACAACTGTTGGGCCGCACGACTCGGCAGACTCTCGCGTTCATCCACCGCCTCAGGCGGTGCCTGACGGGCAGGCCAGACAATTCGGTGCCGCTCGCTTTCGCCGGCCAGCACCCAGGTGTCCTTGCACTTGCCCTTCAGCAGCATCGACAGGCCGCGGCCGAAATCGCTGGCCGCCGCAGAGCGTGAGAAACCACCCGGCATCACATGCCATTCATTGCCATGCTTGACGAGAAAGAAGCGCGTCACCGCACGCACCGGCGCAAGCTTGTTGTCGATCCAACCCGGCGTTGAAGCCTCGTCCAGCACTTCCTGGCCGACGAAGCGGTTCGGATCGGCCAGAACCTTGGTGATGAGTTCCTTGCGCGCGGTCAGCGACTCCGAAGGCGCGAACACCGAGTGCACCTGAGGCGCAATCGACTTGACCAATGTGCGGTCGAGGCTCGCCAGCACGTGTTCGCGGCCGGCTTCGTCGCCGCACCACCACGCGCCGACCGACGCGAGCCGAAGCGGCTCGCCCAGCAAAGCTTGCGCGGCTGCGGGAATGAAACCCATCAGCCCGGGGTTTTCGATGACGCCAGCGCCCAGCGCATTCGCCAGCACGACGTTGCCGCTGCGCGCTGCCTGCAGCAGCCCTGGCACACCGGCATCGTCGTAGGCATTCAGTTCCAGTGCATCGCAGGTGTCATCCGGCAGACGGCGCAGCACGACGTCGACCGGCTTCAAACCCTCAACGGTCTTCAGAAACACGCGTTCGCCGCGCACCGTCAGATCCTGACCCTGCAGCAGCGGATAGCCGAGGTAGCTGGCAAGGTAGGCGTGATCGAAATAGCCCGGATCGTCGGGCCCCCGGCTGAGCAGAATTGAACGCGGATCAAAGCGCTGATTCGGTGCCAGCATGCGCAGCGACTGGCGCAGCGTCTGAAAAAAACCAGCCAGCCGCAGCACGGGCTGCGCACGAATGACATTCGGCAGAATGCGCGAGCAGACAATGCGTGTCTCCAGCGCATAGCCGGCACCGGACGGCGCTTCAGTGCGATCCGCCACCACGCGTGGATTGCCATCCGCGTCCCACGCGACATCGGCCGCATACAGCAGCAGACCCGGGTGCTCCGGGTTTGCACACGCGGGCAGAAAGCCCTCGTGGCGAAACACAACCTCGGCCGGCACAACACCACCGCGCATGAGGTGACGTGCGCCATAGATGTCTTTGAGCATCAGGTCGAGCACGTTGGCGCGCTGGCGCAAGCCGTCCTCGAGCTGCCGCCAGCGCTCGGCGCTGATGATCACCGGCACAGGATCGAAGGCCACGCGGCGCGACATCTCTTCGTCGCTGCGACCCACCTCGAAGCCGACCCCGTTCTCACGCAACTGCCGCTCAGCTTCCGTACAACGATCCGCAATTCCCTCAGTGCCCAGGGACTCCAGCGTCGACAGCAACGGACGCCAGTGCTCGCGGGCAGCGGAAGTGCCCGCGTCCCACATTGCATCCCAGCGCTGGGTGCCATCCGAGTAGTTAGCCAGCAACGAAAGGTCCGCAGCGTGCGATTGCCTGGCCTTCAAGAATGTCCCCCGAGTGCGCTGAAGCTTCTGAGATCCAAGGTGTAGGGCATGGCCGGATTTGGTTCCTCCGCCGGCGGTGCCGCAGGTGCCGGCAACTCACCATTGGGCGTGAACTCGGCCAGCCGCTGCACCGCCCAGGGCACCGGCAATGCACCCACGGTATGCCCCATGCTCCAAAAACGTGCAACCCGGCGCGACTCGGCCTCGAACGCATTCACCGGCGGCCGCTCGAACGTTCGCCCACCGGCATGCGACACGTGATAGGTACAGCCAGCCACAGCGCGACCGTTCCAGGTGTCGATCAGATCGAACACCAGCGGCGATTGCACGGGAATGCTCGGATGCAGCGAGCTGGGTGGCTGCCAGGCCTGAAAGCGCACACCGGCCACGTACTCATCCGGTACGCCGGTCTTGCGCAGCGGCACCCGTCGGCCATTGCAGGCGAACGCATAGCGATTGGGGTCGATGCCGGTCACGCGGGCCTGCAGGCGCTCGACCGAGGAATCGACAAAGCGGGCTGTGCCGCCGCTCACGACTTCCTCACCCAGCACATTCCAAGGTTCGATCGCGGCACGGATCTCAAGCTCCACATCGTCGAAACGCACCCGGCCGTAGACCGGAAAACGGAACTCAAGAAACGGTGCCAGCCATTGCAGCTGGAACGGGAACCCGGCGCGGTTCAGCTCTGCCACCACATCGGCAATGTCGCGCCACACGTAGTGCGGCAGCATGAACTTGTCGTGCAGCAGCGTGCCCCAGTGCTGCAGCGGGCGCTGATAGGGCGTGCGCCAGAACCACGCCACAAGGCAACGCAGGAACAGCATCTGCGTAAGGCTCATGCGTGCATGCGGCGGCATTTCGAAACCGCGGAACTCCAGCAGTCCCAGACGGCCTGTCGCTGAGTCCGGCGAGTAGAGCTTGTCGATGCAGAACTCGGAGCGATGCGTATTGCCCGTGATGTCGGTGAGCAGATGACGCAACGCGCGATCGACGACCCACGGGCGATCGCAATCCCCTTCGGGCAACTGTTGGAATGCAATCTCGAGTTCGTAGAGGCGGTCGTCGCGGCCTTCGTCCACACGCGGCGCCTGGCTGGTGGCGCCCACGAACAAGCCCGAGAACATGTACGACAGCCCCGGATGGTGCTGCCAGAAGTTGATGAGACTGCGCAACAGTTGCGGGCGACGCAGCAATGGACTGTCTGGCGGCGTCAAGCCGCCGAGCGTGACGTGATTGCCACCGCCGGTGCCCGTGTGTCGGCCATCGACCAGGAATTTTTCCGTGCCAAGCCGCGCCAGACGCGCCTGCTCATACAGGTTCGTGATCACGTGCTTGAGCTCGGGCCAGCTGCTGGCCGGCTGCACGTTCGCCTCGATCACACCAGGATCTGGTGTGACCGAGAACCGCACGATGCGATTGTCCTTGGGTGGTTCATAACCTTCGATCACCACCGGCACACCGGACCGCTCTGCCGCCTGCTCAATGCAGGCGATGAGCATGAGCCAGCCTTCCATGCTGGGCAGCGGCGGCAGAAACACATGCACCACACCCGTTCGTGCTTCGACGCACAAAGCGGTGTGCACCACACGCCCCTGCACAACCTGACTGCGGCGCACCGGTGCCGCACGCATGTTGCTCACAAACACCATGGGCTGACTGCGATCCATCGGGTCCGGCGGTTGGTCCGCAAGATCTTCGTACCAGGGCAGCGAGGAAAGCGGCAGACGCATGCCGACCGGTGAATCGCCGGGCGTGAGCACCACGCGACCGCGGCGAAGCCGCCATGCGGATGTCGCGAACCACTGATTCTGGTGGTCGAACTCCAGCGGCACCACGAAGCCGGCCGGCGACTCATCGCCCGAGGCCAGCACACGCTGAATGCGCTGGTAAGCCGCGCGATCACCCGGCTTCAGCGCGGCCGGGTCGATGTCCGCTGCCAGCTGTTCGCGCTGCCACATCATGTAGAACACGTCTTCCCAGACCGGCTGCAGATACTCGCCATCGATACCCAGCGCCAGCAGCAACATGTTGGCGAAGTGCCGCGCATCCTGAACCGCATGCCCCTGCGAGCGCTCGGGTGCGGCCAGCAACGCTGCATCGCGCCACACCGGCTCGCCGTCGCGGCGGAAGTAACAGGTCTTGGCCCAGCGCGGCAGCGGCTCGCCTGGGTACCACTTGCCTTGCCCGTGATGCATCACGCCGCCCGGTGCAAAGGTCTCGCGCAGCCGACGCAGCAGGTCCTCGGCACGTTCGCGCTTATGCGTGCCATCGGCGTCTGTGTTCCATTGCGCCGAGTGCACATCGTCAATCGAGACGAAGGTCGGCTCGCCGCCCATCGTCAGGCGTACATCGTCCTGGGCCAGCTGCGCATCGACCATGTTGCCCAGCGCGTCGATCGCCGCCCAGTCGTGGTCGCTGTACGGCAGCGTGACACGCGGGTCTTCATGAATGCGCGTCACCTCGTTCTTGTAGTGGAATGTCACCTCACACTTGTCTGTATGCCCTTCAATGGGCGATGCAGCGCCGGGGAACGGCGTGCAGGCGAGCGGAATGTGCCCCTCACCGGCAAACAAGCCTGAGGTGGGATCAAGGCCAACCCAACCTGCGCCGGGCAGGAACACCTCGCACCAGGCATGCAGGTCAGTGAAATCCTCTGCGGGACCGCTGGGCCCATCGAGCGACAGTTCGTCCTGCTTGAGCTGCACGAGATAGCCCGAGACGAACCGCGCTGCGAGCCCGAGCTGTCGCAGTACCTGCACCAACAGCCAACCTGAGTCGCGGCAGGAACCGATGCCGCGTGTCAGCGTCTCTTCCGGCGTCAACACGCCCGGCTCCATGCGGATGCTGTACGTGACGGATTGCCAGACGCGCTGATTCAGATCGACAAGAAAGTCGATGACAGAGCGCGGCTTGCGATTGACCTGCGCTACGAACTTGGCCAGCAGCGGACCTGCTGGTTCCACTTCCAGATAGGGCAGCAGGCTACGCGCCAGTTCGGCCTCGTAGGTGAACGGAAAATTGTGTGCGCTCTCTTCGAGGAAGAAGTCGAACGGATTGATCACCGTCATCTCGGCGACCAGACTCACCTGCACCGTCAGCTTGCGCACCTGCTCCTGAAACACCAGCCGCGCGAGATAGTTGCCGAATGGGTCCTGCTGCCAATTGATGAAGTGCTTGCTCGGCTGCACGTCGAGTGCGTAGCTGAGAATGCGCGTGCGTGAATGCGCTGCCGGACGCAGCCGCACGATCTGCGGCGACAGCGACACCGGCCTGTCGTAGCGATACTCGGTCAAGTGGTGTAGGGCGACCCGAATTGTCATGTTGCTGGTCCGTTGTACTGGTCCGTTGAGCGTGTTCAAAGATCTGGGTCCACGCCGCATGATGTTCCGAACATCCTGTGCGAGCACAGCCCAATGTACCTGCTGTGGAAGAAGCTGCCACCCCATCGAACTGAATCGGACCGTCGTGCCGCCCTGCTTACCAGCCGTTGGGGCAAGCATGCCGGACAAGCATGTCGGACAAACATGTTGGATAGGACTGGGGTACTCATCGAGCCACGCTCATCGGATACCCTAGTGCCAGCTGAGCAGAGCAAGTTACAGACCACCAGATGCGGCGCGAGCCGCACCGGCGTCAAACCAAGCCCCATCATTTGCGGAATCCAACGTTATGTCGACCACCATGACTCGCACCGAGCGCGAAGCCTTTCTTGCCGATCTGCATGTCGGCTTACTGGCGCTGAACCGCGAAGGTCGCGGACCTCTGAACGTGCCCGTGTGGTACGACTACACGCCGGGCGGGGACCTCTGGTTCATCACGGACCGGGACTCGCGCAAAGGCAGACTCATGCAGATCGGTACACGCGTCGGCTTCTGCGCACAGACCGAAGTCGCGCCGTATCAGTACGTGTCCATTGAGGGTCCCGTCGTCAGCATCGAACCGGCGCTGGTCGAAGCACATCTGAAACCGATGGCGCAGCGTTACCTGGGCCTCGCGCAAGGCGAGCAATACGCCGCCAACAGCCACGATGGCGAAAGCGCGCTCATACGTGTCCGGCCGGAGCAGTGGCTGTCGGTGGACTACCGGAAGCGTTAAGCCGCGCGCATGCGCTGCTGCTCCGGCAGGTACCGGGCCCGGATCGGTCGGCCGCACCCCACGTAGACAAGCCGACCCTAGACAAGCCGACCGTAGACAAGCCGCCCTTAGACAATCCGCATGTGAACTCGCCTGACGAAAACCTGCCTGACGCACACGGCCGCCGCCGACCCACATGCCAGCCCTGCTGATCTCCGTCATCGCGCCCGTGTTCGGGGTGGTACTCGCGAGTTGGGTGCTCGCGCGTGTGGTCGCACTGCCCGCCCGGCTGACCGCCGGCTTCCAACGCCTGACCTTCGACGCGCTGGTGCCGGCACTGCTGTTCCACACCATGGCTACCGTGCCGCTGCATGCGCAGTTCGATGCGAATGTGCTGGTGGCCTATTACCTGCCGACCCTCTCGGTGTACGCACTGGTGTTTGCCGCAATGTGCGCTGCCGGACGCAGCCCACGCCACGCCAACATCCTGGCGCTCGCAGGCAGCTACAGCAACGCAGTGCTGCTGGGCATTCCACTCATCCTGCGCGCCTATGGCGACAACGCGTCCGCGCCCCTGTTTGCCATCGTTGGTCTGCACTCCGCCGCCATGTTCTTCCTGACCACCCTCATTCATGAACTGGCCAGCGCCAACGTGCGCATGGCCAGCCTGGTGCGCGACACCGCGCTACGGCTCGTGCGCAATCCCATTCTGATGGCGTTGCTTGCAGGCGCAGCGGTGAACGCCTGGGCGATTGCCTTGCCGCCCATGCTGTTCCGGCTGACGGATATCTGCCGCACGGTTGCGCCTTACGCAGCATTGCTATCGATGGGGATTGCAATGGGCGCAGGCATCGCCGCCTACGATCTGCGTGGTGCGCGCGCCGACGCCATCACGGTTGTGCTGTGCAAGCTTGTTCTGCACCCGTTGCTGGTGTGGCTGTGCTGCATGTGGTTGCTGGGCCCGCAACGTCTGCACGGCCAACCAGGTCTGACGGAGCAGGTACTGATCACGCTTGCCGCATTGCCCTGTGGCATCAATGCCTATCTGTTCGCCGTGCGCTTCGGCGCGGCCGAGGCCGCCTCTGCGCGTGCCATTCTGCTCAGTACGGCGCTCTCCATCGTCAGCCTGGCAGGCGTGCTGTACTGGCTGTCGCCTTGAGCCCTGCTCTGCAATGCGCGGATACGACGATTGCCGCACCGCGAGTGCGCTAGCGCTGCGAAGCTGCGCGAACGCAGCTTTGCTGCGCGTCGTCAGGCCCGCGGCCCACGCAGCACCGTTCGAAAACCAATGTGCGATGTCCCTGTCGTTGCATCACCCGGTTGGCGTGCCGCAGGCCGATACCGCGCGCAATAGTTCGGCGCGCACAGATACGAACCGCCCTTGATCACATAGCCCTGCACAGGGCTTGGGTTTCGTCCTTTGTCTACATTCGCAGCGTCTACGTACACGTCGCGCGTCCATTCCCACACATTGCCTGCCATGTCATGCAGGCCATAACCGTTGGCCGGATAGCAACCCACTGGCGCACGACCAACGTGGCCATCGGCACCACTGTTGGCCATCGGGAACACCCCTTCCCAGATGTTCGCCATCGCGCGGCCATCGGGCGAAATTTCATCGCCCCACACAAACGGCGCATCCGACAATCCACCGCGCGCTGCGCGTTCCCACTCGGCTTCTGTGGGTAGCGCATGGCCGCGCCAATGCGCGTAGGCCAAGGCATCTTCATAGGCGATCTGCACGACCGGTTCTGCGGCTTTGCCAACAATGGCGCTGGCCGGCCCATCCGGATGCCGCCAGTCGGCGCCCGCAAGAAAACGCCACCACTGACTGATGTCGACAAGGTCGCGCACCGCGGTGGGCTGAACGAACACAATGCCGCCTGCGACGCGCTGTTCGGCCGGCAGTGTGGAATAGCGCGCTGCATCCAGCCCGCGCTCCGCCAGCGTCACGTAGTGCGTGGCGCTGACGAAGCGCGCAAACATGGCGTTGGTCACTTCCGTGCGCGACATCCAGAACGGTTGCACAGCGGCGCTGCGGCGCGGACGCTCCTCGGGTTCGTGATCATCTGAACCCATGTGCACCACGCCGCCAGGTATGCGCACCATGTCCTGCAGAGAATCTGCCGGACCCGGAACCGACGGTGCCCGGCACGGCTCGGCGGATGCCGCCACTGCAGCAACATCGGGCTGCGCCTGTGATGCCCGCGTGCGTGCTCGGTCGCACCCGGTGACCACCAGCAGCGCAAGCAGCGCG
>CAMAVY010000091.1 GCA_945861675.1 Klebsiella pneumoniae | reverse complement strand
ATAGACGAAGGCGGCGCGCTCTTGCCATGCAGCATCCAGCAGTGCTTCGCAGTGGCGTTGCGCACGCGCGCTATCGCCGTTGTCGACGATGACCACCGACAGACCCGCCTGGCTGATGTCGGCGTGTGGAAAGCCGGTGAACAGGCTGGCCGCGAGCGTGCCGCTGCCGGCAAGGTCTGCCTCGAGTGCCGCGGCCTGCGCCTGCAGCTGCTTGTTGGGGAAGTCATCGCTGCCCTGACGCATGACGTGCGGCAGCATCGGCACATTGCCCCAGCGCATCACGGGGCGCAGTTCGCCGCGCAGCGTGCGCAGCATGATGTCGGCCGCACGCGCACCCGTCGCGTAGGTGTCGGTGTGCGGGTACGCGTGATAGCCGGCGATGATGGTGCTCAGCTGCACGATGTCTGGATAGATGTTGGCGTGCATGTCCAGCGCCAACGCAATCGGCACCTGCGGTGCGACGGCGCGAATTCGTCGCAGCAGTTCGCCTTCGCCATCTTCATAGTTGCGCGTCACCATGGCGCCGTGCAGTTCGAGCAGCAGCGCGTCGCAATGTGGCGCGGCCTTGACGATGCGTTCGGCCATGTACTCGAAGGCGTCGTCTTCTACCGGGCCCGACGGCGAAGCATTGGCGTAGATGGCCGCCTGGATCGGCACTGCGGCGCGCTCGCACACATCGATGAAGCCGGCCATGCAACTCAGGCCGCCGCGTGCGCGATCCAGTGCGCCTTGACCCTCGGATGGCACGGCGGCGCGGCCGCTGAACCGCCGCAAGTCGGTGATCACGGGCGAAAACGTGTTGGTTTCGTGGCTCATGCAGGCAAGGGTGATTCTGGGCTGGGTGGCCATGCTGCATCTCTCAACAAAAATGGTGATGGTGCGCTGATTCAGGGGCAGCCTAACAGTGTGTCCGGGGTGCTCGGCAAACCTTGGGCGGGCGTTTCCGGGTCGGCCGCCCCAGTTGAGAAGGTCGGGCTAGTTCAGCGGTGGCGGCAGGTATGGGCGCACCGGAATCAGCTGCGTGCGTGGTGGCAACACGCGGTCCAGCCAGAAGGCAAACCAGATCGCGAGCGCGACCCAGGACGGAAGCAACAACCAGTGCAGACCCATGTACGGCCTGTCGAGGAAGATCAACACCGCGACGACACCGGCAAACAGGTAGTGCAACTGCGCGAGATGCTCGATCAAGCGTCGTGGCCGCTGCTGACGCAGAAAGTAGCTGCCGCACACGGGGCAACCAAAGTTGCGCTGTGGATCGTTCCAGTCCTCGCATGCGGCCGTGCCCAACGTGAAGCGGTGTGCACACACCGGGCAGACGAACACGCCGCGTCCAGGGGGTCCGCCGCTGCTGCGGGTGTGATCGACGGGATTCATGTTCGGTGCCTCAGCGCAGCTGTTTCAGTACAGCGCGGTACGACCTGGGGCTGACCTGATCGATGCTGAGTTCCTGGCAGCCATTGAATGTTGCGAACGCCTTCAGCGCAGGCAGCAGTTGCGCGGCGAACTCGGTGGCATCGACATCGCTGCGCTCGATATGCAGATGAACCACGCGCAGTACGCCCATTTTGCGTTCCGCTTTGCAGTCGGCGCGGCCGATCAGGCGCTCGCCATAGAGTATGGGTAGACAGAAATAGCCGAACTGTCGCTTCGTAGCCTTTACGTAGCATTCGATCTGATAGTCGAAGTCGTGCACACGCACAGTGCGATCGCGTTGGATGATTGCGTTGTCGAACGGCGACAGCAGGCGCACCTGCGGCGCAACCTTGGGTCGGTGTTGCAGCGTCTCGGTCAAGACGTAGACCTCGGCCTGGGTTTCTGCGACGCGCATGCGCTGCATTGTCGCGTTGGCGACGCCTTCGTCGAGATGCGCGCGGATCGCGGCGCGGATTGGTGCACCGCGGCGCAGGTAGCTGAATTCCTTTTCCGCCGCAAAGCCATTCGCACGCAGATGTGTGCGCACCAGGTAGGCGGCGTACTCAGCGTCGTCGGGTGGAGTCACGTCGATATCGGGCGGCAGCACGCGTTCCGGCAGGTCGTAGACCTTGGCGAAGCCGTCCCGACCCGCACACATCAGCGTGCCCTCCATGAACAAGGCTTCAATGGCGCGCTTCGCCGGCTTCCAGTTCCACCACCCGCTGGCAGCACCTGGCGACGTTTCATCGTTGTCGAGGTCACGCGTGCGCAGCGCGCCTTCATTGCGGATGCGCTCAAGTACCTGTGCTTCGAGTTTGCGGTCGCGCGCCGTGAACCAATGCCGCGCGCCAGTCCGAATTGCCAGCATGCGCGGCAGTGCAAACCGGTAGTCGCACATCGGAAGGTACGCCGCAGCGTGGTACCAGTACTCAAAGATCTGCCGGCGCGCCTGCAGTCGATCGAGCATATCCGGCTGATAGTCCGGCACGCGCGTGAACAGCGTGTGATGGTGCGCGCGCGCCACCACGGAAATGGTGTCGATCTGTACGTAGCCCAGGTGTTCGATGGCGCGTTGCACGCCGCGTATGCCGCGCCCGAACGTGTATTCGCGGTGCAGGCCCTGAGCCGCGAGCGCCAGACGCGCCAGGCGCGCCCGGGGCAGGGTCGGAAGCGCAGGTGTTACCGGCACGCGGCTCACACGCGCTGGGCGGGTTGTGGGCATTTGTCCGACTAACTCGACGCCGCGAGATCATCCAGATGATGCCGCTCGTTCAGGCTCACGAGATTGCGCTGGCCGCTGCTGGCACACAGAAAGCGATGCACGCTGGTGTAGGCCGGCTCAAAGAACATGCGTGGCTGCATGCCAAGTACATGGGTAGCCCAGGCGTTGATGACGCCGCCGTGGCAGAACACCACCACGCGCTCACCGCGATGCCGGTTGACGATGCCCTCGAGCGCCGTCACCACGGTAGTGTGAAACTGCTGCATGTCGGCACCCTCACCGAATCCGTTGGCGGCCATTTCCCGCCAGCGCGCGTAGTCGGTGCGCTTCAGCTCTTCCATAGGGATGTACTCCTTATGGTTGCGGTCGTACTCGACGACGCCTTCTTCGAGGTTGACCGGCAGGTTCGCCAGCGCCGCAAACGGCTGCGCCGTTTCATGGGCGCGGCGCATGGTGCTGGCATAGATGGCATGGATCGTCCGGGCCTTCTGCTCGTGCTGCTCGTGCTGCTCGTGCAGCAGCCGTGCAACGCGCTGGGCCTGCGCCCAGCCGGTCGGTGTCAGCGCAGGGTCGGCACGCCCGCCTTCCACGCGCACCCGTTCGGGCAATCCATGACGGACAAGAATCAGATCCACGGGGGTGCTCCATTCGGTGTTCGGCAGCGTGCGAATGTTGGGCAGGCTGCAGGGAAGTTGGGTGGTATCGGTGTTCTCTGTGCGGTCAGCTACGTGGTTGCTGCGCGATAACCCGGACGCGCCGCAAGGCGCTTGAAGTACGCAAGGCTGTTCGGATACTGCGCGTCGAGCAGACCAAAGTTGCTCGCCAGCATCATCGAGTAGCCCATCATGATGTCGGCGGCGCTGAAGCCGCTGGGCAACAGATAGTCCTGGCCCGCCAGCCGTGCCTCGGTTGCGTCCAGGCACAAACGCACGCGAAAGCCTGCGTCTTCCACAACGGCGGGTAATCGTTCTGCAGGCGGCTTGATGCGCGTGTGCTGCGCGATGTCGCCCAACGGCCGCGCAAAGGTGGCCTCGGCAAACCAGCACCACTGCAGGTACAACGCACTGGCGTCGGTGCCCGGCGCCGGCCGGAGCAGGCTGCGCGCGCCGCGCGCAAGCTCCACACGATCCAGGATGGCCTCAACCATGGCACCGGACTCGAACATGGTCATCGCGTCGATGTCCATGGCAGGCACCTTGCCGACCGGATTGCGGGCCAGCCACTCGGCGCTGAAGCGATAGTCGCGGCCGAAGTCGATGTTGACCACGTCCAATGGTTCGTCGAGTTCGGCACACAGCCAGATGATGCGCATGGAGCGCGTGCCGGGCGCGTGGTAGATGCGAAAGCGCGGTGCAGAGGTCACGGAGGTTCCTGTTGGCAACTGGCTGAGCGGGGCAAGACTGGGCCGGGCAGGCGACGTTTACGGGCACGCCGAAACGGCGCGCCGAAACGGCGGGCGGGATTTGTACCGCGTGCTGGCCGGCCCTGCCAATCGCATTGTGCCCGGCGAGTTACCTCATGAATGGCGTGCGGGGGCTGTGACCGCAGGAATCGCAGCGCGCACAATCGGCGTTCCATTGGCAGACGTCTGGCAGCCCATGATCCGGTGTATCGATCGGCGTTCGCGCGTGAGTTCTGGCGGCGCATCCTGTGGACCTGTTGCAGGCGCGGCGCACCGGGCACGGGTTCGGAGCGGCCTCCGGCTGGCCATGGGCGTGGCCATTGCCTTGCTGCTGGGCTGCAGTACTGCCGATGTTGCTTCCCGCAGTGCATCCGTCGGTGCGGGCGCGGCGCCCGCAGCCGCTGCTACGGCACCCATCGCAGGTACGAATGGGCTGCTGGTTTATGGCACTCATGGCGCCGTCGCCTCGCGCTCACTCCTGGCGTCGCAGGTGGGCGTGCGCGTGCTGCGCGAGGGCGGCAATGCCGTCGACGGGGCTGTTGCGACCGGCTTTGCGCTGGCCGTGACCTATCCGTCCGCCGGCAATCTGGGCGGTGGTGGATTCATGGTGATCCGCCTGGCCGATGGCACGGTCATCGCCAACGATCATCGCGAAGTCGCACCCAAGGCTGCTACGCGCGATATGTACCTGGACGCCCAAGGGCAGGTAGTGCGGGGGCTGTCCACGGCTTCGCATCTTGCGGTGGGTGTACCAGGCACTGTCGATGGCCTGCTGGATGTGCTGCAGCGCTACGGCAAGTTGTCGCGCCAGCAGGTGCTTGCGCCGGCCATCGTATTGGCGCGCGATGGCTTCGCACTCACAGACGATCTTGCGCAGCAGTTCAACGAGACGCGCGCGGCGATGCAGCGCTACCCGTCCAGCCTCGCCGTGTTCACCAAGGCCGATGGTTCCGACTGGCGTGCAGGCGATGTGTGGAAGCAGCCCGACCTGGCAAATACGCTGCAGCGCATTTCCGATCTTGGTCGTGACGGCTTCTATGCCGGACCGGTTGCAGCCGGCATCGTTGCCGAGATGCAACGCGGCAACGGGCTCATCAACGCGGACGATCTGCGCAACTACAAGTCGCGCTTCCGCGAGGCGCTGCACGGCACCTATCGCGGCTACGACATCTACACGATGCCACCGCCGTCCTCAGGCGGTGTGCTGCTACTGCAGATGTTGAACATGCTCGAGCCCTACGATGTGCATGGTCTGGGTCGCAGCGCACCGGCGCTTGTGCATCTGATGATCGAGGCCGAGCGCCGGGCCTATGCCGATCGCGCCGAACATCTGGGCGATCCAGACTTCCATCCCGTGCCCGTGGCGCAGCTCATCGGCAAGGACTACGCGCGCTTTCGCATGCGCGATGTGAACCCGTTGAAGGCCACGCCCAGCGATCAGATCGCGGCGGGTCGCGTGCCTTATGAAAGCCCCGAGACCACCCATTCATCGATCGTGGATGGCGCGGGCAACGCAGTGTCGTACACCACCACGCTGAATCTCAGCTATGGCTCGAAGATTGTTGCAGCGGGTACGGGCATGCTGCTGAACAACGAGATGGATGACTTTTCGTCGAAGCCCAATACAGCCAACAGTTATGGTTTGCTGGGCCGCGTGGCGAATGAGATTCAGCCAGGCAAACGCATGCTGTCGAGCATGACGCCCACCATCGTGACGCGTGCCGGCAAGCTGGAACTGGTCACAGGCTCACCCGGTGGATCGACCATCATCACCACCGTACTGCAGGTGGTGTTGAACAGCCTGGATCACGGCATGGTCGTTGATGCCGCAGTGGCGGCGCCGCGCTTCCATCATCAGTGGCAACCCGACCGCGTGATCTACGAAGCCGACGGCCTTGATGCCAGCACCCTCGAACAACTGAAAGCCATGGGCCACACCATGATGCTGCTGCCGTTTGCCGACGGCATTGGCGATGCGAACTCGGTGCGCGTTGTGCAGGGCGATCTGCAGGCCGCGCACGACCCGCGCAACGATGGCGGCTCGGCGGGGTACTGACGATGCAGGCTGAGTTCTGGCACGAGCGCTGGCAGCGCAATGAGATCGGCTTTCACGAGGCCGCAGTGCATGCAGGCCTGCAGAAGCACTGGTCCGCGCTCGAGTTGCCAAGTGGTTGCGAAGTACTGGTCCCGCTGTGTGGCAAATCGAATGACATGCACTGGCTGGCGGAACGCGGCCACCGTGTACTTGGCGTCGAACTGTCGGCGCTTGCCTGCGCTGCGTTCTTCGAGGAAGCCAGGTTGCCGGTGCGTGTGCGCGACGACGGGCGCTTTCAGCGGTTCGAGTCGGGGCCGTATCGGTTGCTGTGTGGCGACGTTTTTAGTCTGACCGCCACGGACCTCACCGCAGTGCGCGGCGTGTATGACCGTGCTGCTCTGGTGGCCTTGCCGCCTGAAATGCGCCGGCGCTATGCCGATGTGCTGCGGCTGCGTCTGCCTGCGGCGGCGCGCATGCTGCTGATCACCTTCGACTACGAGCAGCAGCTGATGGCGGGCCCGCCGCACGCGGTGTCGCTCGATGAAGTGCATGCGCTGTATGCGCCTGCGTTCAAGATTCAGGTATGCGATGACAGCGGCCGCATCGAGCCGCCCGCGCGCCTCAAGGAGCGTGGGCTGACCTGGCTTGCTGAGCTCACGATCGCGTTGCAGCGGGTTGACGCACACTGATGCGTGCAGTCACGCGTGCCCGCACTACAGAACCACATGACGAACGAGAAGGATCGTCCGATGAGTACGTTGTTTGCTGATGTCGTTGACCTGGACAAGCTTGCGCAGTGGATGGATGCGCAGGGCCTGGGCCAGGGGCCGCTACTGAACCCTGCGCTCATCACCGGAGGCACGCAGAACATCCTGATGCGCTTCACGCGCAGTGGCCGCAGCTTTGTCTTTCGTCGGCCACCGCCGCACAAGCGCGCCAACAGCGATGAAACCATGCGTCGCGAGGCGCGCGTGCTCGGTGCGCTGGCGGGCAGCGAAGTGCCGCATCCCGCGCTGATTGCTGCGTGTGCCGACGAGGCGCTGCTGGGCGCCGCGTTCTATCTCATGGAACCGATTGATGGGTTCAACGCAACGCTGGGATTGCCTGCGCTGCATGCCGGCGACATGGCGATTCAACATCGCATGGGCCTGGCCATGGCCGATGCGATCGCCGCGCTGGCGCGCGTGGACCATGTGGCGCGCGGGCTTGGCGATCTCGGCAAGTTCGAAGGCTGGGCAGAGCGGCAGGTTGGTCGCTGGCGCAAACAACTCGACAGTTACAGCGAGCTGGCCGGCTATCCCGGCCCACAGATCCCGGGTGTCGACGCGGTGGGTGATTGGCTGAATGCCCATCGTCCGCGCGATGTGCGCGCGGGCCTCATTCATGGCGACTTCCACTTCGGCAATGTGTTGATTCGCCCGGACTGCGGCGAACTTGCGGCGGTGGTGGATTGGGAGCTGGTGACCATTGGTGATCCGCTGCTGGATCTCGGGCATCTGCTGTGCACCTGGCCGAAGAAGCGTGCTGTTTCAGTTGCCGGAACTGCGGGAACTGCCGGCGAGCCCGCAGCGGAAGTCGTGGGTGTGGATGCGCCGGGTTTGCCGACCGCCGAAGAGGTGATTGCGCAGTACGCCAAGGGCAGCTCAAGAGATCTGTCAGCAGTGGGCTGGTATCGGGTGCTGGCGTGCTATCGACTGGGTTTGATTCTGGAAGGCACACATGCGCGCGCCTGCGCGGGCCTTGCGCCCAGGGAAACGGGCGATCGTCTGCATGCCTCAACCGTCGGTTTGTTCGAGCAGGCGCTGGAACTCATTGGCTGACACAGTGGTGTCTTTACGCGGGGCGTTTCCTGAACACGCGTGCCTGTCACAACAGACGCGCCTCCTACAACTCTTGGAGTATGAACATGCGTATAGGCATCAACGGCACGGGACTCGTGGCCAAAGCTTCTGTGGCCGCCATCGTGGCCGACGCTGAGCAGGCGCAGAAGGATGGCTACAGCGCCTACTGGCTTGCGGAACATCCAACCGGCGGCTTCGATGCCTTGACGGTGCTTGCGCTGGTGGGTCAGCAGGTCCGCGAGATCGAACTCGGCACCGCAGTCATTCCAACCTGGCCGCGTCATCCGATGGTGCTGGCCGGGCAGGCGATGACGGTCGCCAATGCCATCGACGGTCGGTTGTGCCTGGGCATTGGTCTGTCCCACGAAACCATGATGGCGCAATTGGGCATCGACTTCGGCAAGCCCATCCGGCATCTGCGTGAGTATTTGAACGTGCTGATGCCGCTGCTTGAGCAAGGCGCGGTGGATGTGGATGGCGAGACGTTGTCGTGCCACGCCAAGGTGTTCCGGGCGCCGCAGGCGCGTTGTCAGGTGGTGGTGGCGGCGCTTGGGCCGCAGGCGCTGAAAGTCGCCGGCACGCTTGCCGATGGTGTGTCGCTGGCCTGGGTGGGCCCCAAAACCATTCGCAGCCATATCGTGCCGCGCTTGAACGAGGCCGCCGCAGCAGCAGGCCGCGCCGCGCCGCGCGTGATTGCAACATTGCCGGTGTGCGTAACCGACGATGTGGCCGGTGTGCGCGCGCTCATCGATCGCAACCTGGCGATGTACGGCCAACTGCCGTCGTATCGCGCGATGTTGGATCGCGAAGGTGTGGCGACGCCCGGCGACGTTGCGATTGTGGGTAGCGTGAATGAAGTGCGCGATGCGCTCGCGGCGCTGGGCGAGTGTGGCGTGACCGATTACGCGGCCTCGGCATTTGCGCGTTCGCCGCAGGAACGTGAGTCCACGCGCGCGCTGCTGAATGAGTTTGCTGCGGCGGCGGGATGAACAGCTTGATCCGTTTGCCGTGGCAGCGCTACGCGCTGCTTGATCCTTTTGCCGTGGCAGCGCTGCGCGCTGCCGGGGACTAACCCGCATCAATGAGCCGCTCTGCATCCAGGTCCAGCGCGTGCTGGCCATGACGCTCGGCCATCACCATGAACATGTCGTCGCCGCGCGGCGTCTGCACGACCAGCATCGACGCGACTACTGCCATCACATAGCCGGAATAGCTGTACCAGACGTAGTCGCGCCACGTATCCGCCAGGCTGTAGTCGCGTACGCCGCCTGCGCACAGCGCGTCGTGATACACGCGCACCAGTTCACGCTCGTTGGCGCGCCGTTGCGCCGGCAACAAGCCTGCGCCCAGAAAGTACGCCACGTCTGATGTGCCGCAACCCACGCCTGCGGTCTGCCAGTCCACTACGCCAATGCGCGCGTGTGCGTCGCTCGGATCGATGAGCACGTTGTCCAGCCGATAGTCGCCGTGCGTCGGGCAGCGCGCGCCTGGATACGCGCGTGCCCAGTTGCCGTAGTGCGCCAGCAGACCCTCACCCGCGCGCAGGATGTCCGGTGCCAGACGCGCGCGGTAGCGCCGCAGAAAGCCATGCCAGAACTGTTCGTACAGCGCGACCGCTACGGCAGTCGTATCGCCGTTGCCTGCGGTCACGCCGGACAGAAAGCTGTGCTGCAGCAACGCGCTGTCACCCCAACGTGGCGCGTGCAGGCCGGCAATTTCGAGCACCGCACGCTGCGCGGAGGGGAGATCGCAGCCCTGCATCTGATCGCCCTGGCGGGCGGGTGCCAGGTCTTCCAGCAGCAGCACGAAGTCGGAGTTCGATGGGTCGATGTCGGCGTACCAGCAGCGTGGTGTGCGCACGTTCACCGTGGGCGCAATGTGCCGATAGAAGCCGACTTCGCGCGCATAGCTGCCATGCACATGGCCTGTGGCGCGGCTGGTGGGGTCGGGGTGGGGCAGTTTGGCGACGAAGGTGCGGGGCGCACGCTGATCCCATTTCGAATAGCTGACCGCAAACCGCTCGCTATGCGCCGATTGCCCCGTGCCGATGGGTCGCGATGACAGGCTGTCGATGTCGACGTCGTGGCCGAGCTTGCGCAACACGCGCGTCAGCCATTCCGTGCTGATCGCCGCCGGTGTGCTGGCAACCGGGATGGGCGAAGTCAGGTTGTGCGCACTCATCTGCCGGCCAGCCCGCGCGCGTCGCTGCGCGAGCCACCGCCCGCGCCAACAGCTTTGCTGGGTGGCGTGGCCGGATTGGCCGGCAGGTGTGCGAAGCGCTTTGCATCACGTTGCTGCGCGTAGGCGGTGACGATGGGCGCCAGGTCGACGGGCGAGGCCCCATGCAGGATGACGCCATCACAGCCGAGCGCGAGTTGTTCGTTGATCTTCGCCACACATTGCGCGGGCGAGCCGGTGGCCGCGGCCGCCAGCCAATGCGCCGGAATGGCTTCAGCAATCTGTTCCAGTTCTTCTGTGGTGGCGGTCTGGTCGATGGTGCCCTTGAAGCCTGCAACCGTCGGATGTGCCCAGAAGCGCCTGAGGTCGGCCGGGTCCCAGTTGTTCGTGCGCACCATCAGGTCGCCGTAGGCCTGCAGATAGGTGGCCATCCGGCCAACGGTCTTCTTCAGGCGCACGGGATAGGGAATGTGGTCGCCGATGGTGGCGAAACAACTCCACACCCGCACATCGTCCGGGTTGCGGCCCGCCTGCTCCGCGGCCTGTTTCACTGAGCGTACCGCGCGCGCAGTCGTTTCGTCGGTGAAGAAGGTGTGCAGCACCACTGCATCGAAGGCGCGGCCGCCGAGCGCCAGCGAGTTCGGGCCGAAGGCCGTGAGCAGCAGTGGAATCTCTTCGCGGAAGCTCGGATCGAGGCGCAGCAGCGGCCAGCTGCCAGCCGGACCGTTGTGCCCGACGATGGTCTCGCCGCGCCAGAGGCGGCGCATGAGCCCCGCGAAATCCTCGAGCTCGGCCGTCTTGATCTTCGGCAGGCCGAATGCCTTGAACATCAAGTCGATGCCGCGCCCGAGCCCGAGCGCGAAGCGGCCACCGGTCAGGAAATGCATGGTGCTGGCGTAGGACGCGGTGACCATGGGGTGCCGCGTGTTGTGGTTGGTCGCTGCGGTGGCAATGCCCAGGCGCTCGGAGACTGCGCCCACCGCGCCGGACAGCGTGGCGGCTTCCTTGATGTTGAAGCGTTCGGAAATGAACGCCGTGCCAATGCCCATGGCTTCAGCGTCGCGTACTTCATCGATCAGATCGCGGGGCGATTTCGGCGCGCCGGGGAGGGCGTAGAACGCCAGTTCGTGCATGGCGGGTGCGGTTGTCTTCATGTCGTTCCTGAGTTCGGCCGGGTGCTTGTCGTCAGTAGATCGGCTCAACGTCGAAGGCAACGCAGATGCGCCGCTGCTCGCTGCGAAACGGAATAGTCCCGTGATAGAAGAACGAAGGGAACAGGAACATGGCGCCGTACGCAGGTTGGTAGTGGCGGATCGTGAGCGTGGACTGCACGTGCAACTCTGCTGTCGGCCGACCGAACTCCAGCCAGCCCTCGTGATTGCGCGCCGGATCATCGATCAATGCCGGCAGGCTTAGATAGAACACGCCGCTCAACCAGCCCTTGGGGTGAATGTGCGGGCGTTCGTGACCCTTGTCGAACAGCACCACGCCCCAGCTGGTGAGCTTCCAGCGTTTGGGCACCCATTGAACTGCTGGATGTGTGGGATCGTCCGGCAGGTTGGCGATGTACCAATGGATCGCCTCATCGATACGCTGCTCCATGGCAGCCATCGGGCCTTTGGGCTCGCGCAACAGCTCAGCCGTGTGGCGCCCGTGCTCGGTCGACATGACGTCGCCCTGCAGCGTGGGATGGGTGCTGATGTGCGTTGCCAGCGCGGCGTTGAAGGCGGGCATGTCTGCATAGCCGTGCGGCGTTGCGAACGCATAGGTGCGCACGTAGTTGTCGAAGTCCAGCAGCTGGCGTGCTGCGCTGTGTTGCCCGGCATCGTCGAGCGCGTGCGCTTTGTAGGCGAGCGCATGATAGTCGCGGCCGCGCGCTTTCATGCACGCGTCGAACACGGCGATGGCGGCATCGGGATTGCGCTCGCGCAGAAGCAGGTCGCCGAGGTTGTAGTAGGGGTCCGCGTAGGTGGGCGCAAGCGCGATTGCGCGCATGTAACAGGCCTTGGCCTCTGCCATGCGGCCTGCGGCACCGTACACGGCGCCGATGTTCATCGAATAGCCGGCGTTGTTGCTGTCTGCGGCAAGCACGCGCTGCAGCAGGGTGATGGCCGAGTCGTAGCGGAGGGCCTGGAACTCGATCATCGCGAGGCTGTTCAACGCATCGACGTGCTCGGGTTGTAGCTTCAGCACCTGCCGGTATATGCGCTCGGCGTCGCTGTACTTCCCTGCGTGATGCAGCTGCACCGCGACAGTCATCGCGCGGCTGATCGCGGCCTGGCTGTCCGGGCTTGGAGATGACGTGGATGTTGTGGGGTGGTGCGGACGTTTCGGCATGCCGCAGCACGACCGATCAGGATGACGAGGAGGCGGGCGCCTCCTCGTCATCTGCGCGTGCCGCGGGGTTAGTTGCCGACGCGCGCACTGATCACATCTGCATCGGCATCAGTTGCCGACGCGCGCACTGACCTCAAGTCCCCAGTGCCTGCGGACGTTCGGTACGCGAATCTCCGACAATCCACCGACGTTGGTCACCGCCTGCGCGAACAGTTCGTTGGTCAGGTTCTTGACGAAGAACGATGCCTGATAGCGCGACTCCGGGCTGCGCCAGATGAGGCTTGCATTCACCACATCGGATGCTTCGCGGAAGTGGCTGATGAGGTCGCCGTTAAACTGGCGTACGCCCTTCAGTTCGTTGACGCGGGAACCTGCAATGGTCTGCTTGCCCTGGTGCTGCCAATCAGCGGCTGCAGTGACCGAGCCCCAGCTGTCGAGCCCGATTTCATAGGCGATACCGGCGGAATAGGTCCACTTCGGCGAGCGCCCGGTCGGGTTCAGTTCATCCAGGTTGTTGGGAATCAGCCAACCCACGAACCCGCCGGTCGAGTTGTCGATGCGTTGCGGCGGCCCGCACACTGCCAGGCCCGCAGAGAAGGGACCGCCCACGGTGGGTGGCACAAGCGGATTGGTTCCACTCGGGCCGTCCGGGTCGCTGCAGAAGCCCTTGCGTTCTGTCTTCAACCAGCTGGCCGTTGCCCACACTGTCAAGCCGTCCACCGGCACCGCATTCAGCTCGAGCTCAGCGCCCCTGGTCTTCAGTTCGCCCAGATTTGATTGCACGGTTTCCTGGCCACCGCCGTTTGGCGCAGGGCGAATGAACGCGGTCTGGAAGTCCTTCACCTGCGTCAGGAAGCCGGTGAGGTTCACGCGCAACCGATTGTCGAGCCAGTCGGACTTCAGGCCGAGCTCGTAGTTGGTGGCGACCTCGGGATCGAATGGTCCGAGGGTGGTGATTGACCCTGCACGACCGTTGAAACCGCCGGCGGTGAAGCCCTTGGTGTAGGTGAAGTACAGCATTGCGTCATCGGTGACCTTGTAGGTAACGCCTACCATGGGCGAGAACTCGGTCCAGGTTTCATCGATGGCACCCAGCTGGTTGTTGCAGGTGATCGGGCCGCCACTTGCGTCGAGTACCGGCCGGCAACCGCCAAGTCGGCCACCGCTGGAGTCGACACCGATGGCGGGCGTCAGCTGAAACAGCGGGGTCGGCGTGCCTGGCACCGGCGGGAGGGCGAAGTTGACCACGAATGCGGGCACGTTGTTGCAGCCGTCGGTGCCGTCGGAAACCGATTTCAATGGGTTGCCTGAGCCCACGGCGCAGTGTGTGAACTCTTTAGTCTCCGAGGTGTAACGACCGCCCACGGTGAGCGTCAGATCATCGGTCACATGCCAGTTGGCGCGCGTGTACACGGCCCAGGCATCATTGGTCTGATTCGAGAAACCCGCCTGACCCTGAGTCACGGGGCTGGTGAACGACACGTTGCCGGAGAAGCCCAGCGTTGGCCCAAGTACGACGTTCGGCGCAAACAGCAGTCCCCAGGACTCCTGCTTCATCGTGTACTCCTGCTCGAAGTAGTACGCGCCGGCCACGAAGTCCACGGTGTCGGAGAAGCTCGACGCGAAACGAAGTTCATGCGACGACTGTTGGTGGCGCTGAATGCGTTCGCCAGCGAAGAGATCGTGATACGAGGCGTCGATGCCGAAGATGATGTCTTCTTTCACGTGACGATAGCCGCCCAGGTAGGTGACCGTGCCGATCTCGGGCAGGTCGTAGTTCAGCTGGCCCGTGATACCGCGGATGTCTGCCTCAGACTTCTGGCCACGTGGCTCGAAGTTCGGCGCGGTGTACTCCTGTTTCACCGAGCGATCTTCGATCGGTTTGGCACAGATCTCCGACGCACCCTTGGCCGCCGTGACCGGGTCCTGACCGAGCACGATGAGATTGAAGAGTGTCTGTGTGGTGATGACCAGATCATTGTCTGGCCGACCGCCTGCGCCTGAGCCGCCGCCCGTAAACAGCGTGAACGGGTCGTCGCGACAGTAGTGGTCCGATTGACTCAGATAGGTATCGTCGCGGGTGCGGTTCCACTCGCCGCGCACGACCACATCCAGGTTCTCGCTCGGCGTCCACTTCACGCTGGGCAGAATGGTCAGCCTGTCTGTGGCGCCGCGATCACGGTTGTCTTGCGCCGCGTTTTTCCAGTAGCCGTCGTGACCTGTGTCTTTGATCGCAATGCGCGCGGCAAGCGTGTCGTCGACCAGCGGCAGGTTCATGACCAGCTTGATGTCCTGGCGGCCGAAGTTGCCGACCTGCAGCGAAGCCTCGGCGCCCCATTCGTTGTATTCGGGGTCGTTGTGCAGCACCTGCACCGCGCCGGCGATGGTATTGCGGCCGAACAAGGTGCCCTGCGGCCCACGCAGAATCTCAACCGAGCGAATGTCGAGCAGATCGCTGAGGGCCGTGGAAACGCGCGCCTGCACGATGCCGTCTACGTAGATGCCGACCTTGCCGTCGGCAGCGGATTCGATATCGCCGGTGCCCTGACCGCGGATGAAGAACGACGCGGAGTTCTGAAAGATGCCGACCGGTTCCAGTTGCACGTTGGGTGCGGCCGCAGTCAGATCGCGCAAGTCCTGAGCAAACGCGCGTTCCAGCGATTCGCCGCTGACGGCGGTCATGGGAATTGCGACCTCCTGCTGGTTCTCGGAGCGCTGCGTTGCCGTAACAACGATCTCCTCGAGGCCGGACTGTTCGGCCGCGTATGCATTGCTGGTGGTCAGCGCGCCGACCGTCAGCGACAGGCCAGCGGCAGCCAAGGCGCCCACGGCCAGGCGCAACGGTTTTTTAGTGAAACTGTTGTAGTACATCGTCCCCCACAAAAAAAGCAGATTGATCGCGTCGAAGATCGGGCTCCGGCCATATGATCTCCGCATCAGACGCGTCTAAAGGCGCCGCCTCTCCCCCCAAGGAGAAGTGGCCCTCGCGTAGGGACGTACCGCAGTTTGCTCCCTAGCTGCCCGAGTATGCCTGCCAATTTGTTTGGCTGGATACAGCCATCCTGCACAAATGTGCCTGCGCCACATTCACCAATGTGCCTTCGGCACAGGGGCCCGACGTAGAGGTCGGTTGCGCCGTCTGCGGGCTTCTCGCGGTCCTGCCGCGCGCAGCGGCGGCGCTACGCGGCGGGCGCGCGATCGGTGTTTGGTGCGCTGGCGTTGGCGCTGCGCTGCAATCGGGTTTCACCTCGAGCAACCGCCAGAACAGCGCCTAACACATCCGCGCTGCCGCGCGTGCTGACGCTGTCGACGAAGTACCACTCCCCTTGAGCGCGCTCCGGCGTGACATCCAGCAGCAGGTAACCGCGCTGGCGAAAATTGGTGAACTTCAGATGCGGACCGTTCTGCAGTGTGCTGAGCTCGCGCTTTGCTGCTTCCTCGCCGCTGCCATACGGCGACGGCGAGGTGACGGAGGTCGTAATCATCTCGACCGCGAGTGAGCTGCGGCCGGTGTATGCGTCATAGCCAGCGAACGGCGTGGGTGTGAGATCGAGTGCCCACGCACTATGGATATCGCCCGACAACACCACGACGCCATCCATTTTCTCGGCAGCCAGCAGATCGAAGATGCGTTGGCGCGCTGCCGGATAGCCGTCCCACATGTCGCTGTTCACGATGTGCCGATCCGCGTCCAGCAGCTGGCCGAACATGACCTGTTGGCCGAGCAGCCGAAATGGCGCTTTGCGTTGCTTGCTGCGGCGCAGTTCCGTCGCCAGCCAGGCCTCCTGATCGGCGCCCAGCATGCTGCGCGACGGATTCGCGAGTGCTGCCGCATCGCGCTTCGGCACTTGTTCACTTCGACCGTGCAGCCGTGTGTCGAGCATCAGCAGATCGGCCAGATCGCCGAATGCGAAACGCCGCCAGGTGCGTAGCCCGGCATCCGCGTCTGGCACCTCGCGGATGGGCATCCACTCCGCGTACGCCTGTACGCCCGCGGCCTTGCGGCTGCGCCAGTCACCTTCGTTCTTATCGGGATTATGGTTCCTGGCGCCGTCGCGCCAGGCGTTGTCAGCGGTCTCGTGGTCGTCCCACACCGTGATCCATGGATGCTGCCGGTGCGCCGCCTGCAGATCAGGATCACGCTTGTACTGCGCATGCCGCTGCCGATAGTCGCCCAGGGTAAGCAGTTCGTGCGCAGGCAGGTGCGCGCGATTGAACTCGCTGCCATCGCCCCACTCCTTGGGGCCGTATTCGTAGATGTAGTCACCGAGGTGCAACACCGCATCGAGGTCGCCGCGTGCGGCGATGTTGGCGTACACGTTGAAATAGCCGAACGGCAGGTTCGAGCAGGACACCATTGCCAGGCGCAGGCGTGTCAGCACGCCTGACGGCAGTGTTCGGGTGCGTCCGAGCGGCGACGCATGGCCGTCGGCGTCGAACTGGTAGTAGTAGGTCTGACCTGGCGAAAGTCCCGTCGCATCGACTTTGACGGTGAAGTCGCGCTGCGGCAGCGCCTGGGTATTGCCTTGCGCAACGATGTGCTGCAACGCGCTGTCGCTGGCAATGCGCCAACGCACGCGAACGGGTCTGGTTGCTTTGCCGGGCGTCACGCGTGTCCACAGGATGACCCGGTCACCCAGCGGGTCGCCAGAGGCAACGCCGTGCTGGAATGCCGATTGATCGCGTGCACGCAGCGCATCGCTGAGCGTGCTGGCGCTTTGCGCGCGGCCTGCGGCTGCGGCTGTTGCCGCCCCGGCGGCCAGCAGCACGGATGCAGTGAAGACTCTACGGCTGATGGGCACGTTCAATCCCCTTCGTGATCGGCTGCTGTTGATCGGCTGCGTATGACGGGCGCCGGTATCGCGAAGTGCGTCGCTATGGTGCCATTCTATGCATGGCGTTTCGTTGATCCCTGGAGTCTACCGATGCCCGCACAGGCCGCGGCAATCCTGCAGTTCTGGTTTGGTGCTGAAGGATCGGCCGAATATGAATTGCAGCGCCCTGAGTGGTTTCGCAAGGACGCCGAATTCGATGCGTTGATCGCACGAACGTTTGGCCCGCTGATCGACGCCGCGTTGGTGGGGCGGCTTGCGAGCTGGGCCCGTGCCCCGCAATCCGCACTTGCCCAGGTGCTGCTGCTGGATCAGTTCACGCGCAATGCGTTCCGCGACAGCCCGCGAGCATTTGCAGGTGATGTACGCGCTTGTGCGGCGGCCGAAGCAATGGTCGCAACCGCACAGGATCAAGCACTGCCCATGCTGCAGCGCAGTTTTGTCTATCTGCCATTCGAACACTCAGAGCAGTTGTCGCAACAGCACGATTCGGTGCGGTTGTTCAGCGCGTTGGTGCAACAGGCGCCGGAACTGGGGTCGATGCTCGACTATGCAGAGCGACACCGCGCGGTCATCGAACGGTTCGGCCGTTTTCCCCATCGCAACGCAGCGCTGGGCCGTCGCTCGACCGCAGATGAGCTCAGTTTTCTTGCGCAGCCGGGCTCGCGGTTTTGAAGCGGCGGCGTGGTGCGCTCGGGACAGAGCGTAGAACGATGGC
>CAMAVY010000090.1 GCA_945861675.1 Klebsiella pneumoniae | reverse complement strand
AAATGCGTCCCAGCTGTAGGGCGCGACCTTGCTGGAGCGGCCATGACCGCGCATATCAACGGCAATCACGTGACCCTGCAGGTGCTGGACCGTGCGGTCCCAGCAGCGCGCATGGAAACCGGTCGCGTGGACCAGCAACGTCGTCCCGGCCGGAGCCTCGGCTGCCCGCCACTCGAAAAAGCACAGATCGATGCCATTCACATGCGCCGTGCGCTGCTGCGGGTACCCCGCCATAGACCGCCTCGATAGCCAACTGCTCCAACGCCCCATGCTAAGCGCATTCCGATGTCGCAGCCGACCCGGTGCGGAAGGAGGCGACTGACCCGGGTCGATCACCCATGGCGGTCGCCCACTACAGTCACAGACTCGATCGCAGGCCATGAATAGCCAATATCAATCGTTGCGATCGACACAATCGAATGGCTGCCGGAAAAATGTCCCCCGTATACTTCGCGGCACGTGCGCAGGGGCAACCGGCGCGCGTCGAGTGCGCCCGGCACGCGTGTGCACGGCGCCTGCCTGATCAACTCAAGCCCGATCACTTCAAGAATGGTGAACCGCAATGGATCTGAAGAGCAGCAAGACACTCGATAACCTGAAGGCCGCCTTCGCGGGCGAATCACAAGCCAACCGCCGTTACCTGTACTTCGCTGCCAAGGCAGACGTAGAAGGCGAGAACGACGTCGCAGCCGTGTTCCGCTCCACTGCGGAAGGCGAGACCGGTCATGCGCATGGCCATCTTGAGTACATCGAGCAGGTCGGCGACCCGGCGACGGGCCTGCCGATCGGCAACACCCGGCAGAACCTGAAGGCTGCGATCGCGGGCGAAACCCACGAGTACACCGACATGTACCCGGGCATGTCCAAGACCGCCCGCGACGAGGGCTTCGGCGAGATAGCCGACTGGTTCGAGACGCTCGCCAAGGCCGAGCGCTCGCACGCCAATCGCTTCCAGAAAGCACTGGACACCATCGGCTAAACAGCCGCCTGCCGCAGTTAGCGATCGCGCGCCGTCATCGCTGGGCGCCATCGCTAGCTGCAGCAGCCCCGCCACACCAATTCCGCAGGCCGCTGCAGCTACGCACGCGGCGTCGGTTGAACAGACGCAGAGTGCCCCCTATGGCCGTACGTGAAGGCAGCCTGGAAGCGCCCAAGCGCCTCCCCATCGAGTGGGAATCGCCGGACTATTACGACACCCAGAAGCTCAATCGCGAGCTGGAACGGGTGTTCGACATCTGCCATGGCTGCCGGCGATGCGTGTCGCTCTGTCAGTCGTTTCCGGTGTTGTTCGACCTTGTCGACAACTCGACGACCCTCGAAGTCGATGGCGTCGCGAAAGCCGACTACATGAAGGTCGTCGACCACTGCTACCTGTGCGACCTGTGCGCGGAGACCAAATGCCCCTACGTGCCACCGCATGAGTGGGCGGTCGACTTCCCGCATCTGATGCTGCGCGCCAAGGCGGCGCGATTCAGTGCCCAGAGCGCGCCCTGGCGCGATCGCCTCATCACAAGCACCGACTTCACACTGGCCGCGGGCTCGTTGCCGGGCATCGCGCAAACGATGAACGCGGCGCTCAAGGTGCCCTTTATTCGCGACCAGGTGGATCGTTTCGTGGGCATCCACGCGGATGCACCACTGCCAACGTTCTACCCGCGCAGTGCGAAATCGCGCGTCAGCGACTCCGGCGCGGCGCTGAAAGCCCAACCCACCGACCGCACGTCGGGCAAGCTGGCCATCTACGTCACCTGCTATGGCAACCACAACGAACCCGGCGTCGTCGAAGACCTTGCTGTGGTGTTGAACCACAACGACATTCCCGTGCACATCGTGCAGGACGACAAGTGCTGTGGCATGCCGAAGCTGGAACTGGGCGACCTGCAGGCAGTTCGCCGTCTGAAGGAGCACAACATTCCCCGGCTCATCGAGCTGGTCGATCGCGGCTTCGATCTCACCTCGCCAATTCCTTCCTGTGTACTGATGTACAAGCAGGAACTGCCACTCATGTTCCCCAACGACCCGGACGTGGCGCGCGTTGGTCGTGCGTTCTTCGATCCTTTCGAATACCTGATGCTGCGCGGTAAAGCGGGCTTGCTGAAGACCGACTGGACTGCCGGGCTCGGCAAGATCGTCTACCACGCCGCCTGCCATCAGCGTGCTCAAGGCATGGGTGCACGAACCCGGGAGCTGCTGGGCATGATCCCCGGCTCTGAAGTGGTGTTCATCGAGCGCTGCAGCGGGCACGACGGCACCTATGCGGTGAAGAGCGAGACCTACGCATCTGCAATGAAGATCGCCGCGCCAGTGGTCGAGCGGGTGACGCGGGCAAGCCCGGACGTCTACGGCTCCGACTGCCCGATGGCCGGCCGCATGATTGAACATGGCTATGATGGCGCGGCTGAGCATATGCACCCTGTCGGCATGCTGCGCAAAGCTTACGGACTCTGAAACATGAAGAAGCTCAACCGCGCAGATCTATGGGGCCTGGAGCAGTACGCCGCCGAACGCGATGAATTTCGTCGCCAGGTGCTGGCGCACAAACAATCCCGGCGCATTGCACTTGGCCCACACGCCACCCTGCTCTGCGAAGACACGCTCACCATGAAGTACCAGGTGCAGGAGATGCTGCGCACCGAACGCATCTTCGAACCTGCGGAAATTCAGGGCGAACTGGATACCTACAATGCGCTGATACCCGACGGCGAAAACTGGAAGGCCACACTGCTCATCGAATACGCCGATGAGGCCGAGCGCAAACGCATGCTCACGGCCCTGCGCGGCGCAGAGCATCAGGTGTGGATGGAAGTACCGGATGCACCACGGGTGTATGCCATTGCCAATGAAGACATGGAACGCAGCAACGACGACAAGACTGCGGCCGTGCACTTCATGCGCTTTCAGCTGCCGGCCGATGTGATCAGCGCAATCAAACGCGGCGCCGCCATTCGCATGGGCATTGCCCATCCCGTGTTCGACTACGCAACCACACTGAGCGACGCGTCGCGGGTGTCACTGGCAGCAGATCTGGACTGACGGTTTCCAGGTATTCCCTCACAAGAAACAAACCAAGCCGCGCCTGCGGCTCGATCAGGTCGGGCGCGGCACCGGCCCTGCGGTTGCCATGACCTCTGCCATGCCCTGCAGTACCGGCGCCCTGGGCGAACTGTCGCGCCACACCAGGCCGATCATCCGATGCGGCTGTTCGCCCTTGAACGGGATGTAGCGCACAGTGTCGTCCTGCGCTGCGAGCTCGGGCATCAACGTTACGCCTGCATTCGCAGCAACCATCTGCCGCAACGTCTCGATGCTCGTCGCACGAAAAGTGGCGTTTTCCACGGCGCCGGCCAGGCTGCACACGGACAGCGCCTGGTCGCGCAGGCAATGGCCGTCCTCAAGCAACAGCAGTTGCTCGCCGTGCAGATCGTCCAGCGTCACAGACTTGTGCCGCGCCTTGGCGTGGCTCTTGGCAACGGCAAGCAGAAACGGCTCAACAAACAACTGCTGCTGCACGGTGCGCTCAACGTCGAACGGCAACGCTACGACCACCGCATCCAGTTCGCCCGCACGCAACATTCGCTGCAATGTTGCAGTCTGTGATTCGATGAGCTGCACCGTGAGATTCGGGAATGCCTTGCGCAGCTTCGGCAGCACCCGTGGCAACAGGTAAGGCGCCACCGTCGGAATGATGCCGAGCCGCAATTCACCGGCGAATGGATCGCGCGACTGCTGTGCAATGCGCGTCAGTGCATCTGTTTCACGCAGCACCTTGCGCGCCTGCTCGACAATGCGTTCGCCCACCGGCGTCAGCAACACCATGCGGCTGTTGCGCTCGAGCAATTGCACACCCAGCGTGCCTTCAAGCTTGCGAATCTGTGTAGACAGCGTCGGTTGGCTGACGAACGACGCCGCGGCGGCACGCCCGAAATGGCGCAGATCTGCCAAAGCGACGAGATAGCGCAGATCGCGCAGATTCATCCTGGCCTACTCCTGTTGTCGCACACCCTTTGCGCAGGCGCTGCTAGCGCCAGGGTTCCACAATGATCTTTGCGTGGGCCTCAGGATTGGCGAGCGCGCGGAACGCATCCGGCACCTCGTTCACACCCACGCGCCCGGTGACGAGCGGATCCGTCAGCAATTCGCCTTCGGCGATCAGTCGTAGCGTGGTCGCGAACTCTTCTGCCGTATAGGCCAACACAAACTGCAGGTTCAGTTCCTTGTTGATCGCAAGCAGAGGGCGGATGTGATCCTGCTCCATGCACACGCCAACGATGACGAAACGGCAGCCGCGGCGCGCACCCACCATCATCTGATCGATCACACCCGGAATGCCCACGCATTCGAAGAACACGCCGGGACGCAGCATGGGTTGGCCATTGAGAGGATTCACACCAAGCCGCTCACCCGTACGGCTGAGTTCAGACAACGCCGCCCAGCTCGCGTACGGCGAATGCTCCTTCGGGTCGATGACGACATCGGCGCCCATGATCTCGGCCAGTTTTCTGCGCATGGGCGAGTAATCGGCCGCAATGATCGGGTGCACACCCTTGTGCCGCAGTGCATTGATCACCGCCAGGCCAATCGGACCGCAACCGATGACGAGCGGCACGTCATCACCTTGCAGACGCGCCATTTCGACTGCATGCAGCCCCACCGCCAATGGCTCGGTGAGCGCCGCGCGCACCTCGGTGAGACCGTTCGGCACCGCCAGCAGCATGTCTTCGCAGAGCAACATGCGTTCGGCATAGCCGCCCGGTCGCGAATTGGAGTAGCCCACTGCAACAGGCCGTCCGCCGACCATTGTGATTGGCATGCTGCACACCAGCGCACCGACCGCATGTTGGCGCCGCGTGTTCGGTCCGTAGTCGAGTATCTCGGCGCAGAACTCGTGGCCCATGATTACGTCGCGCGTGAGATCCATGCCGTTGTCCTGCGCATCGGCGGAACTGCGGCTCGCCTCCATTGCGGCAACGAACTTGCGTGCGTGGGTGAGCGCATGCAGATCGGAACCGCAGATGCCACAGGCACGCGTGCGTACAAGCACTTCGCCTGGACCCGGAATCGGCTCGGGATACTCGTCAACCACCAGTTCGTAGTTGCGCATGATGGCGGCTCGCATGGACAGGCTCCGGCCGGGGTAAGACAGACTTGAAGTGCGCGCATGCTAGCAGCTGGCGCGCCCGCGCCGGCCGGCACGCGCCGCGGCCCTGCAGCGCAAGGGGTTCGGCAGCGCAAGCGGTTTAGCAGCGCAAGCGGTTTAGCAGCGCAAGCGGTTTACCGTGATCAGGGCAACGTCCAGAATCCTGCCCGGCCCCGCGCACAACAACACCATCTCCGAGCACATCGCCATGCCACTGACCGTGTACGACCATCCCCTTTCACCTTATGGGCAGAAGGTGAAGCTTGCGTTGCTCGAAAAACACGTGCCATTCGTGGCAACGCTGCCGTCCGGAATCGGCAGCGGCAGCACGCCTGACGACTTTATTGCGGCGAGCCCACGCGGCGAAGTGCCCGCGCTCATCGACGGCGAAGTACAGCTGTTCGATTCCACTGTCATTCTTGAATTCATCGAGGAACGTTGGCCATCGCCACCGCTGATGCCGGCCGGTGCCCTGGCCCGCGCGCGCGTGCGCATGATCGAAGACGCAATGGACACCCACTTCGAGGCCATCACCTGGGGCATATCTGAGGTCATCAATTTCGGCCGCGCTGAAGGCGAACTGAAGGACGCCATGCTCGCGGAAGCGGCGGCGCAGATTCGCCGCTGGCACGTCTGGCTGCAGGCAAAACTGGGCACCGCAGCCTATTTCGGTGGCGACCGATTTGATCGGGCAGATATCTGCGTTGCGCCGTTTCTGAATGGCGCCGCAGGCTTTGGCGTTGCGCCTGCCGCAGACAGTGCACTTGGCCTGTGGCTGGCGCGCGTCAACCAGCGACCGAGCATGCGCAGCGTGCGCGCTGACATCGCCGAAATGGCACGTCAGACGGACCCGACGGGTGGCCTGGCCGGCGTGCGCGAGCTGGTTCGCAGCGGCAGATTCAAGCGCGAGTATCGCGACCACCGGCTGGAGTGGATGGTGAAGACAGGCGGCATCAGCGTGGTCATTGACGGGCTCGACCGACAGAACATTCGCTTTATCCCTGAGTTCGCCGCGTGAGGCCGGATTCGCGCTTGCGCGAATCTCATCAGGACAGCTCGCGCTTGCGCGAATCTCATCAGGACAGCTCGCGTTTCAACGGATGTGCAGCGTGAGCGCCGCCGTCGCGCCGTCAGGCGCAGACATCCAAGTGCTGTTCAGCAACGACGCGTTGCTGGTGCTCGACAAGCCCAGTGGCGTGTCGATGTTTGCCGATCGCGTTGGTGCGGAAACGCTCTGGCCGCAGCTGCTTGCGCAGTTCGGGCGTTTGTTGCCGGTGCATCGCCTCGACAAGGGCACCAGCGGCGTACTCGTGCTCGCACGCCAGCAGTTCATGCAGCAGCATCTGAACCGTGTGTTCAGCTCTGGCAGCCAGCAGGCAACCAGGCAGCCGATGCCAAGGAACAGCGCAGCGGGGAAGCCCGCCACGCTGCGCAAGTACTACGTTGCGCGCGTCACTGGAAAACTACGGCTGGCAGGCACGGGCCTGATTGATCTGCCATTGATGCCCGGGCGCAAGTCCCGCTATCGCGTCGCGGGGCCCCGCGACGCGATTGAACGGCAAGGCACACGCTGGATACTGCGTGGTCTACCAGACAGCAAAGCGGTGGCAGCACGTACCGGTGTGCGCGTGCTCACGCCGCCGAGCAAAGAACTGCCGCCCGACGGCACACCACGCAGCGATAGCCTGCTGATGCTGCGCCCGCTGACGGGCAGAACACATCAGTTGCGCGTGCACCTGAGTTGGATCGGCCACGCCATTCGGGGAGATCACCTGTATGGCAATCCGAAAGACCCGGCGCAGCAGCACAGCCGCCTTGCATTGCATTGCCATCGGTTGGTGCTGCCCATGCCGGACGGCAGTTGGCTGTCAGTGCGTAGCCCGATCCCGGACGACCTTTAGCCGTCGTGGGAATGTGCAGCGCGCTCGAGCCGATATCAGCGTTCGCGCACCTTGGCGACCGCCGTGCCGGCAGCCAACGCCCAGCCCGGGTGCCGTGAAACGGCCAGCACCGCCAGCGCCACACCGGCACCCATGAGCCAGCTCGCCAGTTGCGGGCTGCGCGCACGCCCTTCGGCGACGCGCGTCACCGTGTGCTCACAGTTGTTGCTGAACAGGTCATAGTTGCGCGCGCGCGGACGCACGTACTGAACCCGCTCCAGGGTCTCGCGGCGCGCGGCATAAGGCCGTCGCTCGACCAGCACCGCCTCGCCTTCGGCGAACTCGTACAGTGAGCTCACGTGCTCACCGCGACGCGGCGTGTTGTGCAACACCCCGCCATCGTGCAGCACCACGCCCTTGTGTAGAACCAACCCTTTCCGTCGCGACACGATGTCGCCTGGTGCAGCGTTCATTTGCCTATGCTCCTCATCCGACTTCAGCCATGGATGCAGGCGCACAAGGCAATTGCCGTGCCCATCTCGGGCGACCCTGCAAATCAACAACTTGAGCTGGACGAAGTGGCGCGTGCGCAACACACCCGGCGAATGACACCACTCGCGTTGGCGCAATCGACCGCCGCCTAAGGGCGGCCGACTCAGGGCGCCTGGCTGTGCTCAACCATGTAGATGACCGCTGCACGCAGGTCGGCCTCCGAGCACGCGGCACACAGCCCCTTTGGCGGCATGCCAGGCGGAAGCCCATTCACCGAGGACAGCAAGAGTGCATCCATGCCCTTGCCTATGCGCGGCGCCCAGGCAGCCACATCGCCGGTGCGCGGTGCGCCGGCTGCACCCATGCCATGACAGGAAATGCAGGATTGCTCGTATATCCGCTTGCCATCTGCGGCCGCTGCGCCAGGTGCGGCAGCAACAGCGTTCGCGTCACCTTCCCCGGATTGGGGCTCAGGTTGGGCGCGATTGCACCCACCCAGTGCCAACACACTGCCGATCGCCAGGGCCGTCAACATCATTCGCACGCGCATCATCGATCTCAAATTCCATCCAGGGTGAAGGCGTCAGCATCGCGCCACGCCGGGAATCGCTCACGGTATGCGACGAGCGCACTCGCATCCAGTTCCACGCGGTGCACAGCCGCATCGGCCTCGGCAAGCAACAGCTGCTCGCCCGCCGGCCCGATCGCACAACTGCCGCCGGCAAACTCGAAGCCGTTGCCGTCGCTGCCAACCCGATTGACACCGACCACATACGCAAGGTTTTCGATGGCGCGCGCGCGCAGCAGCGTTGCCCACGCCAATTGTCGCGGCGCAGGCCAGTTCGCCACATACAACAGCAGGTCATAGTCATCACGATTACGCGACCAGACCGGAAACCGAAGGTCGTAACAAACCAGCGGGCAGATCCGCCAGCCGTTCAGCTGCACGATGAGTCGCTGGCCGCCGCTTTCGTAGTGCTCATGTTCGCCAGACATGCGGAACAGATGGCGCTTGTCGTAATGGCGCAGTTCGCCGTCGGGCTGCACCCAGAGAAAGCGATTCACGAAACCAGTGTCGACGCGCATCGCCAGGCTGCCGCACAGCACCGCATTCGTCGCGCGCGCCTGCGTCCGCAGCCACGCAACCGTGGCGCCGTCCATCGTTTCGAACGCCTGCTCGGGCGTCATGGTGAAGCCGGTGCTGAACATCTCCGGCAGAACAATGAGATCTGCCGTGCCCGCGAGCCCCGCCAGCACACCTGTGAAGTGCTCGCGATTTGCCGCCGGGTCATGCCACGCCAATGCGCTTTGCACCAGCACAACGCGCAATCGTTGTGTGGGCGGTTGCGTGAGCGCTTGCTGTGAGTCGGTGGTCACAGCCGGCACAACAGGTCAGCGGCGCGCGCCAGCGTGGCGTCGTCTTTCGCAAAACAGAAGCGCAGCAGCGTGGCGCGCGGCGCGCGTTGATAGAACACAGACACGGGAATGGCTGCGAGCTTGTGTTCGATCGTCCAGCGCCGCGCCAGCGCGGCGTCTTCTTCCTGACTGATGTCGCCATAGTCGAGCAACTGAAAGTAGGTACCCGCCGAAGGCACGAAGCGAAACCGCGAACCCTTCAAGAGACCCACGAAGGTGTCGCGCTTGCGCTGGTAGAAGGCAGGCAACTCGAGGTGATGCTCCGGGTGCAAGCGCAGGAAGTCTGCCAGCGCATGCTGAATCGGCGTGTTGGAGCAGAACGTCACGAACTGATGGATCTTGCGGAACTCGCCACTGAGCTGCGCCGGCGCCACGCAGTAGCCGATCTTCCAGCCGGTGGTGTGGTAGGTCTTGCCGAACGACGACACCACGAAGGTGCGCGGCCAGAGCGAATCGCGGCGCAACAGGCTTTCGTGTGCGCAACCGTCGAAGATGATGTGCTCGTACACCTCGTCGGATAGCAGATAGAACGGATGCCGTGCCGCCAGCTGTTCAAGGGCATCGAGGTCTGCGCCCGTCAGCACGCTGCCCGACGGATTGTGTGGTGAGTTCAGTATGAGCAGGCGCGTGCGCGGCGTGATCGCCTCGGCAACTCGCTGCCAGTCGATGCCGAACGCCGCCGTCATCGGCACGTGGATGGCGCGCCCGCCGGCCAGCGTGATCGCCGGATCGTAGGAGTCGTAGCAGGGATCGAACACGATCGCTTCATCGCCCGGCCGAATGACCGCAGCCACCGCATTGAACAGTGCTTCGGTGGCGCCGGAGGTAATGGTGACCTCACGCTCGGCGTCGACCTGACGGCCATACAGCGCCGCCACTTTGCTCGCCACGGCGGTGCGCAGCGCCGGCACACCGGCCATCGGCGCATATTGATTTGCACCGCTGCGCAGGTAATGCGCCACGCCCTCAAGGAGCTCCGCAGGCCCTGAAAAATCGGGAAAGCCCTGCGATAGATTGATGGCGCCGTGTTCGGCGGCCAACGCCGACATCACCGTGAAGATGGTGGTGCCCACCCCCGGCAGTTTGGTTTCAAGCGCCGGTAGCGCAGGCACATCGACCCTGGCTTTTGTTCCTGACGACATATCTCAACGGCCTCCAGTGGCGAGCGCAACGCGGGCGGGCTTCAACTGATTCACCCGCATTATCCAATTCACCCACTTCATTTTCCGCATCTGCTTCACGCGCGACCCGGCGCATCCTCGAGCAACAATTCGGCGATCTGCACAGCATTCAGCGCCGCACCCTTGAGCAACTGATCGCCAGCAACAAACAATGCAATCGAACGGCCGCTCGGATCCGACATGTCGGCGCGAATGCGTCCGACCAGAATGTCGCCCTGGCCCGATGCATCATCCGGCATTGGAAAGTAGTTGCGCTCGATGTCATCGACGATGCGAACGCCCGGCGCGGATGCCAGAAGCGTGCGCACTTCGTCGGTGCTGATCGGCCGCTCGCACTCAAAGTTCAGCGCTTCGCAGTGCGCGCGCAGCACAGGCACGCGAACACAGGTCGCGCTGATCCGGATGCTGCTGTCAGCGAAGATGCGCTGCGTCTCCTTCACCAGTTTCAATTCTTCTTCGTTGTAGCCGTTCTGGGCATCGATCTTCGAGTTGTGGCTGAACAGATTGAACGCGTAGTTGTGCGGCAGCACGCTGCGCTGGAAGGGCTCATCGTTCAGCAGCGCCCGGGTCGATTCGCGCAGCTCTTCCATCGCCGCCCAACCGGCGCCGGAAGCAGCCTGATAGGTCGCCACGATCAAGCGCCTGATGGGATTTACGCGATGAATGGGCCACAACGGTGTAATCGCAATGATGGTCGAGCAGTTGGGGTTGGCGATGATGCCGGCGTGCTGCAGCGCCGCTTCCGGATTGATCTCTGGAATGACCAGCGGCACCTGTGGATCCATGCGAAATGCAGACGAATTGTCGATCACGACTGCGCCGGCCTGCACAGCATGCGCGGCGTAGGCCCTCGAGATGCTGCCGCCGGCAGAGAACAACGCGATGTCGACGCCCGCGAAGCTGTCTTTGTTCAGCTCCTGCACCGGGAGGTCGGCGCCGGCAAAGGTCATCGTCTTGCCCGCCGACCGCGCGGAGGCATACAGCCGCACCTGTGCGTATGGGAACTGCCGCTGCGCCAGACAGCGCAGCATTTCGACGCCGACCGCGCCGGTGGCACCAACGATCGCAACGACGGGACGACGCAAACTCATGAGCACTCCAACAGACGCGCAGTGAAATGGGCCAGCAAGCGCATGCAGGCAAAAAAATGGCGCGAAGTCTAAACCACAGTGCTGCCGCAAACGGGTCGCACCTGTTTCTTGAATCGCTGAGGGCGCAGATCACGATCCAGCGCGTGCGATGGTGACCCAGCGCGCTGCATCACCCCTATGCACATAACGCTCTTGTTGCGCCGACCCGGTGTATTCCATCAAAAAAAATTGATGTAACGGAAAAGCCCGGCTAGCATTCGCCGCATGTCGTCCCGCGCCTCACGCAATCCCAGTGAACTGGCCCCGCCCAGCACTGAAGACATGGTCGCCCTGTTGTGGGGTGCCGCAGATTCGCAGCGCGCGGTGATTCTGAAGCTGCTTGCACAGGATTCCTTCGCGGTCAGCGAACTGACCGAGATTCTCAAGGTGCCGCAGCCCGCGCTCAGCCACCACCTCAAGCTCCTGGGTCAGGGCGGCTGGGTCGCCACCCGCAAAGAAGGCGCGAGCACCTATTACCGCCGCGCGGTCATCCCACCCGACGACCCGTTCGCCGCGACCCGGCACGAAATCATCAACACGCTGGATCGCTGTGCGCTCGACATCAAGCTCAGCAACCGACTGCAGCCGGCCGTCGAGGCGATCTATGAACGCCGGCGATTGAACTCCGAAGCATTCTTCAGCCGGCACGCGGCGGCATTCCGCCAGCATCAGGATCAGATCGTCGAACACGGCGCGTACCTCGACTCGCTGGAACAGCTGCTGCAGGCGGCTGGTCCGACCGACCGGCGGCTGGCGATCGAACTTGGTCCGGGTACCGGCGACCTGCTCACCTGGCTGACGGCCCGCTTCCGCCGCGTAGTCGGCATCGATGCATCCGCAGCCATGCTCGCTCAGGCACGCGGCCGGGTCCGCACACTGGGCCTGAAGAACGTGCGCCTGGTACTGGGCGACACCGAATCCCTGGCCGAGCAATCCGCTGTCGATGCGGTGTTTGCCTGCATGGTGCTGCATCACCTGCCGTCACCGGCCGCTTTGTTTCCTGCCGCCCGCGCCGCGCTGGCACCCCGTGGACGGCTGTTTCTGGTCGAGCTCTGTGCACATCAACAGGACTGGGCCCGCGAGTGTTGTGGCGATCTGTGGCTAGGCTTCGAGCAAGACGAGCTCGAGGCCTGGGCGCTGGCCGCAGGGCTTGCGCTTGTGCAATCGCAGTATTTGAGCCAGCGCAACGGTTTTCGTATCCAACTTCATGCATTTCAGGAGCAACACGCCTCATGACACAGGACTTCAAGGTCGCCGATATCAGCCTTGCCGAGCGCGGCCAGATGGCGATTACGCTGGCGGAACAGGAAATGCCGGCACTGATGGCGCTGCGCGCTCAGTACGCGGCCAAGCAACCGCTCAAGGGCGCACGCGTGATCGGCTGCATTCACATGACGGTCGAAACTGCCGTGCTGATCCAGACACTCTGTGCACTTGGTGCTGAAGTACGCTGGTCGTCGTGCAACATCTTCAGCACGCAGGACCACGCAGCGGCGGCCATCGCCGTAAGCGGCGTGCCGGTGTTCGCCTGGAAAGGTGAAACCGAAGAAGAGTACTGGTGGTGCGTGGAGCAGACCATTCTCAAGGACGGCACGCCCTGGAACGCCAACCTGCTGCTGGATGATGGCGGCGACCTGACGCAGCTCATTCACAACAAATACCCGCAGATGCTCGAGCAGATCCACGGCATCAGCGAAGAGACCACCACGGGCGTGCATCGTCTGTATGACATGCTCAAGGCCGCCACGTTGAAAGTGCCGGCAATCAACGTCAACGACTCCGTGACCAAGTCGAAGAACGACAACAAATACGGCTGCCGGCACAGTTTGAACGACGCCATCAAGCGCGCTACGGATCGCCTGCTCACCGGCCGCCGTGCATTGGTGGTCGGCTACGGCGACGTGGGCAAAGGCTCGGCACAAAGCCTGCGCCAGGAAGGCATGATCGTGCGCGTGACCGAAGTGGACCCGATCTGCGCCATGCAGGCCTGCATGGATGGCTACGAAGTGGTGTCGGCCTACAAGAACGGCCGTAACGGCGGCCGGCCCGAAGACATCAACACAGATCTGCTGGGTCAGATCGACCTCATCGTCACCTGCACCGGCAACGACAAGGTGTGCGACTCGAACATGCTGCGTGCACTCAAGCGCGGCGCGGTGGTGTGCAACATCGGTCACTTCGACACCGAAATCGACATCGCCTTCATGCGCGAAAACTGGCGCTGGCAGGAAGTGAAAGAGCAGGTGCACCAGGTGTTCCGCAGCGACGACATCACCGACTTCCTGCTGGTGCTCTCGGAGGGCCGGCTGGTCAACCTCGGCAATGCGATGGGTCACCCTTCGCGGGTAATGGATGGCTCGTTCTGCAACCAGGTGCTGGCGCAGATGCACCTGTTCGAACAGCGCTGGGCCGACCAACCTGCGGCGCAGCGCGCGCCGATCACCGTGGAAGTGCTGCCCAAACACCTCGACGAGCAGGTTGCACGGCTGATGGTGGAAGGCTTCGGCGGTGTCATGACCACACTCACCACAGAGCAGGCCGGCTACATCGGTGTGCCCGTTGAAGGCCCGTTCAAGAACGACGCCTACAAGTACTGACACTTACACAGGCAATACATCGAATGGCTCCCGACGTCTTGCCGATATATTCAAGCTCATGTATCGCTGCTTGACGCCTGCCGCCCCTACTGGGGCGGACCAGATACCAGCCTGGCCCGGAGTCCCGACATGAGCCCTCGAATGCGTGCGCGCCTGTGCACGCTTCTGCTCGCGCTGTTTGCCTGCTGCTCCGCAGATGCACGCGCCGACGACGTGCTGCGCGTGATTGAAGTCCGTGTGGATCGCCCGACGCTGCACGCGATTGGGCTTCAGGTGCTGATCGGTGGCGACGACGACTTCGACGCGCGCATGACCATGCGCGCCCGAGCCGTTGGCTGGCAGGAATGGCGCTCCGCGCCGCCACTCTTCCGGGTCCATCCCGAACATGTATCTGCGCCGGGCCGTAGCGCGGTGAGCGCGCAGTTCGCCGGAAGCGTGTTCGATCTGGAGGCCGACACGGGGTACGAAATAGAACTGCAGATCAGCGATCCAGATGCCGTTATGCCGATACCGGCACAGCGAATCAGCGTACGAACACGCCCTGTGCCCATGGCAGAAGCCCCGGAGCCATGCTTGATCCGTGTGGCCACCGCCGAGGCGCTGCAATCCGCGCTGTCGAAAGCGCACGCGGGCGATGTGATCGAGCTTGAGCCTGGAATCTATCGCGGCAGCTTTTCCATACGAGCCAGCGGCACCGCGACGCGCCCGATCGTGATTCGCGGCGTCAGCCAGGCACGCACGATTCTCGATGGCAACGGATGCACGGACTGCAATGTGCTTGAAGTCGAAGGGAGCTATGTACAGGTCGAAAACATGACGATTCGCCACGCCGTTCGTGCTTTGCGTTTCCAGGGTTCGAACAGCACGGCAAATGTCGCACGATTTCTGCGGATCAGAGATGTCGTGCATGGCATCGGCTCACGCCCGACGCAGACCGACTTCTACATCTGCGACAACGACGTTGACGGGCGGCTGGTCTGGCCTTGGCCCTTCGCTGCAAACGCCCGCGACTACTGGGACAACCGCGGCATCGACATCAGCGGCGACGGCCATGTCATTTGCCACAACCGCATCCGCGGCTTCGGTGATGCCATTGTCAATCAGGCGCAATTCGCGCGGTCGTGGGACGTGTACGGCAACGACATTCTGGATGGCCAGGACGGTACTGAACTTGATCGTTCCACCGGCAACGTGCGCTTCTGGGGCAACCGCTGGACCAACATGATGGCCGCGATCAGCCTGCAACCGGTCTACGGCGGTCCTGCGTATGTGCTGCGCAATG
Organism: Klebsiella pneumoniae; assembly: GCA_945861675.1. Taxonomy (GTDB): domain Bacteria; phylum Pseudomonadota; class Gammaproteobacteria; order Pseudomonadales; family Azotimanducaceae; genus CAMAVY01. Next base: position 2,931 of record CAMAVY010000090.1, on the reverse strand, counting down.
TCGGCTACAACATCGCAGACGAACAGATAAAGCTGAAGTCGCTAGGTGGCACCGATCTGCCCAGCGGCGTGCTGATCTGGCACAACACGTTCATCAGCCCGAAAATCGCGCTGAATCTCCAAACAGGGATTACGCAATACCACTTCAGCGTGCAGAACAACCTGTTCGTGGGCCCCGCGAGTGCACTCGGTCGTACCGTCGATTGGACTGCAACTGTGGTCGACGCAGTGTTCGACTACAACGGCTACTACCCCAACAAAGGCTTCAACTTCGGACGCTCGGATGGCAGCCCACGCGTCTTCGCAGCGCTGGATCAGGCTGCGAAAGCCGGTATCGAGATGCATGGGATCGCGCTTGCGCAGCCCATTTTTGCCGATGCAACGCTGGCACCTGAGGGCGACGGCACGCTGCAGCGTGAACCCAAAGCATCGTTCGAGCTCGCGGACGGGTCGCAAGCGATCAATCACGGGGTCTATCTGCCGGGGATCAATCAACGGGCCAAGGGGTCGCCGGATCTCGGTGCCTGGGAGCGCGGCTGCATCGCGCCTGTCTACGGTCCGCGTCCACGCGTCAAGGAGCATCTGCTGCTGAACGTCATCGACTGCGAAGCGACCACGCTCATGGACCAACAACCACGTGAGCGTGCCCTGCCCGCCCGCACCGCTCGACTTCAGTTCGACGCCGACAGCGGCGTGCTGAAAACCTTTTCCAGCCGGTTGCTCACCGGCATTTGCACCTGCCGCGTAGTGTTCGGCGTTCCTGGATGGGTCGTGGGTACCGCGGCCTTGTCACTGGTCGTCGCGACGTTTGTGCTGTACATGCGTCGACGCGCACAAATTCGCCGGCGCCGGCGGTCACGCCGCCGTTCACGTTCACGTTCACGGAACGTCGCCGCTACGCGGGCGGCTCAACGCGCTCAGGCGCGCCAGTTCCCGCGCTCCGGCCGCGAATGCCGCCACTCTGCCAACACAGCCCGCAATGCCGCCACGAACGCCAACGGCTGATCCAGAAACAGATGATGCTGCGCTTCGGGCACCGCGACGAACGGCACTGACCCATCGAGCATCTTGAACATGTAGTCGGCCACATCCTGGCTGAACAGATAGCTGTCCTCGCCATAGATCACGCCTACGCGACAGCGCAGATTCGCAAGGTCGGTGGCCATGTCGCTGAACTGGAATTTGCGGAACAACGCGTCATCGAACTTCCAGGTGAAGCCAGCATCGGTTGCAACGATCGAGTGCCGCCCGATGTAGTCGAGGATGTAGGCGTTGTTGCAGTCCTGCGGCGGCATCAGACGGAACCGCTCGAGCGCGGCTTCAAAGGTTTCGTACACGCGCTTCGGGCGTACCGGCGCACGGCGGGGATCGCGCTCCCAATTGAAATCCGGCGGTCGAACTGCGGAATCCACCAGTACCACGCCGGCAATGTGATCGGCGTGCAGCAGCCCGGCTTTCAACGTCACAAAGCCGCCAAAACTGTGGCCGACCACAATCGTGTCATCGCCGAAACCCGCATCGCGCGCAACAGCCAGCACCTCGTCGGCGAACAGCTCCGGGGTGTATATGTCGCGCTGCGCACTGTCGCCCATGCCCGACAGGTCGATGGCCGCCACCCGGTTGTGTTCCAGCAGGTAGGGCGCGATAAACGTCCACCAATGCGCATGGGCACCGTTGCCGTGCACCAGCACAATGCCTGGCACATCACCGCGCTGTGCTTCGGAACGCACGTTGCGGTCCCACAGAAGATAGTGAATCGGGGTGCCGGCGACCTCGACCCGACGACTCGCATAAGGCGCAGCAATGGCTTTGCGAAACCAGCCGGGCGCTTCGGTCACGGTGCTCAATAGCTCACGCTCCAGAACAAGTGGGCCAGAACGACTGCGACCCCTTCAAAACAGAAATAGCGCGGCAACTACGCGCTGCCGCGCCATTTGCTTGCTCAATTCACATTGCGCACGGCACGCTGCAAAGACCAGACGCCCTGAATACAACTCAGGCAGGACGCGTCAACGCCCCGCCGTGTGCACAGCGGGACCGGCGGCAGACCTCAGGCCCGCGTGGCCGTGAAGCTTGCCGTGCCGAATGCGCCGAGCTGCACGGAGCCGGTGATGGCATCGCCATCCAGCTTGCCGGTGGCTGCCAGATTCATTTTGCCCATCGGGCTGTTCACTTCCATCTTCCAGGACAGATCGTTGCCGTTGATCTTGCCATCCGTGATTTCCGTGCTGCCCATTGCACCCGAGAAGGTGCCGGTCAGGGTCTCGCCCTCAGCTTTCAAAGCTGCGGTAGCTTGCTGCGCGCCCATAGGCGTCTGCATCGTGATCTTCCAGGCGCCGTCGACATTGCTCATTGCAGTTCCTCGTCATGGACATCGAACAAAAGGGATCGCGATCATCCGTGCCGACCCCGACGTGGGTCAACCCGCGCCCAAAGGTTTAGGGAGAATGGCACTTACTTAAGCCGCCTGCTCTGGAAGTCACGAGCGTAAGCACTTGAGTTAATAGACGAAGGGAAGTGGCTGACCCGCGGATTGATAGGATGGTGGTTACCGAACAGCCACGCCATCTTTCCGAAGGTCAGCCACCATGGATCGTAACGAACGAAGCGCTTTGCACCAACAACAACGGCGTGTTGTACGCCGAGCGAAGTCGACTCAGGCGGTAGAGTTCTTCAACGTTCTGACGAGCCCTGAGCTGCTTGAGATGACCGAAGCGCTGCTGCCAGAGCATCGCGAGCGGCTGTACCCACCGACTGTGACGTTGTCGATGTTCACGCACCAGGTGCTGCAGACGGATGGCTCATGCCAGAAGGCTGTCAACGGTTGGGCGGCACAGCGTACGGTCGATGGCCTGAGCGCGTGCAGCGTTCGCACGGGTGGGTATTGCCGAGCGCGCCAACGCCCTGCCGCTGACGATGGTGAGTACGCTTG
>CAMAVY010000089.1 GCA_945861675.1 Klebsiella pneumoniae | reverse complement strand
GTCGAGCGCGCGGACAACAGGTGCCTCGTCGTACAGCTGCTTCAACTTCGCCAGCAGCGCCACGGCTTTGGGATCGGTGTCGCTGAGACTGGCGACGCCATTGGTGTCGGCCAGCAGATTCTCGGGGTGGAAATCCGCCGGCACGAGATCATCCCACTCGAGTATGCGGGGCTTACCGGTCGGTGCACGGATAACGGGCCTGGGCTGCACTTGCGCGGGACGCGGCGCCGGACTGACGCGTGGCGCTGATCGCGCTTTGTCTACCTGTGGCGCTGATCGCGCTTTGTCTACCTGTGGCGCTGATCGCGCCAGGAGCGCAATGCCTGCGACGGCGATCAAACCTATGATCAGAGACCAATGCAATCGAGTCGGCATGAAGTGAATGAAACGTATTGGGGTCGGGAAAGGGTGCGTGTCCTGTGCAGGCTGTGCAACAGCAAATGCACGCGGTCGAGCTCAGCATGCCGCGCGCGCTGCGCGTCATTTCAAATCAACCGATCTGGTAGCGAGGGCGCACGGCATGGCTAGGCGCATCACGGCTCTGTTGGGCGGGCTTGTCCTGCTGACGGCCTGCAATGGCATGGGTCGCGACGACGCGGGTCTACTGTACGTCGACCTCAGCGCAAGCGAGCTTCAGACGCAGCTCGAGCGTGCGTTCCCCATGCGCAGTTGCGCACTGGAGGTTGCGTGCACGAGGTTCAGCGAACCGCGTCTGCAACTGGCTGAGGGCGCAAACCGCCTGCAGTTCAGCAGTGCATTGCGCATCGAGCTCGGACCGCTGCAGCTTCCCGGCAGCATTGCGCTCTCGGGCACGCCCCGCTACGACAAACAGCAAGCTGCGTTCTTTCTGGATGCACTGAAGGTCGAGCAGCTGAGCATCTCCGGGCTTGCGCCCGAGCTTACTCAGCGACTGCAGACCCAGGGCGGCCCGCTGCTGCAGCCGCTGTTCGATCGCATCCCGGTGTATCGAATCGATGCCGACAGCATGCGTGGTGCACTGCTGCGTCGCAGCCTGCGTGGCGTAAGCGTGACGCATGGCGCATTGCGCGCGACATTCGGGGTCGGCGGCGCTGCGGACGAGCGCGCTCCGGCGCTCTGAGCGGGCCCGCTGTCCCCCGCGAACCTAGCCCGGTCCCATCGCTTCCAGCGCGTTGGCGCGGCTGCCAAGCGTGTGCGCGATGCCTGACAGCAGTGAAAAGGCGCGCGCCACCAGCACGAAGTCGATCGGCACCTTCACCACCGGATTCTCGCGAATGGCGTCGAACATTTCGTCGGTCATCTCTTCCGTGAACTCGCCCTGGAAGCTGCCGGTGTCCGAACGCGAGATCATGCGCTGTGCGATGAACAGCAAAGTCTGCTCGCCGCCTGTGCGGGTCTCGAAGCCAAGTTCACGGAAGGCGCGCAGCATCGCGGACTCGTTGAACGTCATCATCGAGAACATCAACTCGAAGATGCCCATGCCAAAACCCTCGGGCAGCGCCTTGGCCAGGCCGAAGTCGAGCAGCGTGAAACGCGCCCGACCATTTTCGTCGGGATTGACGAGGATGTTGCCGGGGTGCGGGTCCGCGTGAAAAAAACCGTTGGCCAGGATCATGCGGTTGAACAGCCGCATGAGCCCGGTCATCAGTGACGGTACATGAATGCCGGCAGCCTCAAGTGCTGCCTTGTCGTTCACCTTGGTGCCGGTGACGAACTCCATCACGATGACGCGCTGGCTGGACAGTTCGTGGTGAACGCGTGGAATCACCATGCTCGGGTCGTCGGCGAATGCAGCGCGCACGCGCTCGGCGCTGTCTACCTCACGGCGGAAATCCAGCTCCATGCTCAGGTGCCGCTGCAGTTCATCCAGCAGCGGCAGAAAATCCATTGGATTGCGATCGAATCGACCATAGATCGCCGCGACCTGACGCGACGCGGTGAGATCGGTGCGGATGATGTGTTCGATGTCGGGGTACTGCACTTTGACAGCAACTTCCTGGCCATCGAGCAGACGTGCGCGGTGTACCTGCGCCAGCGAGGCGGCAGCGACGGGGAGTTCTGCGAATTCGGCAAACACTTCGCGCAGTGGCTTGCCCATTTCGCGTTCGACGACCTGCCGAATGACGTCGAACGGGCGCGGTGGCAAGCGGTCCTGGCACTTCGCCAGGGTCTGCACGTACTGCGGCGGAAACACGTCGGAGCGGGTGCCGATGATCTGGCACATCTTCACCAGCATGCCGCGCAGGTTCACGGCCAGATTGAAGATCTGGTCGGCGTTGCGCTGGTGAATGGCGGACGCATCGCGCAGTGCAGGATTGCGTCCAAGCAGTTGATCGCGCCAGATGGGCAGCTTGTAACGCAGCCAGACGCACAGCGCGGTCCAGCCAATCAGCGTTCCGCGATAGCCGCGGTCCCACAGGCGGCCAAGCGCAGTTGTTGGGCCTTTCTTCATTGGTTCAGCTTCATGCCTGCGTCAGCAGAAGGTCCAATGCCTCATCGTCGGCGTGCGGGAACGACCAGCCACCGTCGAGCGACTCGAATCGGCTGGCGACCTGCGTTGCGCGCGCACTGTCAGCGATCACGGTATGAATGTCCGTGCGCATGCGTTCGCGCTGCTCCTTCGGCCGACGCGTGGCCATTCCCCGCAGCTGCCGGGCGAATATCGCATCGACAACTTCTGCACCCGGCACTTCGTAACTGCCATCCGCTGCGCGCAGGTTACGTCCGCGCAGTTCTGAGAGCGCAACGCGCAGATATTCAACGTGTGGAAGTTCATCGGCAGCAATGCAGCTGATGACGTGGCGCGCACGGTCTGCGTCGCTTGCGACTTCTGCGTCACCCAGCAGCTGTTCTGCCCAGGCGAATGTGTCTTCGGCGAACACTTCAACCACCAGTACGTTGGCCATCATTGTCACCATCCCTTCCAGCTGTGCGGACAGCTTTGGAAACAGCCGCTGCACTTCGGCGCGTGGTCCGCCACCCGTCATGAGCCGCATCAGCACGTCGCCTGGAATCTTCGGCTTGTCCAGACCGATATCGCGCGCGGCTTCCCACATCTGTTTGTGACCACCTTGATCGCGGTGACCTGCTTCGTCGCGCGCGTGGGCCTCGAACAACCCCCCGCCTAGGTGTGCCAGCGCGGTGCCGCCGATGTCTTCGCGTACTTCGTTGCGCCAGTTCGGCACCGGCAGGTCGCGGATGCGCGCACCGAAGCCTTCGATGATGGCGATCAACGTCAATGCGCGCGTGACGGGCTCGCGAACGCCTTCCTGCAGCAGGTATTTGGCCTGTGCGTAGTTGGGATAGTTGGGCGGTACATAGCGACTTGGCACATGCAGGAGTGGCAGCTGTTCTTCACGCAGGCGGGTTCGCCACGCGGCAACCGCAGGCCCGCGTACCTTCGAGCGCGGCGGCACGTAGGCGCCATCGATGTAACCGCCGTGGCAGCGCACGCCGCCGGCAATCAGGGGTTGCTCGTAGTCCTGCTCGGTCATCAGTTGGTCGGCGCTGAATTCAAGTTTCATGGCGTGCTGCTCGCGGGAGAGAGTGGGTTGCTGCGGGTCGGTGCGGGTGGCGGCTGGGTGATCGCGTCCTGTTCGTGCGCAGGATGGGCATGCGCCGGATGCGCGTGTACAGGCAGGCGAATGGTTACGGCAAGTCCTGGGCTCAGGTCGGTCAGACGCAGCTCGGCGCGATGGTGCTCGGCGACGGCTTTCACAAGCGCGAGGCCTAGCCCGTTGCCGGGTTGACTGCGCGAAGCGTCCAGGCGGAAGAACGGCTCCAGTACGCGCTCGCGCTGATCGACAGGGATGCCGGGGCCGCTGTCGGACACGGTCAGGTCGACGCTGCCCGCGGGTTCGCCGGGCGGCGCAGCAGTTCGATTGACGGTGACGTGCACATTGCCGCCGCGCGGTGTGTATTTGATGGCGTTGTCCAACAGATTGCAGAGCGCCTGAAAGAGTAGATCACGGTCGGCGGTGATCAGGCAGTTGGCCTCTAGATGCGCTGCAAGCCGCAGACCCGCATCGTCGGCAACCGCGTGGTACAGCTCGACGGCATCGTTGGCCAGCTGTGTCAGTGAAACCTCGGCGAAGGCCATGATGTAGGAGCCACTGCGCAGGCGGTCGATGCGCAGCAGCGCCTGAAATGTGGCCAGCAGCTGGTCGGCATCTTCGATCGCCAGCTCGATACCGTCGCGCAGCGCGCTATCGGGCGCCTGGCGCAGCGTTTCGAGCCGATTGCGCATCCGCGTCAGTGGTGTGCGCAGGTCGTGGGCAATGTTGTCGCCAACGTGCCGCACACTGCCGATCAGCCGGTCGATGCGCTCCAGCATCTCGTTGAGGTGCTGGCTCAACTCATCGAGTTCGTCGCCGCTGTTGCGAATGGGCATGCGCAGGCCAAGCTCGCCTTCGGTGATCCGGCGCGCCGTGCGGTTGAGCGTGTCAACGCGCCTGAGTGCACTGGCGCTGAGGAACGCGCCGCCGACCAACGACAGTGCAAGTGTGGCGCTCAGGCCCAGCAACACGGCGCGGCGGAACAGGCTCTTGAACTGCGCCAGCTCCTGAACGTCGCGACCCACCAGCAGGCCGAAACCGCCTTGCAGCACAAACAACCGTGCGCGAACAGGCACCCCCCGTTCGTCGAACTCCAGCCAGCCCTCACCAATCGGCTGCGGGTCGGGCCAGTAGCGCATGTTGCCCGCCATCGGGCGCAGCTGTGAGTCGGTGATGAGGTAATAACTGCGTCGGGAGCGGTCGTTCCAGATGCGTTCGCCGATCACGCGTTCCAGGCCACGATTGCCCGTGCGGCGGTAGTGCTCTGCCAGGCCGGAGATTTCGGACTCGATGGTGGCATCGGTCTGGCGTTCCAGGTAGCCGACGCTGAACCAGTACACGAAGCCCAGCAGCAGCGTCAGCGACACAGCGGAGAAGCCGGCGTAGGCCAGTGTCAGGCGGAAGCTCGTGCTGCGGATGAGCGCCCAGCGCATGCGCACGTTCAGGCACTTCCCAGTCGATAACCGGCGCCACGCACCGTCTGTATGAGCGGCACGCTGAAGTCGCGATCGATCTTCGCGCGCAGCCGTGAGATGTGCACATCGATGACGTTGGTCTGCGGGTCGAAGTGATAGTCCCAGACGTGTTCAAGCAGCATGGTGCGGGTGACCACCTGACCCGCGTGACGCATCAGATACTCAAGCAGGCGAAACTCACGTGGCAGCAGTTCGATCAGCACACCGCGGCGGCGCGCTTCGCGCGTCAGCAGGTCCAGTACCAGGTCCGCTACTTCGAGGCGGGTGCCCTCGCGCGCGTCGCCGCGCGCGCGTCGCACCAGCGCATCGATGCGCGCCAGGATCTCTGACAGCGCGAACGGTTTGACAACGTAGTCGTCGCCACCGGCGCGCAGGCCCGCCACACGATCGTCGACCTCACCCAATGCCGACAGGATCAACACCGGGGTGCTGGCACCCGAGGCGCGCAACGTGCGCACGATGGTCAGCCCATCGACGCCGGGCAACATCCGGTCGACGATGATGGCGTCATAGTTTTCGGTGGTGGCAAGAAACAAACCGTTCTTGCCGTCGGCGGCGTGATCCACCGTGTTGCCAGCTTCACTCAGACCGCGCGTGAGGAACTGAGCGACCTCGCGATCGTCTTCGATGATGAGCAGTCGCAACAGTGTCGGACTCTATTGGCAATGGGCAGTAACAATCGGCGGGAAGGCTATCAGGCCGGGACGCACCGAGGCCGCTGGCCGCACTGCGCTGCGCGTTACGAATTTTTCATGCTTCGTTCAGGTTGGTTTCAGCAAGCCGGACGCATTCTCTGCGCTGTCACTCACCGGTAGGAGCAGCAGCACGTGTCATCCTGGTTGGAAAAGTCGCGCACCGGCGCGCTGGTTGCGGTTGCAATTGGTGCCATTGCAGCGATTGCCTGGGCGGCTGTGCCCGCAGGCGATCTCGCGGCGGAGTCCGCGGCCGCCCCGACATCGGCCACGCCCGAGGTGGTTACGCCCACGAGTGCGCCGCCACTGTCTGGTCTGCCGGCATTCGCAGACATTGTCGAGCGCGTCAAACCCGCGGTAGTCACGATCGTCATTCAGCGCAACGCGGCGCCGCAGATGAGTGGCAAGTCGGGCATGCCCAATCGCGCGCCAGGTGAACCGTTCAATGATTTCTTCGAGCGTTTCTTCGGCCCGGGGGGGCCCGGCGTACCGCGCGGCGCGCCCTCTGGCGGCCTGGGCTCGGGGTTCATCATCGATCCGTCAGGCATCGTGGTGACCAACAATCACGTGGTCAACGCGGGCGACACCATCACCGTCACGCTGGACGACGGCACAGAACTGCCGGCCACGGTGCTCGGTGTGGATCAGGCGACCGATCTCGCGGTGCTGAAGGTGCAGAGCACGAAGCGCCTGCCGTTCGTGCAGTTCGGTGATTCTGACCGCACGCGGATCGGTGACTGGGTGGTGGCGATCGGTAACCCGTTTGGCTTTGGTGGTACGGCAACCGTGGGCATTGTGTCGGCGCGTGGTCGCGACCTGCGCGCGGGGCCCTATGACGACTTCCTGCAGATCGATGCCGCGATCAACAGCGGCAACTCGGGCGGCCCGGTGTTCGACACCAGCGGCCGGGTGATTGGCGTCAACACCGCCATCTATTCGCCCAACGGCGGCAATGTGGGCATCGGCTTTGCGATCCCCGCAGCTCAGGCACAGGGCGTGGTCGCGCAACTGCGTCGCGGAGTTGCCGTGAAGCGCGGCTGGCTGGGCGTGCAGATCCAGGATGTGACGCCAGAGATCGCTGGCAGCCTCGGCCTTGCGAGACCGGAAGGCGCGCTCATCGCAGATGTACTGCCGGGCGGGCCGGCTGCGCGCGCCGGCCTGCAACCGGGTGACGTTGTGCAACGCCTGGGTGATGTGGCGATCCGTGATCCCAAGGAGCTGTCGCGGCAGGTTGCGGTGACGCCAGTGGGTTCCGACGTGACCCTGACGGTGCTGCGCGACGGCAGTCAGCGCCGCATCAAGGTGCACATTGGCGATCAGGCCGGCGCGTTGGCCGATCTGGGCACTGAGCAGGGTGGTACCGGCAAGAGTGTGGCGCCCGCCGTTCCAAGTGCTCAGCGCGATCTCGGCATGGATGTGCAGACGCTTGATCAGCCGAGCCGCGAGCAGCTTGGGCTGCCGATGAACATGGAAGGCGTAGTGGTACGTCAGGTGGCACCCGCGGGGCCGGCAGCCAGCCAGGGCATTCAGCCGGGCGACGTCATCGTGATGGTGAACCAGCGACCGGTTCGGCAGGCCCAGGCGTTGAATGAAGCCGTGGCCGCCGCCAAACGGGAGAAGCGCAATGCAGTGTCGCTGCTGGTGATTCGCGGCAACACCAAGCGGTTCGTAGCGATCCCGCTGCGTTAGCAGCAGCGGTAGCAGGCGCAGTAACAACAGCCGTAGCAATAGGACTCCCCGACCAGTTTCCGTTTTGCGCTGGCACGACCCCTCCCCCTCCCTGATGTGTCAGCGCCTTTTGCCCCGGACCGCATGGCCCGGGGTTTTTTTCGTGCAGACTTTTTGTTCTGATGGCCGACTGAGGTCCGATCATTGACGAAACGGGGGGTGCCATGTCCGCTATTCAAGACTTCCGCGCTGAGGTTCGGACTTGGCTGGGCGAGCACTGCCCACCGAGCATGCGCACGCCAATGGTCGACGGCGAGACGTTCGCCGGCGGCCGCAAGGAACCCATTCGTAATCCCGACGCGAAACTGTGGCTGGATCGCTGCGCGGCGCGCGGCTTCAGCGTGCCGATGTGGCCCAGGGCCTATGGCGGCGCGGGCCTCAACATCAGTGAGTACATGGTGCTGCTCGATGAGATGCGCCGCATCGGCGCGCGTACGCCGCTGGTGGGCATGGGCGTGTCCATGATCGGTCCGACGCTGCTCGAGTTTGGCACGGAAGAACAGAAGCTTCGCCACCTGCCGCAGATTGCCAACGGCAACATCCGCTGGTGTCAGGGCTATTCCGAGCCAGGCTCAGGCTCCGACCTCGCCAGCCTGCAGACGCGTGCCGAAGACAAGGGCGATCACTTCGTCATCAACGGATCGAAAATCTGGACCACGCTGGCGCAATACGGCGACTGGATGTTCTGTCTGGTGCGCACCGACACCAAGGCGCCCAAGCACGAGGGCATCTCGTTTGTGCTGTTCCCGATGGACCAGCCTGGTGTGACCGTGCGACCTCTGACGCTGATCAGCGGCAACAATCATTTCTGTCAGTGCTTCTTCGACAACGCCGTCGCGCAGAAGCAGGACCTGGTCGGCCAGCTGAACAAGGGGTGGTCGGTCGGCAAGCGCCTGCTGCAGCACGAGCGCTCGGGCATTGTGCAGCTGGCCGGCAATGCCACGGCTGCCAGTACCGAAGATGCGCATCTGGCGGCCATCGCGCGGGATTATCTTGGCGCGGATGCAACGGGGCGTCTGGCCGACGCGGCGGTGCGCGCTGACATCGTTGCGCTCGAAATGAACGAGCGCGCGCTGCGGCTCACACAACGACGCACGGTCGAAGAATCGGAAGGCGGCAAGACCCCGGGCCCGGCCACTTCGATGTTCAAACTCTACGAAGCCAACCTGCGCAAACAGCGCATGGAACTGCTGGTGAACATGCGTGGCTTCCAGGGCATTGGTTGGGAAGGCGAGAGTTTCGCGCCTGCGGCGAAGGCCGACGCCCGCGTGTGGTTGCAGTCGAAGGCGTCCAGTATTGCCGGCGGCAGCAACGAGGTGCAGTTGAACATCATTGCCAAGCGTGTGCTTGGCCTGCCGGATTGACCGAACAAAAATAAGCCGGATTGACCGAAAAAAATAAGCCAGATTGACTGAAAAAAACGCCGATTGATTGAATGCAGCCAGATTGAAAGAAGCCGAACCATTCAAGTTTTTCTTGTGAACTTTTTTCCCTGAGGGGGCAAACGAAATGCCGATGATCCTGAACGAAGAGCAGACGATGTTGCGGGATACCGCAAAGGACTTCTGCGGCAGTAATGCCCCGGTGTCGCAACTGCGCAAGTTGCGCGATGCCAAGGATCCGCAGGGGTTCGATGCTCAGACCTGGTCGAAGATCGTTGAGCTGGGTTGGAGCGGGATTCCCTGGCCCGAAGACTTCGGAGGTCTCAACTTTGGCTACAAGGGTCTGGGCGTAGTCACTGAAGAGACCGGGCGCACGCTGACAGCGTCGCCATTGTTCGCCACCGTCTGGGTGGGCGGCACTGCGATCAACATCGGTGGCTCCGATGAGCAGAAGAGCGAGCTGTTGCCGCAGGTCGCCGCAGGCGAACTGCTGCTGGCTCTGGCACTGGAGGAGGGCACGCGCCACGGCCCGTATCAGATTGCGACGCGCGCAGAGGCAAGTGCCGGCGGCTACACGCTCACCGGCAAGAAGAACTTCGTGCTGGATGGTCATGTGGCCGGCAAGCTGATCGTGGTTGCACGGACCTCGGGCGCAGCAGGCGATCGCGATGGCATCACGCTGTTTCTGGTCGACGGCAATGCTTCGGGTGTGACCCGCACACGAACATCGATGGTCGACAGCCGCAACGCAGCGATTGTCGAGTTGAATGGGGTGCAGGTCAGCACCAGTGCCGTCATTGGTCAGGTCGGCAAAGGCTCGGACGTGCTTGATCGCACGCTCGACATTGCCCGCATTGGCCTTGCAGCAGAGATGCTGGGCAGCATGCAGGAGTGCTTCGAACGCACGGTCGACTACCTGAAGACGCGTGAGCAGTTCGGCGTGCCGATCGGTTCGTTCCAGGCGCTGAAGCATCGCGCCGCCAATATGTTCTGCGAGGTCGAGCTGTCCAAGTCGGTTGTGCTGGAAGCGCTGACTGCACTGGACGAAGGTCGCGATGCCTCAGAGATCGCGAAGCTTGCAAGCCTGTGCAAGGCCAAAGTCGGCGAGGCGGGTCACATGGTCTCTCGCGAGGGCATTCAGATGCACGGTGGCATCGGCATGACCGATGAGTTCGAGATCGGCTTCTTCATGAAGCGTCACGCGGTGGCTGAGCAGACCTTTGGTGACACGAACTACCATCGCAATCGCTATGGCGAGTTGGAAGGTTACTAGGCGCAATGTCCGCTCTGGCTGCAGCAGCGGAACTCGGCGATACGTTTGACCTCGCCGCGTTGGCGGCCGCGACGCTGCAGACATTGCCCTACACGCACCTCGTGGTGCCGGGCTGCATTCGTGCGGATGCGTTGGCGGCGATCAACCGCGACTATCCAACCTTGCCTGGCCCCGGTGCCCATGCAATTGAGCAGCTTCAATTGCACGGTGCGGCTGCAGCGTTCTGGCGCGTATTGAATGGCAGCGAGTTCCGTGCCTGCATCGCCGACAAGTTCGGCCTGGCGCTGGACCACACTGCGATCATGGGCACGATGCGCGGCGAAGCGGAGCTGGCCGATGGCGCAATCCACACGGATTCGCGCACGAAGATCATCACCATTCTGTTCTACTTCAACGAGACTTGGCCGCACGCGGGTGGGCGGCTGCGCCTGCTGCGCAGCGGCACGAACCTGGAAGACTATGCCGCTGAGGTGGAGCCTTCCGGCGGCACCATGCTGGCCTTTCAGCGCAGCGAGACTTCCTGGCACGGCCACCATCCGATTGCCGGTCCGCGGCGTACGTTGCAGATGCACTACGCCGACGCCAAACGAATTGCGCGCAATGCCGAGAAGCGCAAATCGCTCACATGGCGGTTGAAGAAGCTCTTCAGCCTGGGCTGACTGTTCTTGTTCTGCCGAAGGCTCCCGTGGCGGGTGCCCGCTGACAGCTACCAGATCTGCACACGCGCATCCGGTGGCAGATACATGCCATCGCCTTCGCGCACGCCCCATGCGTCGTAGAAAGGCGTGAAGTTGCGGAGCACGCCGAGCACACGCAGACGCGCTGGTGCGTGCGGGTTCGTGGCGACCATCGTGCGTGTGGCTTCATCGCGCATCTTGCTACGCCACATCTGCGCCCAGCCGATGAAGAAGCGTTGATCACCCGTGGTGCCGTCGATAATGTGTGCCGTGCGACCTGCCAACGATGCCTTCCAGGCGCGCCAGGCTGCCGTGACGCCAGACAGATCGGCGATGTTCTCGCCCAGTGTCAACGTGCCGTTGGCGTTCAGACCTGGAAGAACCGTGTAGCTGTTGTACTGCTGCGTCAGGCGCTCAGTGCGCGACTTGAACTGCGCCACGTCTGCAGGCTGCCACCAGTCACGCAGATTGCCCAGGCCGTCGAAGTTGCGGCCCCGGTCGTCGAACATGTGGCTGATCTCGTGCCCGATCACTGCGCCGATGGCGCCGTAGTTCGCGGCATCGTCCGCGTTCGGGTCAAAGAACGGCGGGCTGAGAATGGCGGCAGTCAGCACGATCTCGTTCAGGCTCGGGCTGAAATACGCGTTCACAGTTTGCGGGGTCATGAACCATTCGTCGCGATCGACCGGCGCGTCCAGCTTTGCGCGGTCGCGGTTGTACTGAAAATGCGCTGCACGGGACATGTTGCCGTAGAAGTCGTCGGGGCGAATGTACAGCGCGCTGTAATCGCGCCAGACAGCCGGATAGCCAGTTTTGCTTTTCAGCAGCGCAAGTTTCGCGTGTGCTTCTACGCGTGTCGCGGCGGACATCCAGCGCAGCGTGTCGGTGTTGGTGGCGAACGCGCCGATGATGTTGGTCATCATGAGCTTCACGCGTGCCTGCGTGTTCGTATCGAAATGGCGCTCAACGAACAGCCGTCCGAACTGCTCACCGACGCCGTAGTTCATTGCCGCGAGCGCGCGGCGCCAGCGCGGTTCGGGTGCCGTCAGTCCCTGCAGCGTCACGCCGCGAAACTGAAAATGCGCACTGACCATGTTGGCGCCGAGATAGGGTGCTGCACTGTCCAGCAGCCGCAGTTGGAGGTACAGGCGCCAGGTTTGCAAGGGCACGTCTGCCAACAGTTTCCCGAGGTCGCGAAGGTAGCTCGGCTGGCGCACGATGACCGTGTGGTCCGCTGGCAGAATGGCGGCGTTGAATACAACCTCCCAGTCGATCTGCGGCACCGCTGTGCGCAATGCACTTGGCGTGCGCGCGTTGTAGGTGCGCAGTGGATCGCGGCTGTCCGCCAGTGGCCATTGGATTTCGGCGATACGGCGTTCGAGTGCAATGATGTCGGCGGCTTCGGCCCGCGCGGATTTATGCCCGGCGATGTCGAGCAGCGTGCGTGCGTATTCGGCATAGGCACGGCGGATCGCCGCGTACTCGGCGGTGTCCTTCAGGTAGTACTCGCGGTCGGGCAGGCCAAGTCCGGACTGCGCCAGATACAGCGTGTGTTGTGTTGCGTTGCGGTTGTCCTGATTGACATAGATGGCCAGCGGCAGGCCCATCAGCAGTGGCTGTGCGCTGCCGATGAATGCCTGCAGTTCGCGTTGCGATGCAATCGCTTCGATTCTGCGCAAGGTGTCCCGCACCGGGCGCAGGCCGAGCGTATTGGCGTTGGTCTCGCTGATTGCGCTGCGATAGAAATCGCGTACCTGCTGGCGGTATGTGCGTTCCAGTGCCACGTCCGGCGTGTCGTCCACGTTTGGCAGGTTGTCCTTGGGCGGGAGTGGCAGGTCCGCAGGCTGAATCAGCAGATCCTCTGCAAGCGCGCGCAATAGCGCCTGTGCGCGGTCGGACGCCTCGGTGAAGCTGCCCTGCAGGCTGCGGTCGGCTGGAATCACTGTGCGTGACAGCCAGGCGCCATTCACATGGGCGTAGAAGTCGTCCTGGGCACGGATGCTGGTGTCGAAGGTGCTGCGGTCGAAGCCTGCACCGCGCAGCGGGTCGGCAGACCGACCCGCACAGCCGACAAGCAGCATGCCCATCAGCAGCCACAATCCGATGCGCACGCTTGACTACTCGCTGTTGCTGAAGATGGCCGCAGCTTAGCAGCGCTTCCATGCGCCGTTGGCACATTGCCTGCGCATACCCGCCCAGTTGCTTTCGGACGGGACAAACGGAGGCAGTGCCGGTAGCGTGTCGCTTCGCACGAACTGGTGTTGACCCGAGTCCGAGGTGCTGATGACGAGTTGTCCCACGCGCGTACTGCGTCCTCGTGAACGCATCCGGGCTGCAGTGCTGTCTGCGTTGCTTGTGCTGCTTCCATGCACGTTGTCGCAGCGCGCAGCAGCCTGGGGTGCGCCAGTGCATGTGCTGATCTGCGAGATGGCCTGGCTTCAGCTGACGCCGACGGCGAAGCGACTCGTGCGGTTGATCCGCGCGGGTGACCGTGGCGAGACTGAATCGTTCGCGCAATCCTGTGTTTGGCCCGACACCGTGCGCGCAACAGTGCATCGGGACAGCTATGAGTATCACTTTACCAACCTCGCCCGCGGCGCCAACGGTTTCGATCCGGCGCGCGACTGCGCAGCATTCGATTGCGTGCCGCTGGCGGTGCATCGTTACCTGCGCTACGTGCTCGAGACCGGCGATTCCGAGCGCCTGCAGCTGCGGCGCGCGGCGGCATTGCGCTTTGTCGGGCATTTCGTTGCCGACCTGCATCAGCCGTTGCACGTGGGCGTTGGCGATGATCGCGGCGGCAACAGCATCGACATGCAATGGCACGGCAGGCGTACCAACCTGCATGCGCTGTTCGATGCCGAGCTGCCAGCAGCAGCGGGGCTTGCACATGCGAGTGCTGCGGCGCGCCTGGTTGCGCGGATTGATCCCGTGCGTGGCGCGCAGTGGCGACAGGGCGATGTTGTTGCCTGGGCAAACGAGTCGTTTGTGCTGGCGCGGGACCGGGCCTACCCGTTGGCGCGCGATGGGCAGGTGGATGCTAAGGAGCAGCAGGCGATCGAGCCTATGTTGGTCGAGCAGGTACAGAAGGCGTCAGTGCGCCTGGCCTGGTTGCTCAACGAGGCAGCACTGGGGCGGTTTGCGCTGCGTTCATTATGGTGAAGCGCGCGCACGGAAGCGTGTTGCCGGCGCGGCAGGTGTCGCGCTGTCAGGCCTTGCGTTGAATCCCGATGCGGTGTCCAACCTGCGCGTCTTTGGGCAAGTGCTTGTGCGCCTCGGCCAACGCCGCGATGTCGTTTGCGATGGCCTCGGGGAATGCCGCTGACCGTCGGCTGCGCATATCCACGTGCATGCAGATCTGCTCGGAGGTGGCCGCGAGATAGCCTTTGCTTGCGTGGTACATGCGTTCGAAGTAATGCAGGCGTTTGCTGTCCCAGTCGAGCAATTGAAACTCGATACGCAAAGGATCACCGAGCTGCACCTCCTGCAGATAGGTGATGTGCGCTTCCATGCTGAAACACGATCCCTGCTGCTCGCGCACATAGGCAGCGCCAATGCCGAGCAGATCGAACACATGGTCGAGTGCCTGATCGAACACCAGGCTGTAGTAGGCCATGTTCATGTGGCCGTTGTAGTCGATCCAAGCTTCCTCGACGGTGCGCGTCGGACAGATCAGCGGGGCTGCAAACTCAGTCACGGCGATGGCTCCTGTGGTGTTTCTACGCGTGGTGAATGGTCGGCGTCTCAGCGCTGCGTGTCGACAAATGGATCGGTCATGCCTTCTCGCAATGGGACACGAAAGGTGTTCAGCGTCAGGCTGACCAGCGAGTAGTAGCCAACGATGGCGACGAGTTCGACCACGCCAACCTCGCCGAGCAGCTCAAGTGCCTGTGCGTAGCTGGCATCGTCGACCTGATGCGTGCGCACGAGAGCGACCGCAAATGCATACACGGCGGCCTCGTCGGCTGCTTCGAAGCGCGGTGGCTGTTGTGTGCGAATGGCATCGACGATCTGTTCGCTCAATCCACCCTTGATCGCCAGGGGTGCATGTGCAGCAAATTCGAACGCGGCATTCATGTGTCGCCCCACGACAATGATTGCAAGCTCGGACAGTCGGCCAGGCAATTGACTGTGAAAGCGCAGAAATGAGCCGAGCTGCTGTGCATGGTCGGCCAGCACCGGGCTTCGTATCCATGCATTGAACGGGCCCGACAGACCGATGCTGCGGCCATGGATTGCGCCGCGTGGACCACTGACGATGTCGCTGTATACCCGCCGCTGCTCGGCACTCATGTTATCGGGTTCGATCACATCAAGACGGCTCATTGACTGCTCCTGGGCTGGGTGACGAGTGCCGTGCAGAGCTCGGCGATGGCATCGGCAACTTCGTCTGCATGACTGATTGGTGCGAGGTGATTTGGTGCGAGGTGATGCAGCGGCAGCCTGCGGTGTGGCCAGTGCTGCGTTGTGGCCGTCCGGGCTGCAGTCGGGTAGTGCTCTGACAGTTGTAGATAGGCGCACGCCGCGTCAGGCCAGTCGTCTGGCACCAACACCGACTCGTCGTACAACTGTATTGGCAGCTGCGGCAATGCTGTCAGGAAGCGTGCGCGCTGTTCGTCGTCGGGCAGCAATGCGCGCAGCTGTGCATCGCTCCAGCGCGGGATGTAGCCCGTGCCTACGCGTTCGCGAAGTGCGTTGGCGGCTGCCTGGTCATCCCAAAGCTCGAGTCGGGTGGCGCCATCGCGCGGCAGATCGCAGTCCACGAACAGATAGCCGCGCACGTGTGTGCTGCTGCGTCGATTGCGTTGCAGTCTTCCGATTGCGGGCAGCAGTACGCCGGCAGCACTGTGCGCGGCAAGAATGATGGCGCCTGAGTCCGGCAGTCCGTTGGCAATGCCGGCGGCATGGGCAAGCCAGAATGGCGCGTAGCTGTATTCCAGCGAGGGCAGTCGTGGCGCGTGGGTGCGCAGACCGCGCTGACACAGGCGCTCGGCCACCGGCTGCCAGAACGCATGCCCGACCAGCGGGCTGTGCAGCAGGACAAGGTGTGTGTCGCTCAAGTTTGGCGTGCTCTGGCTACGCGTGAGTGTTCTGCAGTTGGCTGCGCGGCGCGCATGCTTATCCACGCGATCGTAGCGTGGCGATCGTGTGTAGAAGTACAGGCAAATCCACTTCCGACTGCGCTGACTGCACTTGGAACCGGTGGAGTAGTCGAGGGCTGTCGGGCATAGTTGCGCGCCGTTTTTTCAGCTCTTGCTTCAGGTGGTGTGCAGATGTGCATTGAGAAGGAACGAGTCGTGCGTGCCGAGCTTTCCCAGGGACTGCCGGCCCCCGGCATGTTGGTTTCGATCAGGTTGGTTTCCAGGATGCTGGTTGCAGGTCTGCTGTGTTCGGTCACGGGGTTGCTGGGTGGTTGTGGCGACGCTGCGAAGACGACCGCTGCACAACAGCCGGCCGCGGCAGCCAGCACATTGCCATTGTCGGTTGATGTGCAGGCAAGTCAGCAGGCAGTGGCGACTGCCGTTGCCGACCTGGGGCGCGAAGGGCCGGACCGTCGGCGTGATGCGCTGGACAAACCCATCGCCGTGCTTGGCTTCATGGGCGTGGCGCCCGGCATGAAAGTGCTGCAGCTGTTCGCAGGCGACGGTTATCTCACCGAGATCCTGGCGCGTGCTGTTGGCCCGCAGGGCGTGGTCTATGTCACGCGCCTGCAGAACGATGCCCGGTTGGCGAGCCTCGGCAACGTACGTGTGGTGACCGAGGTCGGCACACAAGTGCCAGCGGACAGTCTGGATAGAGTGATCATTGCCGACGCCTATCACATGGCCGTCAACATGGGGCTTGATCGTCGCGTACTGCTGGGCGAGGCGATTACGGCGCTGAAGGCGGGTGGTGTGCTGGGCATCGTCGACTACTCGGCGCTGCCCGACAGCCGCGATCGCGACGTGGGCACGCTGGGTCGCATCGATCAGGCGTTCGTACTGCACGAAGTCACCACGCTTGGCTTTATCGCCATGGGCCAGAGCAACGCGCTGCGCACGATGGCCGACGACCGCACGCTGTTAAGCAACGACGAGAGTCTGAGCGGCCATCCGGATCGGTTCGTGTTCAAGTTCAATCGTCCTGCGGGCATCACCGCGCCGGTTGTGGAAGCGACTGCGCAGTTGAACGAGATCATCGAGCCCGGCATGCCCGGTGGCGTTGATGGCATTACCAATGCGCCCGTACAGGATCGTGTGGAGGACGTGCGCGGGCGCATTGATGCCTATGGGGATGCGGTGACCAAGGGCCAGCGACCGGTCGAAATGCAGTAGCTCGATCAGGACGCGGGCGGAACGGCGATGGACTGGAGCAGACCTTCGGCCTCGTGGCGCATGCTCTCGCTCTTAGCCCAGCGGACGACATTGGTCAGGCTCTCGCGCGCGAGCTCCGCGCGGCCCTCCTTCAGATAGAGCTTGCCCAACTCGAGGCTGAGTTGTGGCAGCCAGCGCGACAGGTCGTAGGCAAACGCCAGGTGTTTGATGGCCTGTGGCCGGTCAGGCCCGTGCGACAGCCGGGCCAGGGCCATGCCCATTCCGGCGTGGGCTTCCGGTGCCATGGGCGCCAGTTGCAACGAGCGTTCGAAATGCTGCCGCGCTTCCAGCACGAGGCGCTGACAATCGCGGTCTGAGCCGTGCTGCAGGTTGTTCGCACAGACGCCGAGCAACACGCGGGCGAGATCGAGATGGGTCTCTGCTACGTTCGAATCGAGTACTGAGCGCCGCGCGTGTGCGAGTGCTTCGTCGTAGCGCAGCTGTTGGGCCAGCGCGACGGCCAGACCAGAGCGCGCCACGCCATTGCCGGGCGCGCCTGCCAATGCAATTTGGAACAGCGACTCAGCGCGCTTGCCGCCTTCGTTCCCCATCAGCAGCGTCAATTCCCCAAGGTGTGCAGCAACCTGATGCGGGGCGAGCAATGCGTGGCGCACGGCAGTGCTGTAGTGCAGGTCGCTGAGCGCAACACTGATACCGGGTAGCCGGCGTCTGCGCAGGTGCCGGCGAATTTCCGCAGTCAGCTCCGCTTCTGTGCAATTGAATGCAGTCCGGAATGCATCAGCACGTGTCGAGCCCGCATTCAGCAGTTGCAGGTAGGCCTGCAACTGTTCGCGGCGAGTGTGCTGATAGGTGACCGCGAGGTCCGCGGCATTGACACGACCGGCCGTCGCTGCGGCGTCCGGCCGCGACATCAGGTAACTCACGGTTGCCCAGGACTGCGCATAGAAGGAGGTCACGCGCTCCTGCCGCCAGTCGAGCACGAAGTCGTCGGCCATGATCTCGCGCAGAGGAATCCTCCAGAAGTGCGCATAGGCGTTGATGCCCTCACGCGGGATGTTGCCGACGGTCAACGTGCTGGGCGACTCCTGCACGTCGGACATGAACTCGGCCAGCCCCTCGTCGAACCAGGTCGGGTACTGCGTGCGTTGGCGGCCCAACAGGTAATGCACGTATTCATGAAAGATGATG
>CAMAVY010000088.1 GCA_945861675.1 Klebsiella pneumoniae | reverse complement strand
CGGCTGTTCGTGCTGATTGCTCAGTGCCGGGTTGGCCGACGACCCGGGCGCATTGAGCCGCGAATGCGAAAGCGCAGACCAAAATCCTACGCATGGTTGAAGGTACCGCGCGCGCGTGCCCGCAAAAAGATCGCGCTACATGGTCACGATTGGCGGCCTAAGTAATTGCCGTTCAGTCTAGACACCGGTTTGAGATCACTGGCGCTGCGCTCGCACGAACTGAATCGCGCTGGCGGAAGGCGTCAAAACACTGGCGCTTTGTTTGCGCGGTGCCGTCAGAGATCGGACGACGCGGATGAGGCGGGGGGTGCAGGGCGCGGTGCCTCCGACCTAATCAACGCAACGCCGCATGGAGAAACGGGCGGCGCTCGCCGTGAACAACAGGCGGCGCTCGCCGAGAACAACAGGCGAGGGCAACGATAAAGACACGCGACAACCGCTGTTCGACGTGTACACTCGCCACTGGCTCGCGTTCTCTTCCTTGTCTGTTCCTGGCCCCGTGCGCAGTTTGCACCCCTCCGGCCTCGCGCTCGCAATCTCGACGTTCCCGATCCAGCTGGCGACTTGGCGGTTGCGCGGCTTCTTGAGTTCATGTGCGTTTGCACGTGTGCGTATGGGGTTGTGCAACGCAAGTCATGTAGCCCGCGCGGCGTCTCAATACAAAGACGGGACAGCGGTGGCGGGCAATTCAAGTGAGTAATCCGTAGATGAAATTGTTTGTAGGCAACCTGCCTTTTTCCGTTGACGAGAGTGAGATTCGTGGGCTGTTCGAGCAGCAGGGTGCCGTTATCTCGTTCAACATGATCAATGATCGTGAAACGGGCCGCCCGCGCGGCTTTGGTTTCGTTGAGATGTCCAACGGCGACGCACAGAACGCCATTGCGGCGCTCAACGGCCACATGCTTGGCGGTCGCGCCATGAAGGTCAACGAAGCGCTTGAGCGCTCCGGTGGCGGCGGTGGTGGTGGCGGTGGTCCGCGTGGTGGCGATCGCGGCGGTGACCGTGGTGGCGATCGCGGCGGTGACCGCGGTGGCGACCGTGGCGGCCGCCGCTGGTAGTTGACGCTGGCGGCCGACACGGGTCGGCCGCAACGTGAGCTTAGCTGGGCATTTTCGTAGAGGCGTAACGCGGAGCACTGCGTCGATCTCTGCTTGATGCCCAGTCTCCAGCAAGCCCGTCAGCAACGCCAAGCTCGGCCTTGTGCTGGGTAGATGTCGGTCTGGATCTGGAAACAGAAACAGATCTGCAAGAGCTGGAAGAAGAAGAAGAACAAGAAAAAGTAGAAGAAGAAAAAAAGTAGAAGAAGTAGATATAGGAGGAACGTCGCCGATTCGTTCCTTCGGTTGCTCCGGGCCCCTGGTGGCCTGGACGTAACTTGATAGGCGACAAAACGTATTCGGCGTGTAAACTGCGGCCTGGCTCGTGACTTGCTCCTTGTCTGTTCCTGGCCCTGTGTGTCCTTTGCACGTCGTCTGGCCTCGCGCTCGCAATCTCAAAGATCTCGATCCAGCGGCGACTCGCTCGTCTCGCGTTTCCGCGTCTGCACGTTGGTGTGGAGCGGGGGTGCGCGACGCGGGTTATGTAGCCCGTTGCGGTAATTGAACCTCCAATTTCAACCCTTGGAGGTCGTACCGGCGGGCGATTGAATTGAGCATTCCGTAGATGAAACTGTTTGTAGGCAACCTGCCCTTTTCCGTCGATGAGTCCGTGATTCGCGAGTTGTTTGAACAGCACGGCACTGTCATGTCATTCAACATGATCAATGATCGAGAGACTGGACGCCCGCGTGGCTTCGGCTTCATCGAGATGTCCAACGGTGATGCCCAGAACGCGATCGCGGCACTCAACGGTCACATGCTTGGCGGGCGCGCCATGAAGGTGAACGAAGCGCTCGAGCGTTCCGGCGGTGGTCCTCGCGGCGGTGACCGCGGCGGTGACCGTGGTGGTGATCGTGGTGGTGATCGCGGCGGCCGTCGCTGGTAGTACACCTGCGTTTCGACTGACCCTTGAAAGGGGGCCTCCGGGCTCCCTTTTTTTCGCCCGGCGTTTTACCCGTCCATTGCCTTCCGGTACCGGCTCCGTAATTCTCCAGGGGCGTGATGGGTGAGCGGGCAGGGGGCGTCGATGAAGGTTTTGCGTTTTCTTGGGAAGCTGCTGGTTGTACTGGCCTTTGGCGTCGGGCTGTTCTTCGCAGCCGTTCGCTTGCACGACGGGCCGTATGGGATGGTCGCGGGCGGGCCGCTCGCCAGCGGCGATTGGGTGACCGACCCCTACGCAGATATGCGCTTTGCCCGTGACCTGTCGACCATCGAGTTCCAACTGCTGGAACCCGCGCGGTCGCGCACGACCTGGGTTGCGGAGTATCAGGGTCGCCTGTTCATCCCCAGTGGCTACATGAACGGCACCCTGGGCAAGCTGTGGAAGCACTGGCCGCACGAGGCCAGCGCAGATGGCCGCGTTGTGGCGCGCATCAACGGCAAGCGTTATCCGCGTCAACTCGTCCGCGTGATGTCGGGGCCGGAGGTGCCGGCCGTGCTCGCCGAACTGCAGCGCAAGTATCAGGTCCAGGGCACGCCGGACATCGTGACCTCCGGGGACCTGTGGCTATTTGAAATGGTGCCACGCACGCCGGCGCCACAGGAACTGCAGTAGGCGCGCACCGCCTGCGGTGCGTAGCGCCTGCCGCGCGCTGGCGTGGGGATCAGCGCCGAAGGCGTTCTACGATCAGACCGAAGAACGGTGCTGCACCGGCATCGACCGCGTGTTCAAAACACCAGCCGAGATGGCCGTTGCAGGCGCCGCACGCAGCAAGGCGCCAGAGATGCTGCGGAAACCAGCTGTCGGCGTGCTGTGGCGGGCCAAGCACGGAGCATCCAGGCGCCTGGCTGAAGCAGCCGATGTGGAACTGGATGCCGAACGGATTGCTGAAGTGATGAGCGTGGCTGCCGCCCACCTCCATGCGCGCCTCTTCATTGGTGATGGGCGCACCGCAAGCCGTGCAGTACAGCAGCTTGCGGGAGGGTCGTGGCGTTGCATCGAGAATGCGCCGTAGCGCCGGATCCAGGGTGGCGCCTGGTCGCTCGACGACGGGCACGCCGGGCTTGCTCATTGGCTCAGCCTTTCGGCATCAACGCTTTGAGGTCGGCGCTTGAGTCTGCCAGCACCTGCCTGTCAGCCTGTACTTTGCGCTCTGCGAGCTGGCGGGCCAGCAGAAAGTCGCGTGGCATGTTCACGCTGTCGGCGGCCACGACTGCGCCGTTGTTCAGGTAGAACGTCATGAACTGCTGTGCGCTCACATCGCCGCGCGTCACGCTTTCGTTGCCGTCGCCCGCGAAGCCCACCATCTGCAGCTTCACGTCGTACTGATCAGACCAGAACCACGGCATGCTGTTGTAACGCAGCGCCTTGCCGCAGATGTTGGCACTGGCAACGCGCGCCTGTTCCATTGCGTTGGGCACGGACTCCAGACGAATCGCACGCGCGAGCGCGTCGTTGTATCCGCGCGCGCAGTCGCCAATTGCATAGATGTCGGGATCGTTGGTCCGGCAGAAGGCATCCACGAGAATGCCGTTGTCGACGGCAAGGCCTGCGTCGGCCGCCAGCTCGGTGTTTGGGATGACGCCTACGCCAATGACAACGAGATCGGCGGGAATGGTGGTGCCATCGCCGCAGATCACGCCATCGACACTGCCGCCACCACCCGCACTGCCGCTGAAGCCACTGACACGCATGTTCACGCGGATATCCACGCCATGTCCGCGATGCAGCGTGTCGTAGAACGCTGACATGGCTTCGGTCGTTACGCGCTGCAGGATGCGCGATTCCATTTCCAGCACCGTGACCTCGACGCCCATCTTGCGTGCGACCGCCGCGGTCTCGAGACCGATGTAGCCGCCGCCAACGATGACCAGCCGTTTGCCGGGTTGCAGCACCTCGCGGATAGCGACGACGTCTGCCAGCGTGCGCAGATAGAACAGATTCGCCAGATCCGAGCCGGGGATGCTGAGCTTGCGCACGCGGCTGCCGGTCGCGATTACCAGTGCGGAGTAGTCGTGTGTTTCGCCGCCTTCCAGCGCAACGCTGTGCGCGGCGCGATCGATCGCGACGACCCGTGTATCGGTGCGTAGCCGAATGTCCTTCTGCGCGTAGAAATTCATCGGGCGCAGCAGCAGTTTGTCGACGCCCCATTCGCCGGACAGGAACTGCTTGGAAAGCGGCGGGCGCTGATACGGCGGCTCGTGCTCGTCGCCGATCATGAGCACGCCTTCGGTGGATCCGTTCTGTCGCAATCCCGCCACAAGTTGGCCGGCGGCATGGCCCGCGCCGATGACGATCACTGATGACATGGGTCGGTCTATCCAGGGCTTGTGGTTGGTGCGGGGATTCTACGGCCGCGCCTGTGTCGAATGTCGCCCACCGCACCTTCGATCGGTCGACAATGCGGCCATGCGTACGGAAGGCTTCATTCTGCAGAGCAGCTACCGGGTGGAGTCGGGCCGCCCGGTCGTGCGTTGCTTTGGGGTGCTGGGCAACGGCGAGACGTTTCTCATCAGTGATGATCGGGCGCAGCCGCATTTTTTCGTGCCCGCCACTGCGCAAACGGCGATTCGGCAGCTGGGACTGCAACGGCAGGTTCGGCCGGCCATCGCTGCGTCAGGCGCGGTGGTAGCGGGGTTGCAGGGGGAAACGCTGCTGCGCATCGATGTGCATCTGCCCATGGATGCCGCCGCACTGCGGGATCGGCTGCATGCCATGGGCGTGCGCACCTTCGAAGCGGACGTGCGCTTCGCGCAGGCCTTTCTGATTGATCGTGGCATCCGCGGCAGCTGCCTGATCGAAGGCCCTGCCGAGGCAGGCAGCGATGTGCGCTGGACGTTCGAACGACCAACGCTGTCGCCGGCGGATCTGACGCCGCAGCTCAAGGTGCTGTCTTTCGACATCGAGACCACGCCTGACGCCGGGCATGTGCTGGCGATCGCCCTGTATGGCGCCGGCGCCGATGAAGTGCTGTTGTTGCATCGTCGTCCCGATCCCCCACCCGCGGGCGCCATTGCCTTTCGCGACGAACGCGCGCTGCTGCAGGCTTTCATGCAGCGTGTGCGCGAACTGGATCCGGATGTGTTGACCGGCTGGAACGTGATCGATTTCGATCTGGCGGTGCTCGAGAAGATTGCCCAGCGCTGTCGCTTGACGATGACGCTGGGGCGCGGCCCCGGTGCTTTGCACATTCGTGCGGGCGAGGGCTACTTCCAGCGTTCGGAGGCGCGTATTCCCGGTCGCCTGGTGCTGGACGGGATCGCGTTGCTGCAAGGCGCGTTCGTTCGGATGGACGAGTACAGCCTGGACAGTGTTGCCCGGCAGGTACTGGGCGAAGGCAAGTCGATCACCGAGCATGGCGTGGACAAGGTCGCCGAGATCATGCGTCGCTACAGCGAAGACCGTGCGGCATTCGTGTACTACGCGCGAACCGATGCACGACTTGCGCTTGAAATTCTCGAGCGCCTGCAACTGATCGAGCTGGCGGTCGCGCGCTCGAAACTGACCGGCATGACGCCGGACCGGGTGTCCGCCAGCATCGCCTCGTTCGATTTCCTGTATCTGATGCAGTTGCATCGTCGTGGCATCGCCGCGCCAAGTGTCGGCGCCGATGGCAGCGAGCATGTGCCGCAGGCCGGCGGTTGGGTGCTGGACCCGGCGCCGGGTCTGTACCGCAACGTGCTGGTGTTCGACTTCAAAAGTCTGTACCCCAGCCTTATCCGTACCTTCAACCTCGATCCACTGGCGTTCCGTGGGCAGGTGGAGGAGGCGCAGCGTTCAAGCAGCAACAGCGTTGCCGAGCGGCCCGCCGCCAACGATTCAATTGTGGCGCCCAACGGCGCGGCGTTCGATCGCGCCCCCGGCATTCTTCCGGGTTTGCTGGACGAGCTGTTCCCGCAGCGCGAGCAGGCGAAACGCGCAGGTGACAGCATTGCCTCGCAGGCCATCAAGATCCTGATGAATTCCTTCTATGGTGTGCTGGGCACACCCGCATGCCGTTTCCACAATCCGCAGATCGCCAATGCAATTACTTCGTTCGGCAAGACACTGCTGTTGTGGTCCAAGCGCTGGTTCGAGGACAACGGCCTGACGGTGTTGTACGGCGACACCGACAGCCTGTTTGTGCAGTCGGACGAGACCGACGATGCGCGCGCCCTCGCGTCGGGTCCTGTGCTGGCCAAGGCGCTCAATGCCGCGCTGCAGGACTACGTGCACAACGAGTGGCAGGTTGTAAGCAAACTGGAACTCGAATTCGAGAAGCACTATCTGCGCTTGCTGCTGCCGTCGGTGCGCGGCGGCCAGGCCGGCGCACGTAAACGCTATGTCGGCTTGCGCGCAGGAGAAATGGAATTCGTGGGCATGGAGGTGGTGCGCCGCGATTGGACTGACCTCGCCAAGCGCGTGCAGCGGGAGCTCTATGGCCGGCTGTTCAACGATGAGAATGTTGCGGCCTATCTGCGCGAGCTGCTGCGGCAGGTGCGTGCAGGTGAACATGACGATGCGCTTGTGTACCGCAAGGCGCTGCGCAAACCCCTGGCCGATTACACCGACAGCACGCCGCCGCACGTGGTTGCTGCGCGCAAGCAGGCAGGCCTGACCGGCCGTTTGATCAGTTATGTGATGACCGTTGCAGGCCCCGAGCCGCTGAGCGCTGTGCAACATCCGCTCGACCGCGAGCACTACATTCAGAAACAGGTGCGGCCGGTTGCCGAACCCGTGCTGGCGTTGCAGGGGTTGCGCTTCGAGCAGGTGCTGGACGAACCGACGCAGATCGCGCTGTTTTAGCTCGCGCTGTTCTAGATAGCGCCGTGGGCGGCCCACTCCGTCGATACGCGTCAGGCGTTCTTCGTATCGCGAAGTGCTGATGCCTCGGGCAGACTCGCCGCCTTTGCACATCTGTTTGGGAGCCTTGCGTGGCCGCGGACTTTTCGACTCTGCAGGAAATGGTGCAACGGGCCCGCACTCAGCTGTCGCGCGGCGATTGGGACTATCTGGTCGGTGCGGCCGAAACCGAAACCTCGCTGAAGCGCAATCGGCTCGCATTGGATCGCCTGGCACTCAAGGCGCGCGTGCTGAACGACGTCTCGCAGGTGCATGTGCAGCGCACGCTGCTGGGTGTGCCGTTGCGTATTCCGGTGCTGCTGGCGCCGATCGGATCGCTGCAGGTATTCGAGACCGGCGGTGGCTTGTCTGCGGCGCTTGCTGCAGAGCGCTTCGGCGTTATGCAGATCCTGAGTTCGGTGTGCTCGCCGGAGTTCGAGGCAGTCGCGCAGGCATGTGCAGGTCCGAAGATCTATCAGCTGTACGCGCTGGGTGATGAAGCCTGGATGATGGACATCATCGAACGGACCGTCGCAGCCGGCTACAAGGCGTTCTGCCTGACCGTCGACACCCAGGTGTACAGCCGCCGCGAACGCGATGTGCTGAAGCGCTACGTGCCGAAGTCCGGCCGCCGGCTGGTCGAGTCTGCAACCGGCCAGGGCGGCTTTGGCATGCAGGCGTCGATGACCTGGGCGCTGGTGAAACGCATCAAGGACCGTTTCAGCATTCCGCTGGTACTCAAGGGCATTGCCTGCGCGGAAGACGCCGAGCTTGCGCTGCAGCACGGCGTCGACGTGGTGTACGTATCGAATCACGGTGGCCGGCAGCTGGATCAGGGTCGCGGCACCCTCGACATGCTGCCGGAGGTCGTACGCGTGATCGGTGGCCGTGTCCCCGTTGTGTTCGATGGCGGCATCCTGCGCGGCACCGATGTGCTGAAGGCCCTCGCGCTGGGTGCAACCGCGGTGGGCGTCGGTCGTCTGGAAGCGCTGGCAATGGCGGCAGGTGGCAGCGCTGCAGTGGTGCGCATGCTGGAGCTGCTGGAAAGTGAAATGCGCATCAACCTTGCATTGATGGGGCTGTCGTCGATCGATCAGCTGAGCCCGGCCAGTGTTGTGCCGGCTGAAGCGGTCGTGGCGCCGCACATGCTCAGCGCGTTTCCGCTCAT
This sequence comes from Klebsiella pneumoniae, assembly GCA_945861675.1. Taxonomy (GTDB): domain Bacteria; phylum Pseudomonadota; class Gammaproteobacteria; order Pseudomonadales; family Azotimanducaceae; genus CAMAVY01. The sequence goes on along the minus strand of CAMAVY010000088.1, from coordinate 10,302 downwards.
GCAGGAATCGCTGCGTGACGACTATTGAGCAGCGGTGACCAGGGTTTGCGCAGGCCAATACGCATCGCGCAGTGGTTTCTTGTACAGCTTGCCGGTGTCGTGGCGCGGCAGCCGCGCGTGAAAGTCGATGCTCTTCGGACACTTCAGGTGCGCGAGATGGGTGCGGCAGAACGCGATCAGTTCTGTCTCAAGCTGCGCGTCTGACATTTCCGTCTGCACGGAGTCCGCGTCGGCCGGCGGCGGCACCCGTTCGACGGCGGCCTTCACCTGTTCACCGAACTCAGCATCCGGCACACCGAACACCGCAACGTCCTGCACCATGGGATGCAGCATCAGTACGTTCTCGACTTCCTGCGGATAGATGTTCACGCCGCCGGAAATGATCATGAACGACGCGCGATCGGTGAGATACAGAAACCCGCCCGCATCGACGTGGCCGATATCACCCAGCGTTGACCAGCCGGCTGCGTTGCGCGCCCGTGCGGTCTTGTCAGGGTCCTTGTAGTACTCGAACGTCGAACCGGCTTCGAAGTACACCGTGCCGGTTTCGCCCGCTGCACATTCGCGGCCGTGTTCGTTGCAGATATGCAGAATGCCGTGAATGGGTCGCCCAACAGATCCTTTGTGCTGCAGCCAGTCTTCGGGCCCGATCACCGTTTGACCGTTGCCCTCGGTGCCGGAGTAGTACTCGTACAGCATCGGTCCCCACCATTGCAGCATGGCTTCCTTGACCGGAATCGGGCAGGGCGCAGCGGCATGCACCGCGAAGCGGTGGCTGCGCAGGTCGTAGCGCTGTTTGGTTGCTTCGGGCAGGCGCAGCAGCCGCGCCAGCATGGTCGGCACCCATTGGCTGTGCGTGATGTGATGGCGTTCGATCGCCGCCAGCGCGGCTTCTGCATCGAAGCGTTCCATGACGATGGCGGTACCGCCGAGGCGCATCGTCATGGTGCTGTAGCGCAGCGGCGCCGAGTGATACAGCGGCGCGGTGGAAAGGTAGACGGTGCTGTTGTCCATGCCATGCCATGCCAGACGCCGACGGAACAATGCGCTTAACGTGCCGAGTGGATTGCCAACGCCCGCAGTGCGCACGCCCTTGGGTTGGCCGGTGGTGCCGGAGGAATAGAGCATGTCGGCGCCTTCGGCGTCGTCAGCGATGGGTGTATCGGGCTGGCTGGCCATTTCCGCGCTGAGGTTCCTGAAGCCGGGTGCGGCGGCTGCAGTGCCATCCTCATCCAGCAGATCGCCATCCAGCAGATCGCCATCCAACAGAAAACCATGGCTGACACTCGGCGCAGCGATGCCGAGCGGCTGATTGGCCTTCGCGCCCACCAGCAGCGCGCGCAGCCGCTGCAGTTGCGACTTCACCGTGATGAACACGCGCGCGTCGCTGTCATTCAGGATGTAGGCGATCTCAGCGGGTTGAAACTGCGTGCTGATCGGTGTGTAGAACAGGCCTGCGCGTTGTACGCCCCAGTACACGAGCAACGTCTCAACACGATTAGGCAGCAGCACCACCACGCCGTCGCCTTGCTTGAGGCCGCGTGCGCGAAACAGTTGGGCCAGCTGGTTGCTGCGCGCGTCCAGCTCGCCGTAGGTCATCTGCTCGCCGCTGCCCGCCATGATCCAGGCAGGGCGGTCGGCTTGTGTGGCGGCGTAGAAACTTGGATGCAGCAGCGGCTGGCCCGCGGCATCGTGTGGTACGGGGAAGTCAGAACTCACGTGCTGCGATCACGGCTTGGGCGTTGGGCGGGGTACCTGGACCGGGAACGGCATGATCTTGTCGCCCTTCGACTCGGTGATCTTGGCCATGCCTTCTTTCTGCACTTCGTCGATGCGAATGACGGCGTTCATGGGGATGAACGAGCGCTCCACGCCCTCGAACTCGGTGCGTAGGCGGTCTTCTGCCGGGTCGATGACCACCTGACCGCGCTCGCCAAACACGTAGTCCTCTATCTCGATGAAGCCATACAGGTCGCTTTGATAGATGTTGCGGGCGTACAGCTCGTAAACCTGTCCCTGGCTGTGGAAGATGACTTTGTAGACGCGCTTGTCGCTCATGGCACCTGCTGGAAATGGGAGAGGCAGGGCGCAAATGTAGGTATGAGGCCGACGAATGCAACCCTTAGAAGACGGCCAGGCCTTTCAAGTCGGGAAAGTCTGTGTTCAAGCTCGGTTCAGGGTCGTGCGACGAGACTTCAGCGGCGGGCATCGGATGGGTCGATTGCGACCATTCACCCGCCGAATACGCCGCTGAACCGAGCGCCGCTACACGTTCCCGATGCACGTTCCAGATGAGGCACCCAAGCATGATCCTGCGTTCGGTCGTACTGCTGGCACTCTATGCGGGTCTGTTCGGCTGCGCGAGCCTGTCGGAAAAGGAGTGCCTGAACGGCGATTGGCGCGCCATCGGTGTGGCCGACGGACAGGCAGGCCGGGCGCTTGAGCAACTCGAGACGCACAGGGAAGCCTGTGCTTCGTATGCAGTACAGCCGGATGTTGTCGCCTATGAAGAAGGTCGAACGGTGGGTCTGCGGTCCTTCTGCACGGCGCGGCATGGCTTCTCGGCGGGCAGTCAGGGCGCGTCGTATCAGGGTGTGTGCCCGCCGTTGCTTGAAGGCGCTTTTCTGTCGGCGTTTGAAACCGGCCGCCAGCTTTACGTGCTGCGCAGCGAATTCGAACAGGTCGAACGGCAGGTGGCTGATCGAGTGAACGCATTGCGCAACGTGGAAGACAATCTGCAGGGCCTCGAGCGAGCCGCAGCGGCGGAGACGGACGCAGACCGCCGGCGCAGCCTCGTGCGCGACCTGCGTCGCCTGGCCGAGGAGCGCGGTCGACTGCGCAGCGAGATCGACAGTCTGCGCAATGAGTACGACTACCGTGGGCGGCGCCTGGAAGCGTTCCGTGCCGAACTGCGGCGCAATCCCGACTACCCGACCTGGCAGACAGGTCCCTGAAACGGCGCGCTCCGAGACGATAGGGCCCGTCCCGACGGGGCCAGGCTGTACGGCCGGCCTGCCGAGGCTCGCCGCGCACGTATACTCCCGCGCCCGCTGCGTGCGCGCGGCATGCGCCACCGCGTGGCGCATGCGCGCGCTCGACTTCCCTGCGATCCAACCTCTACCGCGAATACAGTCCAATGGCCGGCAAGCTGCACATTGCAACCCAGGGTTGCCAGATGAACGAGTACGACTCCGCGCGTATGCGCGATCTGCTGCGCGAGAGTCACGGGCTTGAGCTGACCGACTCGCCTGAGGAAGCCGACGTGCTGCTGCTGAACACCTGCTCAGTGCGCGAGAAAGCGCAGGAAAAAGTGTTCTCGGAGTTGGGGCGGTGGCGTCAGTACAAGCAACAGCGGCCGCATGTGGTCATTGGTGTAGGTGGGTGTGTGGCCAGCCAGGAAGGCGACGCGCTGCGCACGCGCGTGCCGTTCGTCGACATGGTGTTTGGCCCGCAGACCCTGCACCGTCTGCCGCAGATGCTCGACGAACGTATGCGTGATCAGCGCCAGCACGACGGACTGCGCGGGCCCGCGTTGGTCGACGTCAGTTTTCCGGAAATCGAGAAGTTCGACGTGCTTCCGCCGCCCAGTGTCGATGGGCCATCGGCGTTCGTCTCGATCATGGAAGGCTGCAGCAAATACTGTTCGTTCTGCGTGGTGCCCTACACCCGCGGTGCGGAAATCAGTCGCCCGCTGGACGATGTGCTGCGCGAGGTCGAGCATCTCGCGCGCAATGGCGTTCGCGAGATCACGTTTCTGGGGCAGAACGTGAATGCCTACCGCGGTGCGCTCGCCGCCGACGATGGTGTCGACGGGGTGGAGTTCGCCGATCTCGCAGAGTTGCTCACCCTCGCATCCGACGTGCCTGGCATTGGGCGTCTGCGCTTCACCACATCGCACCCGCTTGAGTTCAGCAACGCGCTGATTGATGCCTATGCCGACCTGCCAAAGCTGGTGAGCCACCTGCATCTGCCCGTGCAGAGCGGCTCGGACCGCGTGCTGGCAGCAATGAAACGCGGATACACCGCGCTGGAGTACAAGGGCAAGGTGCGGCGGTTGCGGCGGCTGCGCCCGGAGCTGTCCCTGTCGTCCGACTTCATCGTCGGTTTTCCCGGCGAAGATGACGCGGATTTCGCGGCCACCCTGCAGCTGATTGCCGACCTGCAGTTCGACGCATCGTTCAGCTTCCTCTACAGCCGGCGCCCAGGCACGCCTGCCGCCAGCTTGCACGACGACACGGAACTTGCCGTGAAAAAGTCGCGCCTGGCGCTGCTGCAGGCACGCATCCGCCAACAGGCCGACCAGATCAGTGCCGGCATGGTTGGCCGCGTGGAGCGTGTACTGGTCGATGGGCCGGCACAGCGTGAGCCCGGGCAACTGCGCGGGCGCGTTGCGAACAACCGGGTCGTGAACTTTGCCTCGAACGATGCGGGTCTGATCGGCCAGTTCGCGCGTGTGCACATCGACAAAGCGATGACCAATACACTGCTTGGCAGCTTTGTTGCCGTGGACGAGCAGGCGGATGGTTAGCGCGGCACGAACAGTGCGGCGTCATTTCGAAATCGCGTTGACATCAATTCGTCATTGAATCGCCGCAAAGGTGCCGCCTATGCTGGCGGCAGGTGCGCTGGGGCAGTTCGTCTGCCGCCGCTTCGATGATTCTCAATGCATGCTGTGCAGCGCATGTTCTACGCATCCCATTCAACCCACCAGACCGGACGCCATTTGGACGCCAAGCCTGAAACCCGCGCGACGCTTGAGTTGTTGCTCGAACCCGAATCGCATCTTCGCCTCGCCAACCTGTGTGGTCCGCAAGACGCCAATCTGCGCCAGATCGAGGGTCGCCTTGGGGTACACATCCGCAATCGAGGTCATCAGTTTCAGCTCAGTGGTGACAGGCCTGATATCGCGCGTGCCGCGGCACTGCTGCAGTTGTTGTATCAGCAGGTCGATGAAGCCCATCCAATGAGCCCTGAGCAGGTGCATCTGCATCTGCAGCAGACTGCCATGGACGAACTGGTCAGCGGCGCTGCGCCTGGGCAAGGCGCGAACGACGACAACCGCACCGAGGTGCGTACCCGGCGGCGTGTCATCAAAGGGCGCGGTGAGAACCAACGCCGCTACATCGAAGCCATCGGCACCTACGACATCAATTTCGGCATCGGGCCTGCAGGCACCGGCAAGACCTATCTGGCGGTGGCCTGCGCCGTGCGTGCGCTGGAGGCCGACAGCGTGGCCAGAATTCTGCTGGTGCGTCCCGCCGTTGAAGCAGGCGAGAAGCTGGGCTTCCTGCCGGGCGATCTGGCGCAGAAGATCGATCCCTATCTGCGGCCGTTGTACGACGCGCTGTACGAGTTGTTCGGTTACGAGAAAGTGCACAAGCTGATCGAGCGCAATGTCATCGAAGTGGCGCCACTTGCGTACATGCGCGGTCGCACGTTGAGCGATTCGTTCATCATTCTCGATGAAAGTCAGAACACGACCGTCGAGCAGATGAAGATGTTCCTTACGCGCATCGGCTTCGGTTCAACGGCCGTGATCACAGGCGATGTCACGCAGGTCGATCTGCCGCGCGGTGTGCGCTCGGGCCTCAAGCACGTGATGACCGTGCTCGATGGCGTACCGGGCATCAGCTTTACGCACTTCAGTTCGAAGGACGTCGTGCGTCATCCGCTGGTGCAACGCATCGTCGAGGCCTACGAACGCGAGGAACTTGCTGAAGATGCGCGCTATCAGGCTGCGCGCGAAAGTCGCACTGCAGGACAAGCGGGTCAAGCAGGGCAAGCGGTGCAAGCAGCGAAGGATGTGCCGAAGGATGTGCCTCAAGCGTGACGCGAACGGATGTGCGCGTGAACGTGCAACGCGCGGCGGGTCGACGTGGCGTGCCACGCAACGCTGAATTCACTGCATGGGTTGTGGCTGCGCTTGCTGGTGCGCGCAGCGCATCTGAACCGTTGGCGGTCACATTGCGTGTGGTGGATGCCGATGAAATGCAGCGGCTCAACAAGGGTTACCGCAACCGCGACTACGCGACCAACGTACTGTCGTTCGCAGAACAGGACTTGCCCGGCGTTGTACAGGCACGTCGGCATCTGGGTGACATTGTGATGTGCACGGAAGTGTTGCTGCGCGAGGCCGCCGAGCAAGCCAAACCTGCGGCGGCGCATTGGGCGCATCTGGCGGTACACGGTGTGTTGCATCTGCTCGGCTACGACCACGTTGCGCGTCGTGATGCCGTCGTCATGGAGGCGTTGGAGCGCAAGGTGCTGCACGGGCTTGGCATTGCGGATCCATATTGATGACAACTGTTGTGTCTTGTCGTCTGAACGCACTCGGTCAACGTCGCGGCAGGCCGTGTCGCGCGAGCGCGGAAATGGACCTTTGGTGGAGGTGTGCCTGCGCGTCTGGCAAGCGCAGCCGCTTTCTGGCACAAAAGGTCTGCCGCAATACGGTTTTCTGCCGCGATGGCATTCTGTCCATCCTGAACCGAGGTTCCATTCCCGACTATGAGTGATCAACCTCCCGGGTCCGGCGATAGCCGTTCCTGGTTCGCCCGTGTGATGGATCTGTTTTCTGGTGAGCCGGAAGATCGTGGCGATATTCTGGCTACGCTGCGTGCTGCGACCGATCGCGGCATCCTCGGCGTCGATGAACTCAACATTCTGGCCGGCGCGTTGCACGTCGCCGAGATGCAGGCACGCGACGTCATGATTCCGTCGGCGCGTGTGATCACGTTGCGGCTAGATCAAACGGCCTCTGAATGGCTTGCGATCATCCTTGAATGTCGGCACTCGCGGTTTCCCGTCGTCGGCGATGGCATAGACGACGTCAAGGGCATTCTGCACGCGAAAGATCTGCTGGGCGTTGATCTGTCCGAGCACGCAGGCTTCGATGTCAAAGACTGCATTCGACCGGCGAAGGTCATTCCCGAAAGTAAACGCCTGAATGTGTTGCTGCAGGAGTTTCGTGCGAATCGCAACCACATGGCGGTGGTGGTCGACGAGTATGGCAGCACGGCCGGTGTCGTGACCATCGAGGACGTGCTGGAGCAGATCGTCGGCGACATCGCCGATGAGCACGATGATCCGGAGAACGAACAGATTCAGCAGATCGATGCGCGCTCGTTCAGCGTCAAGGCCGTGACGGCCGTGGACGAATTCAACACGCGCTTCGGCTGTCACTTTCCAACGGCGGACTTCGACACGATCGGTGGCATCGTGGTCGCCGAGTTCGGTCGTCTGCCGGAGCGCGATGAAGAAGTGTCGATCGACGGCTTCAATTTTCGCGTGTTGAGCGCGGATGGCCGGCGTATTCGCCTGCTGTTGGTCACCGCGCCACGCGACATCGCTTGAAGCGCAGGCACACGCAGCCGCGCAGAACGGCTGACCCAAGCCCGCAGGTACCGCCTGCGCAGATTCGCGCAGCGCTGCCGACGTATGCGCTGCTGCTGCTCGCACTTGCCGGCGGCATTGGTGTGCCGTTGACGTTGGCGCCGTTCGACTGGTGGTGGTTGGGGCCACTGGCAGTGGCGCTCAATCTGTATGTCCTGCAGCGCGCGCGTAACCTGCGCGTCGGATTTCTGCTGGGCTGGGCGTTCGGTGTGGGCAAGTTCGGGCTGGGTGTGTCGTGGATCTACGTCAGCATTCATACCTACGGTCACGCATCGCCTGCGCTTGCGGGTTTCCTGGTCGCCCTGTTCGTTGCCGCGATGGCGTTGTTTCACGGTGTTCTCGGCGCAGTGTTCGTGTGGCGCTATCAAGCCGCCGGCATGCGCGCAGCGTTGGGCTTTGCCGGTTTGTGGCTGTTGTTCGATTGGCTGCTCACGTGGGTATTTACGGGCTTCCCGTGGTTGCTGCTGGGCTATGGGCATCTGACAACGCCGTTGTCGGGGTATGTGCCGCTACTTGGCGTGCACGGTGTGACGGCGATCGTTGTGCTGACCGGTGTGCTGCTGGTGCAACTGGTCGCGCCTGTGCATGCCGTCGGGCGTGCGGTGCCCGAGGCGACGGGGCCTGGCGTCAACGCACGCCGCTGGTTGATTCCTGCTGTGCTGACTGTGTTGTGGCTGGGTGGCTATGCGGTTGCGCCACTTAACTTCGTGCAGGTGCAGGCGGAACGTGAAGTCGCGCTGGTGCAGGGCAACATTGCGCAGGACACGAAGTGGGACCCCGAAACGGTAGGCCGGACCCTCGAAACCTATGTTGGTCTGAGTCGGTCACACATGGATGTTGATGTATTGCTGTGGCCGGAAGCTGCATTGACGCTGCTGCTTGAACAAGCCGGCCCATTCCTTGACGACATGGGCCAGCGCATGGCGCAGCACGGTGGGGCGCTGGTCACGGGCATTGTCAGCTGGCAGCCGGAGCAGGGCATCCGCAACCTCAGCGTGGTCGCGGGCGATGGCGAAGGCGTGTACGTCAAGCGGCGGCTCGTGCCGTTTGGTGAATACGTACCGCTGGAGGGTCTGCTGCGTGGGTTGATCGGCTTCTTCGATCTGCCGATGTCGCATACCGAGCCGGGCGCCGATCGGCAGCCGCTGCTCCGCGCGGGCGATGCACGCATCGCGATGGCGATCTGTTACGAGATTGTGTATCCGGGGCTTGTGCGTGAGCAGGCGCAAGGCGCCAACCTGCTTGCGACGATCAGCAACGACACATGGTTCGGCACGTCGATCGGACCGCTGCAGCATCTGCAGATGGCACAGATGCGTGCGCTTGAGCTTGGGCGCTGGATGCTGCGTGCGACCAACAACGGCGTGACGGCGCTGATCGATGCACGTGGGCAGGTTGTCGCGCGGCTGCCGCAGTTCCAGACCGGCGTACTGCGTGGCAAGGTTCAATTGATGGTTGGCGAAACCCCTTATGCGCGGTTCGGCGACTGGCCGGTGCGGCTGTTGTTCGTTGTTCTGCTGGGTCTGGGTTGGCGCCGTTCGATGGGGCAGGCGGTGTCGGCGTGAGATCACCCCACGCCGGGCGCGCGGAATCAGATCAATGAGCGCAGACGTAGCCGCTCAAGATCACGCAGGCGCGTGCGACAGCCGGCAATCTGCTGCTGCAGATCGGGTGTTGCGACGACCACTTCATCCTGGCGTTGGCGTAGCAGGTCGTCCAGCCGATGGACGAGCAAAGAAATCTCGTTATCCAGCGTCGCAAAGTCCAGTCGCACGTAACGGCGATGCTTGGGGTTGTCCATCTGTGTTTCCATTTGGGGCCGGCACTTGCCTGCAGTGCGTGGCGTGTCCGCAATGCACGGCAGCACCCGTGCCGAATCTCCGACAAACCTAGCTGCCGAATGCCTATGACGCCAATGTCTGCAGAACTAACTGTGTCCTGTGCCGCACTGCGCGCGGGCGCGCGAGCGCAGCGCGGCCTGCGCGCGCAGCTTGCGGTGTTGCTTGTGCTGCTGCCCGTGCTTGGCGGATGTGGCTTTCATCTGCGCGGAGAAGGCGGGGCCGCCGGGTCTTCGGCTACTCGCGAAGCGACGGATGCGTCTGTCGCTGCGGCTGGGAATGGGGCTGGGGATCGGAACAGGAATGTCGCCGCGGCCAGGCAATTGCCGGCGGTGCAGCTGCAGATTGACCGCGCGCGAACGCCGCTGGCAGCAGCCATCGCCAGCGCCATCAGCAGCGCCGACATTCGCGTCGTCGGCGCAGGTGCAACTACGCGATCGTCGCCCGCTGATGCCGGCGGGGCTTCTGCGCCGGCCGGCGATGCCAACCTTGAGTTGCCCTGGCGCGTGCGCATCAGCGACCAGAACGAAGAGCGCCGGGGCCGCACACTGACGCGCGGTATTCAGGTGGCAGAGTACGAGCTGACGGTGGCGCTTGAATTCGAAGTGCTCGATGCCGCAGGCACGCCGCTGCACCCTGCGCAGCGCTTGGCGGCCAGTCGCGTGTATTCGCGGGAACAGGAAAACCTGCTCACCAACGAAGCGGAAGAAGACGTGCTGTGGGACGAGCTGCGGCGTGATGTGGCTGCCCAGCTCGCCACTGCGGTGGGCACGCAGTTGAGTTCGGCGGCGCGCGGCCCGGCACCCGTTTCCAGCGCGACCGGTCAATAGCGCAGCGTCCGCAGGACCAAGGTAGTCACCTATGCAGATCAACGCAGACAGATTGGCAACGCAGCTCGCGTCCGGGCTGGCGACGCTCTATCTCATTGCTGGCGACGAGCCGCTGCTGGTTCAGGAAGCCCGCGATGCCGTGCGTGCCGAGGCCATCAAAGCCGGCATCGACGAACGCCACGTGTTGCAGGTCGAACGCGCTGACGATTGGCAACGCATCACGGCGGAGTCAGACAGCCTGGGGC
>CAMAVY010000087.1 GCA_945861675.1 Klebsiella pneumoniae | reverse complement strand
ATCACGCCGTTGCGCGGCACACTCCAACGAAACCGGCGCGGTGCGCCACCCGATGCGTACTTCGGCAGTCATGCGCCTCGTGCAGTCACGCGTTCCTTGATTCAATCAACCGCCTGAAGCAGTCCGGCGCCTGAAGTAGCCATGGCCGACAACCAGTTCGATCTGCTGCGCACACCGCGCTTCCTGCCATTGTTTACGACACAGGTGCTGAGCGCGTTCGTCGACAATCTGTTCAAGAGCGCCACACTGATCATGCTGGTGTTCAACCACGCGGCGGGCAGCAGCAGCGGAGATCTGGTGGCCAATCTCGCAAGTGGCCTGTTCATCCTGCCGTTCTTTCTGTTTTCTGCACTTGCTGGCCAGTTTGCCGATCGCTTCGACAAGGCCTGGCTCATTCAACGCATCAAGGCCGCCGAGGTCGGCATTGCGCTGCTGGCCGTCGTCGCACTGTGGAGCGGCAGCGGCCTTGCAATGATTCTGGTGCTGACGCTGCTGGGCACCCAGTCTGCGTTCTTCGGCCCGGTGAAATTCGCGATCCTGCCAACGCATCTGCGCCCTGAAGAGCTTGTTGGTGGCAATGCGCTGGTTGAGACCGGCACGTTCCTGGCGATTCTGCTGGGGACACTCATGGGCGGCGCATTGGCCAGCCTGGATGCGCCCGTGCTGCCGCTGGCGGTCGGAATGCTGGCCGCAGCCATTGCGGGCTACGTCGCCAGTCGACGCATCCCCGCCGCACCCGCCGCCCAGCCAGACCTCGCACTCAACTGGAACCTGATGCAGGAGACCGCGTCGTCACTGCGTCTTGCAGCAGCGCGACCGCCCGTGCTGCTCGCGATCCTCGGCGTGTCCTGGTTCTGGCTCGTGGGGTCCGCCTACCTCACCCAGGTACCGCGCTACGTGCAGACCCATCTGCATGCCGGCGCGAGTGTCGTCACACTTCTGCTTGCATGCTTTTCCATCGGCATCGGCGTGGGTTCACTGTTGTGCGAGCGACTCTCGCGGCGGCGGGTGGAGATCGGGCTTGTGCCCATCGGCTCCACGGGGCTGTCGTTGTTCGCACTCGACGCCTGCTTCAAGACCTTCGACAACACGGGTGCCGGCACCGGCTGGTTGAGCTTTCTGTTCAGCGCCGACGGCAGCCGGCTGTGTGCAGACTTCGTCATGATGGGCGCGTTTGGCGGGCTGTTCGTGGTGCCGCTCAACGCCATGATTCAAATTCGCACGCCCGACCACAGCCGCGCGCGCATCCTCGCGGTGAACAACATCCTGAACGCGCTGTTCATGGCTGCCGCGGCTGCATTCGCAGCGTTCATGCTCGCGGTCGTGGACGTCAGCATCAACGATCTGTTCATTGTGATTGCCGTGATGAATCTCGCGGTGGCCTGGTTCATCTACCACCAGGTGCCCGAATTCACTGCACGCTTCCTGATCTGGCTGCTCACACACACCATGTACCGCGTGACGCATCAAGGCCTCGAGCACGTACCCGAGCGCGGTGGCGCAATCATCGTCTGCAATCACGTTTCGTTCGTCGACGCGCTGCTGCTCGCCGGCGCGGTGCAACGCCCCATCCGCTTCATCATGCACAAGGCGATCTACGACATTCCCGTGCTGAACTTCATCTTCCGCGCCGGCGGCGCCATCCCGATCATCGCCAGAAAGGCGGACCCGATCGCCTTCGAGCACAGCTTCCAACAGATTCGCGAAGGGCTGCAGAACGGCGACCTGCTGTGTATTTTTCCAGAGGGCAAACTGACGACGGATGGCGAGATCGACGAGTTCAGGCCCGGCATCGAACGTGTTCTGGCCAGCACACCTGTGCCGGTCGTCCCCATGGCTCTGCGTGGTCTCTGGGGGAGCTGGTTCAGCCCGGAGGGCGGCGGCGCTTTTGCCAAACGCCCGAAGCGCTTCTGGTCTTCCGTGGAAATCCACGGCGGCGAGCGCGTTGACCCAACGGCCGCGACGGCCGAATCACTGCACGCCGTCGTCTCGCAGCTGCGCGGCGCGCACCGTTGAAGTACTGCTGAGCCACAGGAACCGGCGCCCCAATGGATGTTTTCTTCCAGACTCGAGTCTCATCCGATGCCAGGGTGCCGCTTGCACTGGCACGCACACCTTCGTGGCTGTTCGCTGCCTGGCTGCTTGGCTCATGGCTACTGGGCGGCTGTGCCAGCACACAGCATCCCAATGCGACCCTCAGGGTTCCGTTGCCCGTTGTGCCGCTCACGCAACTGCAAGGGCTCGTTGTACAGGACACCGATGGTCGCGCCGCAGAAGCAATGCAGCGCTACGCCAGCTTTCCGGGCTACAAAGCAGCAGCGGTCGCGCTTGCAACAGATGGACGCTGGGCGGCCGGCGCCGGACAGCGCGCACCGAATCAACTTGTCGCAATCCAGACCGCCCTGGCCGCATGCGAAGCGGGCCGTGCAGAAAAACAGCTGGACGCACCCTGCGAGTTGCTCCGCCTCGACGATGAGGAGTTCGAGATCGGCCGCGCGATGCGGTTGCGATTGCAGGCCAATCGGCCCGAAACACCCGCACTGATCTGGCGCTTCAGCAACGCCAACGCCGTGTTGTTTGTGGCGGGTTCCATTCACGCCCAACGCGCCACGGCCCTGCCGTTGGCGACGGTATTGACCGACGCCTATGCACAGACCGACACGCTTATGGTTGAACTGGACATCACTGCGATCGACGTTGCGCAGCAACGTGCCGCGGCACAGCAATCATCGCTGTTGCCTCCCGGCCAGAGCCTGGAGCAGACGCTGCCCGCGCCTCACCTGCAGCAGTTCAAAGCGTTGGCCACCGAACTTGGCGTGCCCTGGCCCCAGTTGAATGGGCTGCGACCTGGCGCAGCCATGAACGTTGTCGCCGTGACGGCACTGCAGACCGCAGGCTTTGACCCAAGCCAGGGTGTCGAGAATCTTCTTCTGCAACGTGCACATGCAGAAGGCAAGCCGGTTGAGAGCCTCGAGACCTACGCGCGGCAAGTCGAACTGCTGTCGGATGCACCCACGGATTCACAAATCACGGGCATTCAATCGGGACTGACCACGAGCGCTTTGCGCGCAGGCATCCGACAGCTGAACGAAGCCTGGATGCGCGCCGACATGCAGGCCGTGATGCGTCTGTTCAGCGGCGACAATGGCGATGCCAACAGCAAAAGCTGGACCGCGCGGCTGCTCGATGCGCGCAATCTGCACATGGCAAAGCGTGCCATCAAGCACTTGCAGCAAGGGGCAGATCGAGCCTTGATGCTCGTGGGCGCCGGCCATCTCCCCGGTAACAACGGCATTGTGGCGTTGCTGGAACGCGCAGGTTTTTCCGGCACCCAGCTGACGCGCGGTGGCGCGCCGCTTCCATCTGCGCAAACTCAACCGCAGCTACAGACTCAACCGCAGCTACAGCCTCAAACGCAGTTTCAAGGTCCGCGGCAGGAACAGGAACAAACAGCAAGTGCTGTTGAGGCTGCCGCAGCCCCCCGTTGATTGCTCAGCGGCGCTTGGACGGCGTCCCATCATCGTGCACGTCAATCTGCGCTTCAGCGCGCAAGCGACGCAGCTCTTTCAGCAACACCTCTTCCTGCGCCTGGCGCACAAACTCCTGAGCAATCTGCGGGCCAATGGTCTCAAAAGGCGGCGTCACAGCCGCGTCGCGCTGCAGCATCTGGTAGACGTAGATTCCACCGTCGCCCTGCACCGGCCGCGAGAATTCGCCCGCGTGCAGCTGGCCGATGAGAATGGTCATCTCCACGCCAACAAGTTTGCGCAGCTGCGGCAGTGTCAGCACCTGGTTGCCAAGCGTCAGCGCGTCGTGGTCGGCCAACGCGGCCACGCCGCGCGGAACTGCTGAGGCGACTTCCGCTGACGCTGCGGCCGGCGCCGGTCGAGCTGCCGCAAGCAGGTTGTAGGCTTGCGTTCCACGCTCCCAGGCACTACGTGCGCCGCCGCGAGCAAACGAGAACAGCCAACGGCGAACCCGCATGCCACTCAGCTGGCGGAATTGTTCAGGGTGGCGCGCGTACAGATCGCGCAGCTGTGCCTGACTTGCCGGGGCATACGGCTGCTGCGCAAGCACCCGCTGCTGCACCTGTGCAATCAGCGCGGCACGCAGGTCTTCATCGGCGTGCACCAGCCCTGACTTCCAGGCGCGCTGAAGCCACAGCTCCTCGTCGACTGCGCGCGTGACCGCCGAGCGCTGATCGCGCGACTGCCCTTGCAGCTCGCTGTCGAAGCGTGCGACCCGAGCACGGTCGATGTTTACGCCGTTGACTACGGCGACGGTCCCGACCGCAGCAGCGGGCCGATGCAACAGTGCGAAGCCCAACACCACTGCAGTGGCGACGAGCAGCAGCACCCAGCCCAGCCGAACCCGCCAACCAACCCTGTCCTGCTGCAAACTCAACTCCTCCACGACCCGTCGCCGACTCCGCTCAGGCGAGCCGAGGCTCAGACGCGATGCGTCCAGAAAGATTCCCCTGGTACACCCGCATGATCCGATGGATTCCGTAGCATAGGAACATTGTTTTGACCGGAGCCCCCCATGTCTGATGCCCCTCGCGTCACCGCTGCCGTCCTCATCATTGGCAACGAGATCCTGTCCGGCCGCACCCAGGACACCAACCTCGCCTATCTGGCCAGGACGCTCAACGAGTATGGCATTCAGATTCGTGAGGCACGCGTGGTGCCGGATGTTGAGGCCGATATCGTCGCGGCCGTGAACGCGCTGCGCGTGCGCTACGACTACGTGTTCACCACCGGCGGCATCGGACCCACCCACGACGACATCACCGCGGACTGCATTGCGGCCGCTTTTGGCGTCGACCTCGTGATTTCTCCCGAGATCGCCGAACTCATCAATCGACGCCCCGCAGCCCCCGATATCATGGCGGCACGCATGCGCATGGCGCGCATTCCGCGAGGGGGTGGACTGATCGAAAACCCGCTGGGGCCGCCGGGCTTCTACATCGAAAACGTGTACGTGATGGCCGGCATCCCACGCGTGATGCAGCAGATGATCGGCTCGCTGGCGGGCAAGCTGCGCGGTGGCGCCAGCGTGCGCTCACGCAGCGTCACCGCGTACCTGAGCGAAGGCCAGATCGCGCGCGGGCTGGGTGAGATTCAGGATCGCTTTCCGGGCTTGGACCTGGGCAGTTACCCATTCCATCGTGAAGATCGCTACGGCACCACGCTGGTGATGCGCGGCACCGATACCAACGCTCTGGACAGCATGCTGGCGCTGGTGAAACAACTCATCGTGGACCTCGGCGGCGAGCCATGCGATGAGCAGTCCGGCTAGCGCGCTCGTCACACACGCATGCAAGCAGGCAGAACGAGACACCCACGTCACGCGAGCAGAACGCACTATGACCATGACCACACCGACGCACACCGACACGCTGGCACCTGCATCCAGTGATGCACCTCTCGTCAGCACTGCCTGGCTCGCGATGCAGCTCGGCGATCCGGCTCTCCGGCTCTTCGATTGCACCGTGCATCTGCGTCCGGCACCACCGGGGACAGAAGTACCTGGGCCCTACGTGATTGAAAGCGGCCGGGCGGACTACAACGCTGCGCACATTCCCGGCGCGGCGTTTCTCGACCTCATGGCGGTGTCCGATCCTGATTCAGCACTCCGCTTCACGCTGCCTTCGGCTGCACAGTTGGCCGCCGCATTGTCTGCGGCGGGCATTGCCAACGAGCACACCGTGGTGCTCTACAGCAGCACAACGCCCATGTGGGCCACACGCGTCTGGTGGATGTTGCGCAGCGCAGGTCACCGCACAGCGCTTGTGTTGGACGGCGGACTCGCCAAGTGGCGCAACGAAGGTCGCGTCATCACAAACGAACCGACCGCGTACGCTCCCGCGCATTTTGTCTCGGCCACGCGTCCCGACGACTGGGCCACTCAGCAGGATGTGCTGCATGCAATCGACAACAACGGCGTGTGCACAGTGAACGCCTTGTCGCGCGCATTGCATACAGGCGAATCCGACGTCAGCTACGGCCGCAAAGGACACATCAAGGGCAGTGTCAATGTGCCCTACGCTTCCCTGCTTGAAGCCGACGGCACCTACAAGCGCCCGGAAACGCTACGCGCTGCATTCGCGGCGGTCGGCGCGCTGGATCGTGCACGGGTCATCTGTTACTGCGGTGGCGGCATCTCCGCCACCATGGATGCGTTGGCGCTGGTGATCTCAGGTCATCAGAACGTTGCCGTCTACGATGGTTCGATGTCGGAATGGGTTCGCGATGAGTCGCTGCCCATGAGCCTCGGCGACTGAACGCTCACGCGATTCAGCTTTGCCTGCGCGGCCACCCGAACAGCACAGCGCTACTTTGCAGCAACCGTTTTTGCAGCAACCGTTTTTGCAGCAACCGTAGCGCGTCGACGCACGAACGCCGCAGCCAGCAGCCCCAGGCTGAGCAGACCCAGCACACCTGGCGCTGGCACGGTTGCAACACCTTCGATCACGTCATTGCCGCAGCTCATACCCCAATGCAGTGCCAGCGTGTCGTCGTTCAGCAGTGCTGTACCGGCAAGATCGAAGTCGAACAGCACGAAATCAAGTTTCGGCATCGGGCCGGACTATGCCCAGGCCGGCCCGATGGGACCATCCATCTTTCCCATCACGGGCCTCGGCATTCGAGCCTACGTTGGCAACGAAGAGTGGTCTGCGCAGGTCGCCGTCCTGGACGGGAAACCGGGCGACCAGAACGACGTGCGCAAGACCAGCCTGAAGATCAACCGTCGCGACGGTGCGCTGATTGCAGCGGAAGCAGGCCGCGCTGGCGAAACCGAAAGTGGCGGCGCGTAGAAGTTCGCGCTGAGCAGCGGGTACTTCACGCAGATGTTTGAACGGCTTCAGGACGTCAAAGCGGTACGCGGAAATCAAGGCGCCTAGGTGCTCGCAGAAGGCCAGCTTGCACAGTTCGGCGATGCGGTCGTCAGGGGCTTCGTACGCATCGGACTCGCCGATGCCGAACTCAACGGTGTGAACCACTACGAAGGTGCCGGACTCGTGCTGCAAGGCCCCATCAGCGGGCACCCCGACGACCGGTTCGGCATTGCATTCGCGCGCGCATATTTCAATGACGATGCGCCTGAGCTGGATGGACTCGAGAGTTACGAGCTGGCTGTCGAAGCCAACTATGAATTGCCGGTGACTGATTGGCTGACACTGCAGCCCAACGTGCAGCGGGTCTGCAATCCAGGCGGTGATGCACCGCTGGATGACGCGTGGGTGGTCGGAACCCGCCTCGTCATCAGCGCGGCGGGCAGACCCTGCGGGCACATGGGGTCACCGGAGCAGCGCCACGTGGAAACCACACATTCGGCAATCGTCGGATCTGTTCGATCCACGTTTCAGGCAGCACTTAAAGCAACGCTTGGTTGGACGAGCGTGCTGCGTCTGGCCGCAGCCCTCGTCGCCTCGTTCGCAATGCAGGCTGCAAGTGCACATGCCCACCAGCACGCCACCCGTGCGGATGCGCCCTACGAAGCTCAGGGCCGCGGCGCAGCATACGATCGCGCGGTCTACGCACCGTCCCGGCATTGGCTGACTTACGCCCGCTTGCGCACGCACGCGGAAGGCCGCAGTCACGAAGAGATCGCCCTTCCGCCCGACACGCGCGCGCGGAGCCTGATCGCGGTACACCGCAGGACCGACGTCATCGCTGCCCTTGTGCAGTACCCGGACGGACGTCGAGCGCGGCTGGCTTCGCTCGAAGGTGCCGTCAATGGCACAGAAGAGATACGTGCGCGGCTCAAGCGACCCGCCTGTCGCCAACCTGTACTGCAGCTCGTCCACCGATCCGCTCGGGACGGTAAACGGGCCACCTACGACCTGCTGGTGCAGCGCTGACTCGATGCGGCTGCGCAGCGCAAATCAGGTCGCCGCCAGTGCCACGCGTGCACCGTGCGGTGAAACAAGCCAATTGCCTGCCTGATCGCGATATGCAACCAGGCCATCGAGAAACTGCACGGCACCCACCACATCCCAGGACTGTCCGAGCAGACAGTCACGCACAAGGCCCAGGCTCATGTCGTGACTGACCAGCAGATCGGCGCTGGGCTGATCCGCGCCGGGCTCGTCGAGTTTCTGCAGTAGAAGTCGACCAATGGCGTTGGCCGCGATGCGCGCGTCCAGCATCACGTCTGGCCCCACCTCGCCGCCAATCCAGCGCGACAGAAACGGGCCGAGACCACCAGCGCCCTGCATGATTCTGAACATCTTCATCTGATCGAGCGCATAGAACACACCCAAGCCTTCCATCGGCCGAGTGCGCGTGATGCGCCCGCCCATCTGCTCATGCGCGTGCAGCGCAAGGCTCGCTGTTTCCTGACAGCGTTCTGCAGGGGACGCATAGCCGCGCCATTGAAAGCCCATCGGCAACGCCGCGCCAAATGCGCGCGCCGCACTTCGGCCTTCATCGGTCAGCGGGTTTTCAAGATCGTGTCGACCTGGCGCGAACTCGCGTGCCGAATGGCGCACCAGCACGACCTTGCGCTGCACCCCGGCGGCAGCAAGCTCGGCAAGCAGGTCAACGGTGTGCTTTCCCCAGGTCAGGTTCGCCGGCTCATCCACAATAGGCTTCCTCGTTTTGTCTTTTTTTTCGGGGGGGCAGGGTCTGGTGGTCTTTGCTCAGGCATCGCGCGCGCGCGCGCCTGCAGGTATCCCGAACTGTGAATCGGCTAATGCCGCGGCAGACGCGGCGCGCGCGGCACGAACTGCGGGTTGCCCGCCGCGACCAGACACTCGGGCCCCTTGTGCCGAGCATTGTTCACATACTCAGACACCGGCGTCACCTGCAGATCGATTGGCAGCGCAGGCAGCAGAAGCGCCTGCAACGCGGGCATGGCCGCGCCTGAATCAAGCCACAACCGCGCCTCCGACTGCGCCAGCAGCAGCGGTTGCCGATTGTGGAGAAACGCAAGGTTCGGATGCACGTCCGTTGTGATCAGCGCGAAGCTCGTAAGCACCTCATCGTCACGCACCCAGCGATCCCACACGCCCGCGAGCATCAGGGCGTCGCCGTCTGCGGACTGCACGTGCTGTGGCAGCTTGCGCGCGCCATCACGCAGCCACTCGTAGAAGCCATCCACCGGCACAATGCAGCGGCGGCGCTCGAATGCGCCGCGAAAGGCCCGGCTGCTCTGCAACGTCTCGGCGCGTGCATTGAACATCGCGTATCTGGGCTTGCTGTCCGGCGACCAGTACGGCACAAGCCACCAGCGCATCGGCCGCGCGTGACCAGGAAACGCCGTGGGCGGCTCAGCATCGCCAGCCGCATTCGCGTCCTGCAGCCTGGACGCACCCGCCTCGGGATGACGCTCGCCAGGCGTCGCGCCGCCCGGCTGTTCAGTGATGACCCAAACCGTCTCGGTGGGCGCAATGTTGTGCCCGTCCACGCCTGGATACCCCGCGCCTGTCAGCACAATGAACACGCGCGCAACAGGATCAGAGCTGACATTCAAACGACCACACATCGCGGCTTACTCGGGCCCTTTTTCATTGCAGGGAGCTTACTGGACTGGCACGCGTGGTTCCGCGCCCGGGGCCAGGCATCGTGCCCTGCTGGAGGGATGCGCGTGCATAATCGCCGCGGCACGCTTCTTCAACCGTTCAACGCACGGTGCACTGCACATGAACGATCCGCGCAGTGAACTTCGGCGTCTTGCCCAGCTTGCACACGAGCGCGAACTCAAAAACGTTCTGCTTGAACTGTTCGGGCGCTTCGATCAATGGCGCCGCGGGCAGCTCGATGCGTTCCAACTCAACGAAGAACTGCGCCGGCACAGCGCAGAAACAAGCAAGACGCTGCAGTCGAAGTACGGCAGTACACCGCCTGAGACGGCCGTGGCTATGGCAGTGGTGACCGGCGTGCTGCGTGAAGATGAAGTGGAAGCGCAGTGCATGGCGATCATCACCCCACAGATCAACTATCTGCGCGACAAAGCCCGGCGCTGAACAGAGAGGCGCTCACTCAGCGCTTCTTTCCTACCCGGCGAACGCTACCTGCTGAAAGCGCTACGCGGCGGACACGTCCGCCAATGCCCACCGTGCCGCTTCAACGTGCTTGGTGATCTGCGGGTCGCCGCGCTGGCCAAACTGTGCCACCACACGCTCGAAGGTTGTCCGCGACTCAATCACCGCACCGCTCATGTGCTCAATGCGACCCTTGTTCACCATTGCACTGACAACGCGTTCGACCACACCGGGCTCTTCGCGGTCTGCATAACGATCCAGCAACAACTGCAGACTGCGCAACGCCGCCTGCAGATCGTGCTGCTCACGCGCCTGTAACGCAGCCTGATTGAACAAGCCTTTGACGACCTGCTGCACGATCACCGCCTCGCTGCGCTCGCCGTAGCGCTGCATCAACGCATCGTAGGTCGCAACTGCCGCATCCGGATCTCTGCGCGAGGTGCCAAGCAGGACGCCCATGCTGAACAGCGCCCGTGCCACCTGCTCGGCGATCGCAACTTCCGGCCGCTGCCCGTAACGCGTGACCAGTTCCCCGAAGGCACGCAGTGCGGCGTCCGGATCCTGGCGTGAGGTCGCGTGCAGGGCCGCCAGATTACTCAGTCCGCGCGCGACAATCTGCGCAGTCCTGACATGGTCGGTGCTGGAGTAGCGCCGATTCAGCTCATCGTACGCGGCCACAGCGCCTTCGATATCGCCCATGCGCTGGGCAAGGCCACCGATACTCAGCAGCGCCTTTGCGACCTGTTCACCCACGCCGGTTTCGCTGCGCTGGCCAAACACCCGCACCACTTGCCAGTAGATTTCCAACCCGCGCGGATGTGCGTCCTGTGAGCGCGCAATCAGGCTCGCCTTGTTGACCATTGCACGGGCGACCCACTCCCACAGCAAGGGCTCATCCTGCTCAAGGTAGCGGTCGATCAATGCGTCGTAGCTGAGCACCGCCTGATCCACGGTCGATGTGTCCAGCGCCAGGATGACGCCGACATTGAACAGGGATTTCGCAACCAGAAGGCTGAATTCCGGGCCGGGAAACACTTCGTAGCGACCCACCAGGGCGCGATAGAGCTCCACCGCTGCCATTGGCGAGCGCAAGCCCTGCGTGGTGATCGACGCCGCGGCAAACAGGCCGCGCGCGACCAACAGCGCAATGTCGCGGTCGCGATGTTCGCCAAACTGCTGATCCAGTTCGTGATAACTCGCAAGGGCACCGGGGATGTCCTTGCCTTGTCGCGCCAGCAGCCAGCCACGGTTGGCCAACGCATTCGCGATGAGCAGCGCGATATCGAGTTCCCGACGACCTTTGAAACGACAGATCAGCTGCGCATAGGCGTACAGCGCGCCTTCGACATCCTGGTTGCGCTCATACAACAGCACAGCGCGGTTGAAATGCGCTTGCGCGACGCTGGTTTCGATCTGCCGATCTTCAGACTGACCGAAATCCGAGCGCACCCGGTCGTACAACGAAATCGCCCGCGCAACATCGCCGCCCGGACCGGATTCGACGAGTGCGAGATTGAGCAGACCGCGCACGATGAGACTCGGAAATGCGTCGTCCTGGCGGCCGCCGAAGCGCGCGATCAGATCATCCAGTGTTGCCCGTGCAGCTGGAAAATCATGCAGGTCACGGCGTTGCAGTAGACCGCGGTGCAGCAGCGCCTGCGCAACGCTGGCCATTGCGCCGACGTCAGTCGCGCCGCGGTTGTCCTCGGCAACGCCACCCAACGCGTCAATGGCCTGACGCTGACGACCAAGCTTCTAGAGCACCAGCGCGCGTTGCAGATGCGCCTCGACCCGATCCTTTTCGGATTGCGCAACCTTTGCCATCGCCTCCGTTCGCGCCAGCGCCTCTTCAAAGTTGCCGCGTCGCCAGGCATCCATCACCAACAAGCGCCAGTCTTCGCTCGTGCGGTTCGACTCTGGCTTCAACAACACGCTCAGGGCCTGCTGCACGAGCGCGCGCAACAACTCGGGGGACTGATTCAGTGACCGGCGCAGATCGTCGCGCAGTTCCATGTTCAGCAGCTGCTGCAGCAACTGATCGTTGGCGGTTGAGAACAGCGGCGCCTTCGGCTCAGGTCGCGGCGGATCAGGGTCGATGGTCTGCTGCAGCTCACGGGTCAGCTGGCGCGAACCAAGATCACCAACCATTGGGTCACCGAGCGTGTTCGCCTCACGCGGCAGCAGCCGGCTGGCGGCGTCGGCGCCGGCGTGATCGAACAGTTCGAAGCTCTCAACTGCATCGACCTCGGACATTGATGTGTTGTGCAGCGCGCCGGCCAGCCACTCCGGGAGTGTCGGAGCCGCGTCGGGACGCACGTTTGCATTCCTGGCCGGCAGGTTGGTGCCAGGCAGGCTGCCGGGAACGGCGTCATCGGCCAAGGCTGCGTCAGCGTCATCCAACGCCGCAGCGCCAGCGGCGGACGATGCTCGAGCGGCGGACGATGCTCGAGCGGCGGACGATGTTTGAAAAGATGCGCGCGACATCTCAGCCGGCTGGGCAAGCGTCTCGGCCAGACCGAAGCTCTCCGACTCAACGGGTTGCGCCGATGAGCTGAACAAGATGCCCATCGCCTGCGAATCCGTTTCCACAACCAGTTCGACCTCATGCAGTCCAGAGGGCGCGTCAAGTACAAGTGCTTGTGGCGCCGCTGTGGATGCGTCCACGGCGTATGTCTCCGCCGCCGCGCCCACAGCCTCGCCCTGGGATTCAATGCCTTGAGACACAACGCCGGCAGCGTCATGACCAGCCGCGACCGCAGTCGCAGCGGCAATCTCGTTCAGTACTGGCGCAGCGCGCTCGTCGATCTGTTGCTCCACCGGGATCGCCGCGGGGTCCGGCACCGCCACCGCATCCGGCAGCGCCAAGGCGTCCGGCAGCGCTACGGCGTCCGACAAAAGAGGGGGCACGATTAGCGCTGGCTCTCTCGCGACTTCGGCCACGACAGGCAGGTCGACTGCGCCAGCACCGCCTGCGGCCGGCGTCGACTGCGAATCCAGCTCTGCGAGCGGCCAACTGGATACCGCCAGCTCATGCGGTGGCGATGCCGGCTTCCGTGCCGCGTGCGCGTGGGCTTGCGCTTCAGACTCCACACGAACAGCAGCTGCCACGGGCATGTCTGCCACCCGCGATGCGGAACGTGGCGCAGCCGCATAGGCCTTGAAGCGGTCTTCGAGACGCTGCTCGAGCTCGCGCTGCAGTGCAGCGAAGCGCTGCGCCTGCTCGTTCTCCAGTGCCCGGCGTTGAGCCGCCAACGCATTCGCCAGCGTCTTGGGCTCGCGCAACTGGCGGTACAGCAGCATGCCGATGCACAGGGCAATCAGCGTGCCCGCAATCGCCAGAGCGGCGCTGCTGAAGTTGCCGAACCGCGCCACTTCGGCATGCACATCAACGATGCGATCGCCCTGCTGCTTGAGCGCCAGGGCCTGCAGTTCGCGCTGCTGATCCGCCGCCAGCCGGGCAGTCCGGATGTCCATTTCCAGCTGCTGCATGCGCGCCGCAACGCGCTCCTGCTCGGCGTTCAGCTGTGCCACAGGGTCAGGACGGTAATAGCGGTAAGGCGCGCCGAATGCGGCCTGCTGCAGGAGTACAGATGACCCTGCGAGCCAGGCGGCCAGCACAACCCGGGGAATGTGCCCGCGGAAACGCCGAAAACCTGCTCGCACCAGTGCACTCCTGTGTGATGACTCGCGGATGGGCGCGTAAACCAGCACCCCTGGCTCTCGCCTCCCACGCCCATTGGCAGCAGCCCTGGCTCGGCGGGCTGTACTGCGTCGAATGAACGCGCGGAGAGGCGCGGCGTTAACACCGACCGGACCGGACAGATACAGCTACAGTCGGCGGACGAAGCCGTTGCCAGCATGGCGTGTGCAGGCCACCCTGCTCGGGCATCGGACCGCGTCTCGCGACACGCCATTCAACGCCGGAACTTACCATTTGCGTGGCACACGATAGTGGCGCAATGACATCACCGATGTAAAACCCTGTCGCCGCGTGAGACTGCATCGCCCGCGACGAATGTCCATTTCAAGACCGACATCACACGCTGCCCCCGCCAATACACGCTGGCCCCGCCAAAGAAGGAGGACTCAAGTTCGCATGACCACTCCGCACCGCACTGCCGATGACTCCACCGGCGCTGGCGTCTCCAAGCGCCCGGACGAAAGCAGCCGTGCCAGCGACAGCAGTCTGGCCCGCGACAGCAGTCTGGCCCGCGACAGCAGTCTGGCACTGCAAGAACTGCTCACCCTGCGCACGATCGACGCCGATACCTTTGCCGGCGCCAGCAACCGCGATACCAGCTTCAGCGGTGGCAAACGACGCTTCGGCGGCGAGTTGCTGGCCCAGGGTCTGCGCGCAGCCCAAGCCACGGTCGCCGACCGGCCGGTGCACTCGCTGCACGCCTATTTCGTACGACCCGCCCCGCTGGATGGCGAACTGATCTATCGCGTCAGACGCATTCGCGATGGCCGGAGCTTCTGCGTACGCAGCGTCGAGGCGGTGCAGGTACACAGCGGTCGGACGCTGAGCGAAGCACAGGTCGTGTTCGTGCTCGATGCATCTTTCCAAACGGTCGAGCAGGGCTACAGCCACACCGCCGCCGCGCCACAGGTGCCGGGGCCGGACACGTTGCCATCCGAGCAACAGCGCTTTGACGCGGCACGCGCAATCGATCCGGAACGCTTCGCGCACCGGCCCGTGAGCGCCGTGCTGCCACCAGGTCCATTCGAGGTCCGGGTCGTCGAGAACCTCTGGCAAACCACATCCTTGCCAGCGCAGATGCACTGGTGGGTACGCTTGCGCCAACCGACGCCGGATCCCGCGACGAACGCTGCCATCGCCGTGTTCTTCACGGACGACCCGATCATGGACGCCGCCCTGCTGCCGCATGGCGGCCGGTTCAGCGGCAGCCTCTTCAGCACGGCGAGCCTCGACCACGCAATGTGGTTTCACGAACCAATCACACTGGCGGACTGGCACCTGTTCGCCATGGACAGTCCGGTCGCAGCGGGTGCCCGTGGCTTGACGCGCGGCCAGCTGTTCACGCGCGATGGGCGGCTGGTCGCGTCCGTGGCGCAGGAAGTACTCCTGCGCCCCGAGCGCGCGTAGATGCGTCCCGAGCCCGGGTAGAAGCGCGTGACGACCCACCCACCCGGTACTGCGATGGCAACAGCAGGTGCTGCGACTACATCAGCGCGTACCGCGGCCGCCGCCACAACATCGACGGACGAAGCACTTGCGCCCTTTCATCCGCTGGTGCGGGCCTGGTTCAAACAGCGCTTCGGCACGCCGACGAATGCTCAGGCGCAAGCCTGGCCAAGCATCGCGCTTGGCGACCACGTGCTGCTGACCGCGCCCACCGGCAGCGGCAAAACGCTAACTGCATTTCTCTGGGCCATCAATGCGCTGCTCACGGGCCGCTATGAACAGGGCAGTACACGCGTGCTGTACGTGTCACCGCTACGCGCACTGAACACAGACATCCGCAACAACCTCGACGAACCCCTGGCCGCGCTGCAGGCCGCCTTCGCCAACGCCGGCATTGCCACACCCGCGCTTCGCGCATGCACGCGCAGCGGTGACACAACCGCAGGCGAACGCGCACGTCTGCTGCGCAAGCCACCTGAAATCCTGATCACGACGCCTGAAAGTCTGAACATCATGCTGACAAGTCAGCGCGGGCGCGCTGCGCTCACCGGCGTGCAGGCCGTCATCATCGACGAAGTCCACGACCTGATCGGCAACCGCCGCGGCGTGCAGCTGATGACCGCGCTGGAGCGGCTTGCCTGGGCCCACGGCGAATTCCAACGTATCGCCCTGTCGGCAACCGTTGCGCCACTGGAAACGGTGGCCCGATGGGTCGGCGGCCGGCGGCTGTGCAAAGAAGCGCTGGCGGATCTGTACGAGGTACGACCTGTACAGCAGATACGCGCGACAGACCGGCGACAGATCGATCTGCAGGTCGTGTTCCCCGCAGCGGCGGTCAATGCCGCGAGCCGCGGCTTGCCCGTGTGGCAACCGATTGCCGCGTTCCTGCGCGAAACCATCAGCACACACAGCTCCAGCCTGATCTTCGTCAACAGTCGGCGACTGGCCGAGCAGATCGCGCACCGCATCAACACGGAACTGCCCGAGCCCATCGCCTACGCGCACCATGGCTCGCTGGCACGCGAACTTCGCGTGGCGGTCGAGACGCGCCTCAAGGCCGGTCAACTGCAGGCGATTGTCGCCACCAGCTCGCTCGAACTGGGCATCGACATCGGCGCCATCGACCAGGTCGTTCTGCTGCAGACGCCGCTCAGCATCGCCAGCGCCATACAGCGCATCGGCCGCGCCGGGCATCAGGTCGGCGCTGTCAGCGCAGCGCTGCTCATTCCAAGCCACGGCCGCGACTTTCTGCTGGCTGCCGTGGTCGCGGCCGCGTTGGACGAGCGCGACATCGAACCCGTCCAGCCATTGCGCGCCCCGCTGGATATGCTGGCGCAGCAGATTCTGTCGATGTGCGTAGACCATGCATGGCCACTCGCCACGATGCTCGCGGTGCTGCGCTGCGCAGCGCCCTACGAAGCACTGAGCGAAGTACAGTTCAACCTGGTCATCGACATGCTGGCCGGTCGCTTCGACAGCAGCCGTGTGCGTGGGCTGGCAGCACGCGTTGCACTTGATCGCAGTGCGCAGACGGTGCAGGCGCTGCGCAACGGTGTGCTGGCGCTGTATCGCGGCGGCGGCAGCATTCCCAATCGCGGCTACTACGCGCTGCGGCAATACGACACGAACGCGCAGATTGGCGAGCTCGACGAAGAGTTCGTGTGGGAGGCAAAGATTGGTCAGGTGTTCGCGCTTGGCGCGCGTAATTGGCGCATCCAACGCATTACGCACGAGGAAGTGCTGGTTGAACCCACGCTGGCAGCACCCAGTACGCCACCGTTCTGGCGCTCCGAGGGCAGCAATCGCAGCCATCACTTCGCACAGCGTATTACCGCAACACTTACGCAGTTCAATCAACTTCTTGAGCAATCCGACGGCGTGGCCACCCTGGCAACACAGCTCAGCACAACGCATCACTTCGATACCATCGCGGGCACGCAGCTCAGCGACTTCCTGCAGCGCCAGCGCGAGCACTCGAGCCTGCCCCTGCCCGACGGCAACTGCCTGCTTGTCGAGCAGGTGCTTGCGGGCCCGGACGGTTACAGCACCCCGGACCACGACGAGCAACTCATCCTGCACACGCTCTGGGGCGGGCGGGTCAATCGCCCGCTGGCGCTGGCACTCGGTGCAGCCTTCAAGCAACAGTTTGGCTACGCGCCAGAACTGCATGTCGGCGACGACGTGATCGCCGTGCAGACGCGCGGCGACTGCACGCCCGCGCAACTTTTGGACCTGCTGCTGCGCGCAGACATTGAGCCGCTGCTGCGCGAGAGCCTGGAAAGCAGTGCGTTCTTTGGCGCCCGCTTCCGCGAGTGCGCGGGGCGCGCGTTGTTGCTCGTGCCCAGACGGTTCAATCGCCGCCAGCCGTTGTGGGTAACACGGCAGAACGCAAAGCAGCTGTTCGAGCAACTGGCAGACACACCCGACTTTCCAATTCTGCTCGAGACCTGGCGCACCTGCCTGATCGACGAATTCGATCTACCGGCTCTGTATGCGCGCCTGGAAGATCTGCGCAACGGCACGATCCGCTGGCACGCTTACCGCGCGCTCACGCCCAGCCCATTTGCGGGCGATCTCGCGTTCAATCAGATCAGCCGGTACATGTATGCCGACGATGCAAGCGCGCGCCAGCAGCCCAGCGCGCTCAAGGATGCGTTGCTAGCAGAATTCGGCAGCATTTCGTCTGCCGACGGCACGTTGATTCACGGCGCACACCAGGTACCGAACATCGATCACGATGTTTGCGCTGAATACTTCCGGCGACGCGCACGACTGGAACCCGGCTGGCTGCCCGCCGAGCCGGTCGAACTCATCGACTGGATCCGCGAACGCGTCGCGTTATCTGTGCAGGAGCAGTTTGAGTTGCAGCATGCAGTGCTCGCCAGCCACGGGGCTGCGGGTGCCGCGGCGCTGCAGGCCTGCGTACCTGCATTGTGCGAGATCACGTCGCTCGACGGTCGGCAGTTTTTCTGCACACGCGATATCGCGGTGCTTTGGCAGCGCGCCAGTATTGAGCCGTTGGCTGTGCACGCTTGGCTGCCGGAGACGCCTGCCGACGCAACTCAAGCAGTACAGCCGACCGTCGCTGCGTCCACGCGCGCACCGGTTGTGCTTGACGCCAACAGCACTGACACGCGCGATGCGCACGCGCTCGCCG
Organism: Klebsiella pneumoniae; assembly: GCA_945861675.1. GTDB lineage: Bacteria > Pseudomonadota > Gammaproteobacteria > Pseudomonadales > Azotimanducaceae > CAMAVY01. The sequence goes on along the minus strand of CAMAVY010000087.1, from coordinate 233 downwards.
CTGAGTTGCTCGCGTTTCACTCGCCGATGACCTACACACAACTGTGCGCGGCACTGCCCTTACCGCTTACTCAAGCGCAGGCAGTGCACGCAGCGCTGCTCAGTCGTGCGGCCATCGTCGCGGGTCCGCTGCTGCGCGAGGACGATGCGCTGCTTGAGTCGTTCTGTACGCCCGACACCCTGCAGTCGCTGCTACGCATGCAACGTGCGCGTGCGCGTGCGGGTCAGCGCATC
>CAMAVY010000086.1 GCA_945861675.1 Klebsiella pneumoniae | reverse complement strand
GTGTCGAGGCCATCCTGCACAAATACAACGTGCTGTTCATCGACGACGAGGTGATCACCGGCTTCGGTCGCACCGGGCAGGCATTTGCCTCGCAGACCTACGGCTTCACGCCGACCACTACCACCCTGGCGAAGGCGCTTTCATCTGCCTACCTGCCGATCAGTGCGGTCATGGTGCCGGACTGGCTGTACGAGCCCATTGCCGTGCAGAGCGGCAAGGTTGGCAGCTTCGGCCATGGCTTTACCTACTCGGGTCATCCCGTGTGCGCGGCAGTTGCGTTGGAAACGCTGAACATCTACGAAGACACGCATCTGTTTGCCGACGTCGCGCGCAAGGCGCCGGCGTTCCAGGCGCGCCTGCAGGCATTGGGCGCGCATCCGCTGGTGGGTGAGGCGCGTGGCGTCGGTCTGATCGGCGCGTTGGAACTGGTGGCCAACAAGGACACCCGGGCGCCGTTCGATGCGGCGATGGGGGTCGGCGCGAAATGCGTTGGCTTCTGTCTGGAACGCGGGCTGATCACACGACCACTCGGTGACAGCGTTGCGCTGTGCCCGCCATTGATCATTACCGACGCACAGATCGATGAGCTGTTCAGCAAGCTGCAGGGCGCATTGGACGACACCTGGGCTGCGCTCAATCGTGCGTCGAGTTAAGGAACTGCTCGATGTCTGTGTGGCGCTCGGCAGCGTCCGCCTCACCCAGTTCAATAAGGCGCGCCAGGTAGGCCTGTTCGAACATCACCAGCGCCAGGGCATCTGCGCTGCGGCCCTCGCGCGTGCCGAGGCCCCGTTCCATGAAGCGGAACAGCCGTGGCAGCTGTACTTCAAAGTCGGCGGCCAGGTGCCCCAGGTCCTTGCTGGGGCGCAGCACCAGCACGTGCACGGGGCGGATGTCGTCGGGTCGCTTGTCCGGCGGCTGCGCTGCAAGCAGTGCGTTGATGCGGTTCATCTGCAGCACGTCGTGGTCGAGCATGTCGAGGAAGATGGCGTTCATCAACACGCCGGCGATGCGCGCAGGCGATGGATAGTGCTGCGTGCGGTCGGCGTCGATGCCGGCTTCGTCACGCATGAAACGCGGTGAAACAGCCAGGATGTGCGTGGCGCCCAGGTGCAGTGCCGGCGAGAGCGGTGCGGTGAGACGAATGCCGCCATCGCCGTGCCAGCCATCACCCAGGTGCACGGCGGGAAAGAACATCGGCAACGCGGCCGACGCCATCACATGCTCGATGGTCAATGCGGCGGGCACCATGCGGCGCTGCGGCCGGCTTGAGAATGGCATTTCCCGGCCCTGCACATAGGTGATGGACTGGCCGGTCGCGTAGGCCGTGGTGCTGATCGCAAGCGCATCGATGCGCGCGTCGTCGATGTTGCGTTGCACGTTGGCCAACTGCCCGTTGTCGGTGTGGGCAAGATTCGCGGCGAGGAAGCGCCGTAGCGGCATCGTGTCGACCATGCCGCGCAACTGCGGCGCAAACTCGCGCCCGCCGGCAAGCAGGCGCGCGCCCCAGCCGCCCATGTGGCCAAACAAACTGCGTGCATCGACGCGATACACCTGCTCGGTGTCCAGCGACAACCACAGGTCACGCAGGCGCTCGATGGTCTCGGCGAAGCCGCGCCGACTGTTGGCGATGTGTGCCGCATTGATTGCGCCTGCCGACACGCCCGTGAGGATGGTTGGATGAACGTGGCTGAAGTGCCGCGCGATGTAGCGCAGGCTGCCTACCTGATACGCCGCGCGTGCACCACCGCCGGTGAGCGCGAGCGCCAGTTGAAACTGTGTCATGGGTTGCGCGCCGCCAATGCCGCGCGCAGGGCCTCGCGCAGCGTGCGATCGTCGATTTCCATGATGAACTGCATGGCGGTCTCGGGGGCGCTTGCAACGAAGTCTTCACTCAGCGCTTGCAGTAAAGCATCGCGCTCTGTGCTGTCACTGATGCTGTTGGAAAGTGCGATTGCATACGTTGGGCGGGTTGCCGCCGTCTGCCGCAGCGCATTCAAGCGGCCGCGCGCACGAACGTCGTCGGGCATCTGCAAGCGTCTGAGCGCCTGCCAGGCCTGCTCGGGTTCGCTGGCCGTAGCACCTGCAAGCAAGCCGTTCAGTGCCGCAGCACGACTTGTCGCAGGCAAGCGCGCCAGGATGTTCTCGATGGACTGATGGTCGGCGTCTGTGCCCAGCTTGAACATCAGACTGTCGAAACCGGGTGCGCCGGGTTGATCGAGCCCCGCATCCAGTGCCGCATTGAAGGCGGCACTCGGGTCACGCGACAACCAGACCGACAGCACGACGTCGCGCAATGCTGTGCGCAGCGACTGCGCTGGCTCGGACTCGGCCGCAGCCAATGCCGCAGCGGCATCGGTGCGTGCCCACACCCGCAGCACACTCTGCAGTGCCTCGGTGTCATGCCATGTGTGCGCCTGCGCCCACGCGGCGGCCGGATCTGTCAGGGCCCGCTGCCATACAGCCGCAGCGCGCAGACGTTGCAGCGACATGCCTTCGGGCATGCGCGCGAACAGCGTGTCCAGATCGTCGCCACGTTCGAGCGCCACATTCAGCAAGGCTTCGGCGGCGTGGTTGCGGTCGTTGCCATCGAGCAATGCCAGTTGCGCGAGCGCGCCGTCGAAGTCGCGCTTGCCCCAGCCGCTGAACAGCAAGGCAATCTGTGCTTCGCTACCGCCCGGTAGTGTGGCGTCGAGCTCGGAGAGCAGCGCGAACGCGCGGCCGGTGTCCAGATCGGTGAGGCGTTGCAGCAATACCGCACGTGCGCTGTCTGCACTCGGACCGGTGCGCTGACCGAGCGCGCGCAGCAATGCTTCGGCTTGATCCGCATTCGCGCGCGCGGCGAGCGCATACAACGCGTGGTCGCGTTGGAAGGCGGTGCGCGCGTTCAGCGCGGCATCGAGCGCGGGGCTGCCGGTGATGCGGCGCTTTGCTGGTGTTGCGCTCGTTGCGCCGGGGGTGGTTACTGCGCCTGCGCCAAGCTGCTCCGCTGCACCGATCGCACGCTCGCTTTGCAGGAACACCGGCCAGATTGAAGCGGTGGCGTTTCTGAGCAACAGCAACAGGCCAATGAGTGCCACGCCTGCGAGCACGCCGACGAGTATGCCGATGGCAATCGATGCGCCCGTACCGAAGTGCGACGGTATGCGTGCGTAACGCAGCCAGCGGCTGTTCCAGTTGCGCCAGTTGCGCCAGTTGCGCCATTGCAGCGTGCGTGCAGCCATTGCGTGGGTAGCCGTACGTTGCATCGGACCGGCGCTAGATGTCAGCGAAGTCGCCGCCGCGACCTTTGCCTGCAGCAAAGCGCGCAGCGCCTGCGCGTGTTTCACCGGAGCGGATCACGTTGCTGCCCAACTGCGCTTCCAGTCTGAGTGCATCGGCCTCGGACAGGCTCCATTGCTGATGCGCAAGCTGCCGGTCGCTGCGCAGGCAGGCCTGCGGAAACGCGCTCAGCTGCGCCGCCAGCGCACACGCGGCAGCAAGCGTCTCGCCTTTGGCCACGAGGCGATTCGCCAGGCCCATCTGCAGCGCTTCGGCGCCCGACACGGCGCGGCCCGTCAGAATCATGTCGAGCGCGCGGCTCTGACCGATCAGTCGCGGCAGTCGAATGGTGCCACCGTCCATCAGCGGCACGCCCCAGCGCCGGCAATACACGCCAAACGTTGCGTCTTCCGCTGCGACACGCATGTCGCACCACAGCGCAAGTTCCAGCCCGCCCGCGACTGCATGACCTTCGACGGCCGCAAGTACAGGCTTGCTGAGCAGCAGGCGGGTGGGACCCATGTGGCCATCATGAGGATGCGCTGCGTTGCGCTGACTGGGCTCACCGCTGGCCACGGCCTTGAGATCGGCGCCTGCGCAGAATGTGCCTTGTGCGCCGGTGAGAATGGCCACGTCCAGTTCGGGGTCTGCATCGAACGCGCGAAACGCTGCAGCGAGCGCGACGCCAGTTGCGCTGTCGACGGCATTGCGTGCGTGTGGCCGGTTGATGGTGACAATGAGGGTGCGCGCATTGCGCTGGGTCAGGACGGCGTTCGACATGTGGAATTCCCCGGCAGCGTGATCGGTGGCCATGTTCGCACCCGCGACGCAGCGCCGGAACGCGAAATCGCCGCGCTGCGACATGCGGGCTGCGCCGGTGAGATTCGCCATGGCCTGGCTGAAATGGCCGTGATGCGACGTGCGGGCTGTCACAGCACTTGGTCATGCTGTGGACTTTCGTCAGTAAATCTTCGGCAAATCAACGATGTTTGGATCTTGGCAATGACTGGCACGCATTCTGCCTTGGAGCCTTGGAGAAATGGAGCCCTGACGCCACACGACGGACGGCGGGCGACGAACAACAAGCAGCGAGGGGTAATGACATGACCAGATTTTTCTACGCGTCGAAAATGATCGGTGTGGCGGCATTGGGGATGAGCCAGCTGTTGCTGCTGTCCGGCTGCGACAGCCATGCCCAGGCCGCGGCCAACGTGCCCGATCTGAATGGCGTTACGCAGCTGAGCTTCGAAGGCGAGGGCGAACTTGAACTGCGCCAGGGCGCCCCCGGTTTGAATGTTGTCAGTGAAGATGCGGGTGAGATCGAAATTACGCGTAGCGGCGAGCAACTGCGTATCAAGGTGCCACGCAGAGTCGACGGCACCCCGCAGTTCACGTTGACGTTGCCACAGCTGACCGGGGTTGAGCTGGCCGGCGCGGCGCGTATCCGCACCAGCAGTTGGAAGGTGCCGCGTCTGACCATCGAGTCCAGCGGCGCAGGCAAGTTCGTACTCAATGGCCTGACCTTGGATGAACTGAAGGTCGAGAGCTCAGGTGCAACCGATTTCACGGTGGCCGGCACGGCACGTGATCAGCAGGTCGATGTGAGTGGTGCCAGCGACTACGACGCGCACGCGCTGCGCGCAGAGACCGTGGCAGTTGATGTGAGCGGTGCCAGCCATGTTCAGGTACACGCAGATCGCACGTTGAAGCTGGACGCTGCGGGTGTTGGCGCGTTGGAGTACACGGGCAATCCCCAGGTCGACCAGGATGTTTCCGGCGTGTTCAGCGTCAAACACGTTGGCAGCTGAGGGCCGCTTAGTCCAACCGTTTGCGGAAGCGCATTGCAGCGAGTGCCACAAGCGCCAACAGCAGCGCAGACAGCTTCAGCACCGGTAACCACAGTTCGCTCAGCGCGGCGCCGCGCAGCACGACGCCGCGCACGATGTCGGTGAAGTGCGTCAGAGGTAGTAGCTGGGCCATCCACTGCACTGGCCGCGGCATGCCATCGAACGGGAACATGAAGCCCGACAGCAGAATCGACGGCAGCATGGTCAACAAACCAAGCTGCATGGCTTGAAACTGCGTGTCGGCAAGCGTGGACATGACGAGGCCCAGTGCCAGCGCCGACGCAATGAACAGCAGCGCGCCCGCGTAGAGATCCAGCAGGCTGCCGTTGATCGGCACGTCGAATATCCACGCGCCGGTGGCCAGGATGATGCTGGTCTGGATCAGGCCAACGAGTACGTAGGGCAGAAGCTTGCCCAGCATCAGTTCGGCTGAACCGACCGGGGTTGTGATGAGCAGCTCGAGGTTGCCGCGCTCGCGTTCGCGCACCAACGCCAGAGACGTGAAGATCACCATCGTCAGATGCAGGATCACACCGATCAGTGCTGGCACGATCTGCACCGCCGTTCGCCGTTCGGGATTGAACTCGGTGAACACTTCTATTTCAGTGTTCGCCCCGCTGCCGGAACCGCTGCCGATGCCGCTGCGTCGTGGGTTGTCGCGCCGCGCCGAATCACCCAGCGCTGCGTTGCTTGTCCGAGCGGCAACAGGCACCTGCGTCAGCGCCCGCAGCACACCTTCGATACCGGGCTCGCCGGCATCGATGAACAGCTGCGCGGCGGGTCGTTCATCCAGCATGCGTCGCGCGAAGTCCGGTGGGATGTACAGGCCGGCGCTGATCGCGCCCGTCGCGATCTGTTGGCGCAGCGCCGCGACCGAGGCTGCACGCAGCTGGAAGTCGACCACCTGGGTGGCCTGCAGATTGGCCAGCAGTGCGCGCGAGGCCTGGGTGTTCGCCTGATCGACATAACCTGCGGCAATGTGCCGGACATCGAAGTTGATGCCATAGCCGAAGATCAGGATCTGCATGAGTGGGATGCCGACCACCATGCCCACGGTCAGCCGGTCCCTGCGCAGTTGGCGCAATTCCTTCACGGCCACCGCCGCTGTGCGCTGCAGGCTGGCATGCAGACGTGCGAGCACGTTCTTGGCCGGCGGTGCGCTCACGTTGAACCTGGCGGTTTCAGTGTGGCCGCAACGAACACGTCTTCGAGATTGGCGCGCGCACGTTGCACCGAGGCCGTGATGTTGGCGGCGGCCAGCGCCGTGCGAATCTGCAGCTCAGGCTCGCCCGCATCCGGGCTCATGAGCACGTGCAGATGCGTGCCGATCTGCGCCAGGCTGCGGACCTGCTGCAGCTGCTGCAACAGCGCGCGCACCTCGGGCATGTTGTCGGAGCTCACTTCCACGACGTGGAATGGGAGATCTGTGATCAACGCGGCAGGTGAGCCCTCTGCAACCAGCCGACCCATGTCCATGATGGCCAGGCGATGGCAGCGCTCGGCTTCGTCCATGTAGTGCGTGGACACGAGAATGGTGGTGCCACGGCCGGCCAGCGTGAACAGGCTTTCCCAGAAATCGCGACGACTCTGCGGGTCCACGGCGCTGGTGGGCTCATCGAGCAGCAGCAGTTCGGGTTCATGCAGTGTGGCGGCGGCGAGTGCGAGTCGTTGCCGCTGGCCGCCGCTCATTGCCCCCGCGAGACGATCTCGCAGCGGCGCAAGGTGATACTCATTCAGCGCCGCATCGATGCGCGCCCGCGCTCTGCTGCGTTCAAGCGTGAAGATGCGTGCCATGAAGTCCAGGTTTTCGCCAACGGTCAGGTCGTCCCAGAGCGAGAACTTCTGCGTCATGTAACCCAGGCGACGGCGCAGCAGTTCCGACTGCCGCGGAATGTCGAGGCCGAGTACTTCAATGCGGCCCGCAGTGGGACGCAGCAAGCCGCACAACATACGCAACGTGGTGGATTTCCCGGAACCGTTCGGGCCAAGAAAGCCATAGATCTGTGCTTTCGGGATCTGCAGGTCGACGTTGTCTACCGCCACAACATCCTTGAAGCGGCGCGTGAGGCCAACGGTGGTCACGGCACGCGGCAGCTGAAGGTCCGCAGGTTGTCTGAGTGGCGCGGTCTGCCCAGGTCTGGTCGGCTCATGCGTCCTGGGGACAGGCACGCTGTCTGTTGTCGCAATCGGCGGTGTAGCGCGTTCCACCACGTTCAGTGGTCGCTGGGCGTGGTCGTTGAAGGTTTGGCTGCAGAAGCGGCGCGCGCTGCATGTACCTCCACCGGTAGTCCGGTCGCCAGACCCTGCGCTGCGGGCACATCGATTTCCGCGAGGTACACGAGATGACCGCGATCACGCTGCGTCAGCGCAAAGTAGGGCGTGAAGCTCGCTTCACTTGCCACGAAGCGCACGTTGCCAGTCATCGGCTGTGCGCGACCATCGACTGTCACGGCAACGTGGGTATTCGCAGTCATGCCCGCGCGTTGTTCAGCAGGCACGTACACCCGCGCGAACGGCACGCCATCGAGGATCAGCTGCACGATGGGTGCGCCTGCGGGCGGACGCTCGCCGGGCCGATATGGCAGTGCTTCCACACGCGCCGCTGCGGGCGCGACGAGCGTCAGCTGGTCGCGTACGACTTGCGCGCGCTGCAATTCGGCCCGCGCGACCAACCACTCGGCGCGGGCGCGATCCACTTGTTCGACGCGCGAGCCCGCAAGCAGTACCTGCAGTTGCGCTTGCGCTTCCTTGCGCGCTTCGCGGGCAGCGTCGCGACCGAGCTGTCGGTCGTCGAACAGCGAGCGACTGATCAGCTTTCGGGACAACAGACTCCGCAACCTGCGGACCTCGGTCTCTTCCCGCTGCAGACGTGCATCCGCGGCCGCCAGGCGTGCGCGTGCTTCAAGCACTGCTTCCACGCGCGGACCGTGCACAAGCTCGGCGAGCGCTGCGTCCGCCACTGCGATACGCGCCGTTGCGGCTTGCAGCTGCGCATCCGCGCTGCGGGTGTCCAGTTGGGCCAAAACCTGCCCAGTACGCACCTGCTGTCCCTCACGCACGTCGATGCGTTGCAGCTGCTCTGACTGTGGCGCGCTGACATCAACGCGATGCCGCTCGAGTGTGCCGAGCATGGCGGGTGGTGCGTCATCGCCGAAGCCGCCAGGTGATTCATGCCCACGCTGACATGCGGTCAGCACAGGCAATGCAAGGACGGCCAAGGCAATGCGCAACATCGCTGTCATACAAACGGGCCGGCGAGCTGAGGACTCGGATGTTATGCCAGCATCAACGTGCGGGCCGCAAACTGATCGCATGTATCGGCCTTGAGGCGCGCACAGGGAGCGGTTGAGCCGGCGTTGAACGGACGTCGTGCAGACGGAGCGGAGAAGTTGAGCAGATCGAATTGACGATCGCACCCGGAAGCTGCGACAAGTGCGCAATCCGCCGCTGTGGTGCGGCACAGGAGCCTACCGTTGTCGAACCTCTACTACTTGATTGGTGCCGAGAACTCGCCTTACTCGATCAAGGTGCGCAGCTATCTGCGCTACAAGGGCATTCCCCACGCGTGGCTCAAGCGCTCCCAGGCGACCGAGCTGTACCAGCAGCACGCGAAGCTGCCACTGGTGCCATTGCTCGTGACGCCCGAAGGCGTTGGCATACAGGACTCCACACCCATCATCGAGGCGGTTGAGGCGCAGGTGCCGACGCCGTCGATCATCCCGGCCGACCCGATTACGGCATTCGTGTCGACGCTGCTGGAGGAGTTCGGCGACGAGTGGGGCAACAAGTGGATGTTTCACTATCGCTGGGCGCGCGACGCGGACCAGATCGCCGCGTCGCGGCGTCTGGTGCTGGATGGCAACCCCGGCATCAGCGAAGAGAAGCTGCAGGTGAACGCGGCGGCTATTCGCGAACGCATGGTGCCGCGCGTCTGGTTCGTGGGTTCCAACGAGATCACAGCGCCGCAGATCGAAGCGTCTTTCATCGACGCATTGCGGTTGTTGCAAACGCACCTGAGCACGCGCGCATTCATTGCCGGTGGCCGGCCCTGCAGCGCCGACTTCGCGCTGTGGGGCCAGATCTACAACGCAGCGAAAGACCCGACGCCGCGGTCGATCATTGGCGCCTTTCCGGCTGTGCAGGCGTGGTTGGCGCGGCTCGTGGATGGTCTGCCTGAAGGTGAATTCGAACCTTGGACGTCGCTTGCGCCCACGTTGATGCCGTTGCTGCGCGATCAGGTCGCCGGCCTGTTCCTGCCCTGGAGTGACGCCAATGCGCGCGCCATTGCGGCCGGCGACGAGTCGTTCAGCGTGCTGTTGGGCAGCACCGCTGGCGGGCAGCGGGCTCAGCAACTATGGCAGCAGAAGCCGCAGAAGTATCACGCGCGCAGCCTGGCGATCCTGCGTGACCGCTATGCGCACGCGCGGCAACCGGCGTTGGATGCCGTACTCGATGCTGTGGGCGCTACGCCTTGGTTAGTTGGTTAGTTGGTTAGTTGGTTAGAGGTTGGCTGGTTGGGGAACGCGCAATGGCTCTGCAGGACATTCTCAATTTCGTTCAGCTGACGCCGCGTGTCGGCACATCCGGGCAGCCGACGGCCGGGCAGTTCGCGGACATTGCCGCGGCCGGCTATGCCGCAGTGATCAACCTGGCATTGCCCAATTCGGACAACGCGATTGCTGACGAAGGCGGCGTGGTGACGGCCCTGCGGCTCAGCTACTTCCACCTGCCGGTGCTGTTCGATGCGCCGCAATTGGCGGAACTGCGCACCTTCGTTGGCCTGATGCGGGTGCTGGAAGACCGGCCGGTGTGGGTGCACTGCGCCATGAATCTGCGCGTCTCGGCCTTCATGTATCACTACCTGCGGCACGACCTTGGCCTGCCTGAGGCCGAGGCGCGTTCGCCGGTCTTCAAACGATGGGAACCGCGGATGGATGCGGTCTGGCGGGCGTTCCTTGCCACACCGCCCGAACTGTTGGCGCTGTCGCCCCGTCGCTGAGCCGGCTGCGCAGCTGCGGTCACAACCCTGGCAGCTGGCCCCCACGTGTTTTCAACGCCCTTTCAACGCCTCCTCGTCAGAGTCGCCCGGTCGGCAGCTGCCCACCGGAAGGACGCGATGCGCAGCTGCCGCCGCGCCATTGCGACTTTCCGACCAGACAAGGAGAACACCTCATGCGACCCCTCGGCACAGGCGCTGCACGCCTTGCAGCGACCCTCATCCTGTTTCTTGCGCCCGTAGTTGGGCCTGCGCACGCCGACGTTGTGCGCTTCAAGTACATCGCGGACGGCGAAGACACGATTGGCTCGCTGCCCGTGGACGAGATCTACAGAATCGACCGGTTTGGGTTCTGTGGCGTGGCTGGCGGGGAGACTGGCGTCTGCAGCCGGGTAGAACACCTTGAGTCGATCAGGTCGACGCTGCCCATGGGTCCGGACGATGCGCTGGAGGAGTTCTTCGACGCAGACGTGAGCATGGACGACACCACCACGCCGGGGCAGCTTGTCACTGCGCGCGCTTCGGTGGGCGGCGTGCTGTCACCGGGCGGCTTTCCGAGCCCGGTACGAGCGCAAACGGAACTCTTCGCGAATCACCTGGATGTCGTCACCGACGGCAATCTCTTCTTCCATGATTCGTCGCAGGAGCATCTGCAGGATGTCTTCAAAGCCAAGCGCTCATATGGCGAAGCGACCTCGCTCTGGTTCGACACATGGACGGCCGCAGTCACGGAAACCAAGTCCACCGAATTCCGCCTGGATGGCCATGCAGACGTGGATCCATTCTTCTGCGACTTCGGAACCAGCTGTGGGCTGAGCTTCCCGAAGGGCACCAATTCGGTGTTCAGATTGACGAGCTTCGCCGATCTGCAGGCCAGCGTTTCGATTTTCGATCTCGACACCCTGCTGCCGTGCCAGGAGCAGTTTTTCGATGCCTGCGACGGCAGCGAGCGGGAGTTCGAACGAGTGATTGCGCGCGTGGGTGCCGAGATCTCGCTGCAGACGGGCGATCCAGCTGTGGATGTCGATATCCGCGACATCTTCGAATTCGATGTGATCGCGGGGCACCGCTATCTGACTGTGGCTACAGTGCACGCGCGGTCGCAGAACGGGGGTGACCTGGACTTCATGAACACGTTCGCACTCACGCGGCTCGACGATCCGATGCACAACATCAGCTCGCTGGCCGAACAGCGCTTCGGTGCCATTCTGCCGCGCGGCGCAGTGACAACCAGTGTGCCGGCGCCGGCCAGCGCGTCATTGTTGCTTGCGGCAGTGCTGATGCTGGTCGCCAAAGGCCGGCGCCGCGCTTGAGCCTACGAAGCTAAATCAGGTCTGCAGCCACGAGGTTGAACTCCTTGCAGACCTGATCGGCGTAGTCGATGCGGCCGGAGCGTTCGGCAGCCGTCCCATGGCAGAGGTGCAGGCAGGCCTCTGCCATCACTTCGATCGGCGTCTCGCGGTCCTTCGATTCCGCGTTGATCAGTTTGTGGTGCACGGTGCCGGGTGTTGCCACGAGCCCGGGTGAGATGACATTCACCGCCACGTTGTCGTCGAACGTCTCGGCGGCAAGCCCCGTGGTGAAGCGCTCCAGTGCAGCCTTGCACATGCCGTACACCGCGCCGCCGCGGCCGCCTGCATCTTTGCGCGGGTGAATGGCCGCGTGGGATGAGATGTTGAGAATCCAACCTGCGCGTTGCTCACGCATCTTCGGCAGCACCAGTTGCGCGAGATGGAACGGCGCATACACCTGCACCTCCATCATCATCTTGAAGCGCTTCTCCGGAAACGTATCCACGGGGAAGAACCAGGTGACGGCCGCGTTGTTGACCAGGATGTCCATGGGTCCGAACTCTGCTTCGGTTTGCGCAATCAGGTTCTCGCGATCGGCTGCCAGCGCCAGATCACACTTCACCGCCAGCGCCTGACCACCGGCCTTGCGGATGTGTGCCACGCATTCTGTGATGGTGCCCGGCATGGCGTGCTCCGAGCCTTCGACGGAGCGTGCGGCCACGACGACCTTGGCACCCTCCATGGCGAACCGACGTGCAACCGCCTCGCCGATACCTCGGCTTGCACCGGTGATCACGGCTACGCGACCTTTCAGCAGGCCATTCGGATTGATTGTTGGTGCGCTCACGCGGTCCGCTCCTTTCCAGTTGATTCACTCGACCCGGTCGATGTGGCTGCATCGAGGCGGCCATGGTCATCCGGGAGCTCATCACGAGCAAGAGACAGGCACCCGCGCTCCGAAATGAGTAAGAATCGGCTGATGCCAACATTGCCCACAGAACTCAGTCAGAACGCTCGCAGCCTGGCCGCGAATGCGGCCCCCAACGCTGATGGGCGCGCGGCCAACAGCGCAGCCAACCGCGCGCTCGCCGATGCACTGCGCGCACGCGCCGCGCAAATTGCGCAAGGCGGCGATGCCCGTTCGCGTGAGCGGCACGTGGCACGCGGCAAGTTGCTGCCGCGTGATCGCGTGGACTTCCTGCTCGATGCAGGTTCACCGTTCCTCGAGATCGGCCAGTTCGCCGCCGACGGTGTGTATGCCGATGTCATTCCTGCAGCGGGCCTGATTGCCGGCATCGGTCAGATCGCCGGGCAGTGGTGCGTCATCGTGTGCAACGACGCCACCGTGAAGGGCGGCACCTACTACCCGATCACGGTGAAGAAGCATCTGCGTGCGCAGGAGATTGCGCTGGAGAACGCGCTGCCCTGTGTGTACCTGGTGGATTCGGGCGGCGCATTCCTGCCGATGCAGGACGATGTGTTTCCCGACCGCGAACACTTCGGCCGCATCTTCTACAACCAGGCGCAGATGTCTGCGCGTGCCATCCCGCAGATCGCCGTGGTGATGGGCTCATGTACCGCAGGTGGCGCGTATGTCCCGGCCATGTGCGACGAGTCGATCATCGTGCGCAATCAGGGCACCATTTTTCTGGGTGGGCCACCGCTGGTGAAGGCGGCTACTGGCGAGGTCGTCGACGCGGAAACGCTTGGCGGTGGCGATGTGCACACGCGCACCTCTGGCGTGGCAGATCATCTTGCCGCCGACGATCACCACGCGCTGGCAATTGCGCGGGACATCGTTGGACATCTGAACACGCGGCGTGAGTGCACGGTTGCGCGTCAGCCAGCGGTTGAACCCCTGTACCCGGCCGAAGACCTGTACGGCATTCTGCCAACGGACACACGCACGCCCTACGACGTGCGCGAGGTCATCGCCCGGCTGGTCGACGGCTCTGCGTTGCACGAGTTCAAACAGCTGTATGGCGAGACCCTGGTGTGTGGCTTTGCACACATCGATGGCTTTCCTGTCGGCATCGTCGCCAACAACGGCATTCTGTTTTCCGAGAGCGCACTGAAGGGCGCGCACTTCGTGCAGCTGTGTGATCGGCGCGGTATTCCGCTGTTGTTTCTGCAGAACATCACCGGCTTCATGGTGGGCCAGAAGTACGAGCACGCCGGCATTGCCAAAGACGGCGCCAAGATGGTCACCGCAGTCGCCTGTGCACAGGTGCCGAAGCTCACGGTGATCACGGGCGGTTCGTTCGGTGCGGGCAACTACGCGATGTGTGGCCGCGCATACGGTGCGCGTTTCCTGTGGACCTGGCCGAACGCGCGCATCTCAGTGATGGGCGGCGAGCAGGCCGCAGCGGTGCTGGCGACGGTCCGACGAGATGGCTTGGGTGCGCGCGGCGGCGACTGGTCGGCCGAAGCGGAGGCACAGTTCCGCGCAGAGATTCGTGGCCAGTACGAAGCCCAGGGCAATCCTTACTACGCGTCGGCGCGGTTGTGGGATGACGGCGTCATCGATCCGGTGGACACGCGGCGGGTGCTGTCGTTGGCGTTGGATGTGGTGACCGGGTCTGTGCCTGCGCGGTCGGCGCGTACGCGCGACGGGGACTTCGGCATTTTTCGTATGTAGCGAACCGGGTGTGGTGCCGCGTCGCGCCGCCATTGTCGTCGCGCCCCGCAGCAACGCATCCGCGCAATCCACTTCAGTTCGATCGATTGGGTGAACACCGCATGCTGCGCCGTCTTCTCATTGCCAACCGCGGCGAAATCGCCTGTCGCATCATTCGTTCGGCGCGGCGCATGGGCATGGAAACCGTGGCGGTGTATTCGGAAGCCGACGCCAACGCAATGCATGTTGCGCTGGCCGATCAGGCCGTGGCGATCGGCCCGGCGGCCGCGCGCGACAGCTACCTGCGCATCGACAACCTGATCGCAGCGGCGCGCAGCAGCGGTGCCGACTGTGTGCATCCTGGTTACGGCTTCCTGTCCGAGAACGCCGAGTTCGCGCAGGCCTGCATGGACGCAGGTATCAAGTTCGTTGGCCCCAGCGCAGAAGCCATTCGCGTGATGGGCTCAAAGATCGACGCCAAGCTGCGCATGGTTGCGGCCGGCGTGCCTGTGGTGCCGGGCTATCTCGATGCGCAGGACGATGCGGCGCTGCGTGCCGGAGCAGAACGCATCGGCTATCCGGTGCTGATCAAGGCGTCGGCCGGTGGTGGCGGACGCGGCATGCGCATCGTCCACGCACAGTCCGAGTTCGCCGAGGCGCTGGCGAGCGCGCGGCGTGAGGCTGTCTCGGCGTTTGGCGATGGCAGTGTGCTGATCGAGCGCTATCTGGGCCGGCCGCGCCACGTGGAGGTGCAGCTGCTTGCCGATGCACATGGCCATTGTGTTGCGCTGTTCGAGCGCGACTGCTCCGTGCAGCGCCGTTATCAGAAGGTCGTAGAGGAAGCGCCCGCCCCCGGGCTCAGCGAACGGCTGCGCCGGGAATTAAGCGAGCGCGCCGTGCGCGCTGCGCAGGCGATCAACTACGAAGGCGTGGGCACTGTGGAGTTCATCGTGCAGGGCGATGAGGCGTACTTCATGGAAATGAATACGCGCCTGCAGGTTGAACACCCGGTGACTGAGCAGATCACCGGGCTCGATCTGGTCGAGTGGCAGCTGCGCGTTGCGCGTGGTGAGCCGTTGACATTTGCCCAGCAGGACCTGCGTGCGCACGGACATTCAATCGAAGTGCGCGTGTACGCAGAAAATCCAGGCAAGGGCTTTCTGCCTTCTTCCGGGTGTTTGTCGCGATTGCGGCTGCCGGAGGCGCGTGAGGGCATTCGCGTCGACAGCGGTGTGCGCGAAGGCGACAACGTGTCTACCTTCTACGACGCCATGATCGCCAAGGTCATCAGTTGGGGGAGTGATCGCAATGAGGCGATCGATCGATTGCTGGCAGGGCTGCGCGACACTGAGATTGTGGGCGTGGATACGAACGTTGCGTTTCTCAGCCGCATTCTCGATCACGCGGCGTTCAGAGCTGGCGGCGTGGACACCGGCTTCATTGCCGAGCAGGGCGATGCGTTGCTGCCGGCGGCTGCGCTGGCAGCGGCCGATCGGGACGCCGCGCTGGCGTTGGCTGCCGTGGTGCGCGCAGACAGCATGGTCGCGATGGACGGGTTCCGAATGAACCTGCCACGTCAGTTCCACTACCGCCTGCAGGTCGACGATGCCGTGTACAGCGTGCAGTTGGCAGACGACCGGCAGCAGCTATCCGTGACGATCGATGGCCGAAGTGTTGCGGTGACAGACGTGCAGTGGAGTGGCGAGCGTCTGCAGGCGCAGATCGAAGGCCGCGCCATGATTGCGCGCAGCTTCGAGCAGTCCGGCGTGCAGGTGCTGCGCGTCCGGCCAGCAGCGGGCGGTGATGAGTTCAGCGCAACGTTGACGACAGCGGATGAACACATTCGTGCGGCGTCGTTGGGCGGTGCCGGCAGCGGTGTGGTCAAGGCGCCGCTGCCAGGCGCGGTACTCAGCGTGGCGGTGCAGGTTGGCGACACGGTTCAAGCCGGCGATGCGCTGCTGGTGATCGAAGCCATGAAGATGGAGCACACGCTCAAGGCCAGTGCGTCGGGCGTGGTGCAGGAACTCAATGTGAGCGTGGGCGGGCGGGTGAAGGACGGCGATGTGCTCGTGTTGATCGTTGCCACGGATGCCCCTGCGAAGTAGTCGCGCGTTCGACGCGCATCTGTCATCCACTGCACTGCAGGAGATTCACCATGACAAGCCCGTTGCCTGAATTCGACTTCGGACTGGGCGAGCAGGTCGACATGCTGCGCGACACGGTGCAGCGCTTTGCCGCTGCGGAGATTGCGCCCAGAGCCGCGCAGATCGATCGCGACAATGCGTTTCCGCGCGACCTCTGGCCCAAGCTGGGCGAGTTGGGTCTGCTTGGTATCACCGTGGAAGAAGAACTGGGCGGCACGGGGCTGGGCTATCTCGCGCACTGTGTAGCGATGGAAGAGATCAGCCGTGCCAGCGCCTCAGTGGGATTGTCCTATGGTGCGCACTCGAACCTGTGCGTGAATCAGATTCGCCGCTGGGGCACCGACGCGCAGCGTCGCCGCTACCTGCCGCGGTTGATGAACGGTGAGCATCTGGGTGCATTGGCCATGAGCGAACCGGGTGCGGGTTCGGATGTGGTGAGCATGCGCTTGCGCGCCGAGCGCGATGGCGACAGCTACGTGCTGAACGGCAACAAGATGTGGATCACCAACGGGCCGACCGCAGATGTGCTGGTGGTCTACGGCACCGTAGAACCCGGCGCCGGTGCGCGCGGTATCACGGCGTTCCTGATCGAGCGCGGCATGGCCGGATTCAGCAGCGCGCAGAAGCTGGACAAGCTGGGCATGCGTGGTTCGGACACCTGCGAGCTGTTGTTCGAGAATTGTCGAGTGCCCGTGGACAACGTGCTTGGTAGTGAGCGCGGCGGTGCGCGCATCCTCATGAGTGGCCTGGATTATGAACGCGTTGTGTTGGCGGGCGGGCCGCTGGGCATCATGCGTGCCGCGCTCGATGTGGTGCTGCCCTACGTGCACGATCGGCATCAGTTCGGCGCCGCGATCGGCAGTTTCGAGCTGATGCAGGGCAAGGTCGCCGACATGTACACGGTGACCAATGCCGCGCGCGCCTACGTATATGCAGTTGCGCGTGGTTGCGATGCGGGCCGGACCACGCGCTTCGATGCAGCGGGATGCATTCTGTATGCGGCTGAACAGGCAACGCAGATTGCCTTGCAGGCGGTGCAGGCGCTGGGTGGCAACGGTTACATCAATGACTACCCAACAGGTCGACTGGTGCGCGATGCAAAGCTGTATGAGATTGGTGCCGGCACCAGCGAGATCCGCCGCATGCTGATCGGGCGCGAGTTGTTCAATGCAACCGCTTGATTGGGCAACCGCTTGATTGGGCAACCGCTTGATTGGGCCAAGGCTTGATTGGGCGATGGCGTGAGCGGGCGAAACACAAAGGAGATGGGCGTGAGCGAAGCACTCGTGAACAGTGGCCAGAGCTATGTGTGTTCCACCGACGGCGCGCCGTTGCTGTTCGACACCATTGGTCGCGCGCTTGCGCGGACCGTGGCGCGCTTTCCGGATCGCGAGGCCCTGGTCGTGCCATATCAGAACGTGCGCCTGACCTGGCGGCAGCTTGGCGAGCGTGTGGATGCGCTGGCGCAAGGGCTGCTGGCCCTGAAGCTCGGCCCCGGTGATCGTATCGGACTGTGGTCGCCCAACTGCGTCGAGTGGGTGCTGACGCAACTCGCGACGGCGAAGCTGGGCGCCATCATGGTCTGCATCAACCCGGCCTACAGGCTTTCCGAACTCGAGTACGTGTTGAACAAGGTGGGCTGCAAGGCCGTCATCAGCGCCGACAGCTTCAGGAGTTCTGAGTACCTGCGCATGTTGATGGAGCTCGCGCCGGAGTTGCGCGTTTGTCAGCCCGGCATGCTCGAGGCCCGGCGCCTGCCGGCACTGCGCGCGGTCATTCGCATGGGCGCTGAACGGACGTCAGGCATGTTCAAATTCGATGATGTCTGTCGCACCGGTGGACTGGTTGAGCGGGCGCGCCTGAATGAACTCGGCGCGCGATTGCAGGCCGATGAGCCGATCAACATCCAGTTCACCAGCGGCACCACTGGGTCGCCCAAGGGCGCCACGCTCAGTCACTGCAACATTCTCAACAATGGCTGGTTCGTGGGCGAGGTGCAGCGCTTCACGGAGCAGGATCGGCTGGCCATTCCGGTGCCGCTGTATCACTGCTTCGGCATGGTCATGGGTGTGCTGAACTGCGTGACGCATGGCGGCGCCATGGTGTTGCCAGCACCGGTGTTCGATCCACTGGAAACACTGAAGGCAATACAGCAGGAGCGCTGCACCGCGTTGTACGGCGTGCCGACCATGTTCATTGCGGAACTCGATCATCCGCAGTTCGGCGAGTTCGATCTGTCATCGCTGCGCACGGGTGTGATGGCCGGCGCGCCGTGCCCGGCGCCGATCATGCAGCGTGTGATTGCGCAGATGCACATGCGCGACGTGATGATCTGTTACGGCATGACCGAGACCAGTCCGGTGAGTTTTCAGACCACGCCGGCCGATCCACTCGACAAGCGCGTTGAAACCGTTGGCCGCATTCTGCCGCGCCTCGAATGCAAGATCGTGGATGGTGACAATCGTGTGGTGGCCGTGGGCGAACGCGGCGAACTGTGTACGCGCGGCTACTCGGTGATGCTGGGCTACTGGGACG
>CAMAVY010000085.1 GCA_945861675.1 Klebsiella pneumoniae | reverse complement strand
GCAGCAACAACAACGCTGGCCGAAGCAGCGCGCGCAGGTTGTCAGCAGACATGTGGCGACTCGACTTCGGTGTTGAGGGTGTCATCGTGACTCTCCTGTGCTTCGCATTCAGTCCTTCCAATAGCGTTCCACTGCCTTCCAGATGTCGGGCGGCACGTCGTCACCTCTGCAGTACACGAGCACCAGTGGTCCGACGCCATTGCGGGTGTTGGCATCGGGGCCACGTTGTGGATTGGCGTTCGCGCCCGAGACCGTGCCAACCGACGATGCTGGCGGAAGCGGACCAAATGAACCGTAGGGGCTCTGGCGAATCTCGCGCGTCATCTCTACGCGCAGGTGGTCGATCAGCAGACCTTTGGCATACACCGACTGGCAGTACTCGGAGTACACGCGCGCCAGGTCGTCGAAGGCGCGTTCTTCCATGGCTTTGCTGAGGTCGTGCAGCTTGTCCTGCGGTGCGCTGCTTCAGCCGCTTGCCATTGGCAACAGGAGCAGCGTGAGCCCGAGGCGCATGAAGTGCCGGCGCAAGCCGATTCGATTGGAGGTACACATGGAGCGCAGTTGCATGTTGTGTCCCGCTTTCAGTCTGTCCAGATCTGCTTCGCTACACCGCGTTGGCGATCGCCGCCACCGCGCACGCTTGTGCTACTGCTTCACCATCCCGCCATCCACCATCAGCGACTGCCCGGTGATGTTCTTCGCCGCTTCAGAGACCAGGAACAGCACCGAGTTCGCGATGTCTTCCACGGTTTGTTCGCGCCGCAGCGGTGTGCGATCGAAGATGTCCGGATAGTCGCCGCGTGCAATACCTTCGAACCAGGTGCGCGGGTCCTGGCCCTTGAACTGTGGAAAGGTCTTCACCACGCGTTTGGCGTTCGCTGCCCAGGCGTCGGTGTAGACAATGCCTGGGCACACCGCATTCACATTGATGTTGTGCGGCCCCATCAACTCCGCCAGCGTGTGCGTGTAGTTGATCAATGCGGCCTTCATGGCGCCGTAGGAAGGATGCACAAGCGCTGCAAGCATCTTGTCCGACAGCGACGTCTTTCCGGCGATCGAGGAAATGTTCACGATCTTGCCGCTGCGTTGCGCCACCATCTGCGGCAACACGGCTTCGGTCATCAGCACCACGGGCAGCAGGTTCTGGAAGTACAGCGAATCCCAGATCGCCGCCACCGGACCCAGTGGCCCGTCGCTTGGCGCTGGCGCGGTCTTCGAGCCACCGCCGACGTTGTTCACCAGGATGTCGATACGCCCGAAGCGCGCGCTGGCCCGCTGCACCAGTTCGAAAATCTGCGCGGGCTGCGTGATGTCGCCGGGCATCGCCAGCACTTCGCGGCCCATCGCTTTGATGGCGTCCGCAGTGGACGCTGTGGTGCTTTCGCTGAACGAATTGATGACGAGCTTTGCGCCGGCTTCCGCAAGGGCAATGGCAATACCGCGCCCGATGCCACGGCCGGCTGCGGTCACCAGGGCCACTTTTCCATCGAGGTTCAGTACATTGCTCATGGCGGTGCGTGCTTCGTGATGGACTTCAGATACCCAGAGCGTACTTCACGAAGTCGGCCATATCGAAGCCTTTGCGCTTGCCGATCTCGGGCACCCAGGTCGAAGCCATCAAGCCCACGTTCCTTTGCGCCGGCGAAGATGGACTGGCGACCATCGATGCTCTGCGCAGCGTCGCGCCATTGCGCGGCCGGAACGTTCCTGGAAATCCCGTCACCTGCCATGTCGCACGCCTGCAGATGGAAACGCGGCCTCGTGATGTACGAGCACTCAAGCGGAAGATGAGCATGGAAGCCGGGCACCGCGCCGAGCCATACCCTAATCACAGTACAGACCGCTGTCCCTGCAGAAGCGCATGTTTGTGACGTGCCGATCATGTGCTCGTATCTTCAGGCGCATCAATCTTGTCGCTAACAACTGCAAGCGCCTACATTCGCGAGTCTTCTCACGCAGCGATCGAGCCTTTCATGCAGCACTTGCCCGATCACGACCCCACTGCTGAACGCATCGATTTCGCGCAGGTGCTCAAGCACGAGCGTGCACACATCGCAGCGGCCCGCGCGCACTACGCTGCGCAACCAGCATGCGACAGCGATCACGCAGGGCTTGCATTGTCGGGCGGTGGTATTCGCAGTGCGGTGTTCGGTCTTGGCGTACTGCAGGCGCTTGCGCGTAGCGGCTATCTGCGGCAGTTCGACTATCTGTCTACGGTGTCCGGTGGCAGCTACATCGGCGGCTGGTTGAGTGCCTGGATCAATCGGCGTGGCTACGCTGCGGTGTTGCGCGCGCTGGCAGATACAGATGAGGAAGCGCAGCCGCTGCAATACCTGCGCCGCTTCAGCAACTACCTGACGCCGCAACTGGGACTGCTGAGCTCAGACTTCTGGACTGCCGCGGCCATCTACCTGCGCAACACGTTGCTCAATCAGGCCATTCTGATTCCCGCGCTCATGCTGCTCATGTTGCTGCCGTGGCTGCTCGTGCTCGGCACCAGTTGCGATGCACAGGGTTCAACGCTGTGCACCTGGGCGCGGTCGAGCCCCGACACCCTGCTGCTGGTGCCCGCATTGGCGCTCATCACGCTTGCTACCGCCGGCTGCACCATCAACGCCGTGCTGTCGCCCACCAGCAACCCTGCTTCTGTTGGGTGGAGAGCTTCTGTTGGGTGGAGAGCTTCTGTTGGGTGGAAAGCTCCTGTCTGGTGGAAGGAAGGCTTCGCGGTGCTGTGCATCAGCCTGGTATTCATGGCGTCGTTGTTGCTGTGTCTGTGGATGCAGTTGCTGCGCCCAAGCGCGCACGCAAGCAGCATGTTGCGCTGGGCAGGCGTGGGCTTTGCGGGTGGCAGTGTGCTGGCGGCGACCGTCGTGGTAACGCTGTTCGTGCTCAAGCAGACCCACGGCGCGCAGGCGGCGCGCGTACGCGGCGTGCTCGGCCCGCTGTTCGGGTTCGCGGCAGGCACCTCTGCGGCGTTGTTTACGCTCGGGCTGTTCGGCGTGTGGACGTTGTTGCAGCAGGTGCGGGAAGGCGCGTATGGCTATGCGCCCTACTGGTTCGCGCAGGGAATTGGCGTTGTACTGGTAGCGTTGGTATTGGGTGTTGCGGTGGTGTTTTTTTTCGGGCTCATGGGCCGGCTTCTGCCTGAGTCGCTGCGTGAATGGCAGGCGCGCTTCGGTGCATGGCTGCTGATGTTCGGTGGCGGCTGGCTGGCGATGTTCCTGCTGGCCTTCGTCGGGCCTGCGGTGTTTGCCACGTTGTCGACAGTGCAGACCAGCAGCGGCTTCGTGACCTGGGCGGGCACCACAGGCATCGGCACGTTGATTGGCAGTGCCAAAGACACCGGCGCGCTCAACGGCACCTCGCTGCGCGAGCGGCTGATTGCACTGGTCCCGGTGGTATTCATCATCGGCTTACTGGGCATGCTGTCGCTGTGGACATTCAAGCTGCTGATGCTCGCCGGGCACGGCCTAGTGCTGTTTGACGCGTCCGACGGCGCCTCAAACACGTTGTTGCTGGAGCTGGCCCGGCACAACGCCGCTGCGCGTGAACTGTCAGTGGGCGGTGCGCTGATGGTTGCCGCACCGCTACTGGTGCTGTTCGCGATCATGAGCTGGCGGGTGGACGTGAACATCTTCTCGCTGCATGCGTTCTACCGGAATCGCTTGAGCCGCGGCTTTCTTGGCGCATCCAACACTCGCCGGCCGAACGCGTTGACGGGTTTCGATGCGCGCGACGACATCGGCCTGGCAGATCTTTGCTTCGCACCAGCACAGGTAACCGAACCGCCCAACGACCCCGCAAGCCCTGCCGGCGCAAGGGTAGCTGCACCCATGCGGCCACTGCATATCCTCAACGCAACGCTCAACCTCACCAAGAGCAACAACCTTGCGTGGCAGGAGCGCATGGCTGCGTCGTTCGCCATGACGCCGTTCTACTGTGGCTACGGACTCAGCGGTTCCGCGCTGCGGGAAGCGTATGCGCATACGGGTGAGCATCGTGCGGCTGCGAAGTCGCGCCAGGCGAAGCTGCATCTCGGAACGGCGATGGCGATTTCCGGTGCCGCGGCCAGCCCGAACATGGGCTATCACACGACACCTGCGTTGGCGTTTCTGATGGCGATGTTCAATCTGCGTCTGGGTTGGTGGATGCCGAATCCGCGCCTGACACATATCTGGCGCGAGGCCGCGCCGACCTTCAGCAGTTGGTCCTTGTTCAAGGAACTGCTGGCCCAGACCGACGAGCGTTCGGACTATGTGTTCGTGAGTGATGGCGGGCATTTCGAGAACATGGGTCTGTATGAACTGATCAGGCGACGCTGTCGGTTCATCGTGGCGTGCGATGCGGAAGGCGATCCCGACTACCAGTTCAAGGGCATGGGCGAGGCCATTCGCAAGTGCCGAATCGACTTCTCTGCCGACATCGACATTGACCTCGGCGGCATTGGCGATCTGGCTGGCATTGGCCAGTCGCAGCACTTTGCAGTCGGCACGATCCGCTACGCGGCGCATCCCGATGCAAGCCCGGATCAGCAGGGCGACACAGGCTTGTTGCTGTACATCAAGGCGTCGATCTTCGACAGCGAAAATCTGCCTGCAGACATTCGCAGCCATGCGCGAGCGAACACAGCATTCCCCCACGAAACCACGGCCGATCAGTGGTTCTCCGAGTCGCAGTTCGAAAGCTATCGCATGCTTGGGCAGTGGATCGCCGGCCAGGTGTTCGTGCCGCTCGCACTGGGCGAGCAGCCAAGAACGTCACTCGGCGAGCTGCTGGCCGACTTGTACAAGGCCAACATTTCCCGAAAGGCGCGGCCGTAGGCTCGCTGGCCTGACGTGGCCATCGCGGGGCCAGCATCGGAAGCCGACGTTCCGATGTGCGCCAGCGTATCAAGCGACTGTCGCCGGGTGGCCGGCATACGACATGGCGCGCCGCAGCAGGGGCGGGCGGCGCCAACGGCATTCGACTTGTTTTGCATGCTCGCCGGAATTGCCCGAATTTCTCTTCGCCGGATAGACTAAGTCAACAGACTAAGTTCCAATTGAGGCTCGCCATGACCGAAATGGTAAACATCCACGAGGCGAAGACGCATCTCTCCAGGCTGGTGGATCGCGCGCATGCCGGTGAGGAGATCATCCTCGCCAAGAGCGGCAAGCCCTACGCGAAGCTTGTGGCCTTCGATGCGCCTGGACCGAGGCGCCCAGGTATCGCCGAAGGTCGACTGACCGCAGATTTCTTCGCTGACTTGCCCGAGGATGAACTACGAGCCTGGGAAAAGTGATGCTGTTGCTTGATACGCACGCACTGCTCTGGTGGCTGTTCGATGATCCGCACCTGTCTGAGCGGGCCAGGATTGCGATTTCGGACCGCGCGAATACCGTCGTTGTGAGCACTGCGTCCGCGTGGGAATTGGCGACCAAGTGGCGCCTCGGGCGTTTGGCCGAGGCTGGCGATGTGGTGCAGCGGCTTCCACAGCTTCTCGCTGAGTGCGGCTTCGCGACGCTGCCGATATCGGTTGAGCACGCGCTGGCTGCAGGCGCGCTGGATGTTGCACACCGCGATCCTTTCGATCGCATGCTGATTGCTCAGGCGACCCTTGAGCGACTCACGCTGGTAACCCGGGATGCCGCGATCACCAACCTTTTCACGGACACGCTGTGGTGACCTTCCTGGTCACTGCCACCGCCCGTGGGCGTCCACGTATCTGTCCTCTTGAGCCGATGTAGCCGAGCGATTTGCGAATGCGTGCATTCTGAAGCGGGCAGCGCAGGGTCAGCTTTGGCGGCCCGTGTGCCCCAGACGCCACGCTGGCAGCTTCGAACGCGCTGCATCCAGCATGCTGACGCTGCGCGCCACTTTCATCAGTGGGCCCGCGGCCAGCCCGTCGAACGGCGACTTGGCAGTCTTGTTGCCGGCGCCACCTTCCCAGCGCAGTGTGCTGCCTGCGCGGTTGCCCGCGCGCGTCATCGCAATTGTCGAGTCGGCGCTACTTACCGAGAGTGCAAGCCGACCGCTGCCTGCCGGCGGTGTTACCGCAACGCTGCTGATCACCTGCATGCGCGTGTCGACGGCAAGCAAGCGGGTGCCGGCCGCGGCGCCGACCATGAGGCGGTCGTTGCGCTGGTCGTAGGACAGCGCGTCAATCGTCTGCTCGGCCTTCACGTGCGCAACCAACCGGCCGTCTTCAGCGAACGCATGCACGGCGTTGTCGCGTGCTGCGAACAGCCGGCGATATCGAGTCGCCACACATCGCCGCTGTTGCGGTCGATCACGGCAGCAGCGTAGTTCGGTACATCGACTGCGAGGTCTGCGACGTCGCCGCGAAGTGGCTGCGCGGTGCGCCTGGTCGTGATCGCACCTGTGCGCATGTCGGCCTGGCAGGCAGTAAGAAAACCACTGGTAAGGTTGGTCATCAGGAAGACCGGCTGAATAGCCAGCCAGCCGTCCAGAAGGCGATAGGGGTTCGTGCTGGTCTGCCAGCGCAACACCTTCACCGTGTCGCCTTGGATGTTGCGCGTCTGTTCGTCGAGTTCGGCGAGTTTCAGACGGGTATCGCTCTGCGTGCTGCGGTGGTTGTCGTCGTTCGGGTCGCGCACCCCGATGGTGATCTTGCCGTCGTCGGTGCGCACGAGACTGGCGAGCGTCATTGCGTGCGAGCTGGCGCGCTCGAACTCGCCGTCTTCGAAGTGGTAGCGGCCCATGCTCACGACAACATGTCCGCCGGCCTGCAACCTGTTGCGGATGCTGGTGTAGGTGACGTTCTCGTTGTCGCGCGCGGCGGTCGCTCACCAGTACAAACAGCCCGCGGTCGCCGAGCCAGTCCACAAGACCGTCGAAGGCGTCGCTGGCGTTCGTGCCGTCGTCGGCATCGGTGCACATGTACTCGCCCAGTGCATTGATGTTGCGCGGTCTGTGATCGCTGTGCTGTGAGGGTTCCTACTTCACCGCGTTGCCGAAGCCCTTGCCGCGGTAGTAGTACATCAGGTTCACGGTGGCGGCCGGCACGCAATGGCTTGCACCGTGTCCCGGCAGGCTGTTCCAGCGCTGGTCGAGATCGGGGATGTCGCTGATGTTGTGGCTGAATGCCACGCTGGAGCTCTCGTTGGGGTGCGTGCGCTCAGCCGCTCCGGTCGGAATATCGGCGCCGGGCGACCAGGCACAACGCGCCAAGTAAAGGCAGGATCAGCCCGGTGATGTCGGCCGTGCGGCCGTCGCCTGGGGCGTCGTCCCGGACGTTGCCCCGGACGTTGCCCCGGACGTTGCCTGGCTGCTCGTCAGCCATCGCAGGCCGTTGCGTTGCCGCGATGGTGGTCTGCAGGCCGTCGAATGCCTCTGCATGGACAGGCAGGCAGCCCAGCAGTAAACCTGCGACAGCGCCGCATATGCGGCCGCATATGCGGCCGTTCACCTGTGGGCGGTGGCGCCCGGGTTCGCTTGCTTGGAGCTCGCTTGCCGTAAGCATGGCGCAGGGTTCCGACGGTTGCGTACCCACGCATGTTCGAGGGAGAGACTAGGCTTTACATCACCCCTCAGGGGTGACGGCGCTGACCCGGCAGGGGCGAGTTCGGCAGCAGGGGAACGAGAGCGAGATGCACGACGAGGCGACGCAGACACTGCAGACGCTGGGCATGCTGTACGAGACCGCGTTCGGCACCGAGCGCTGGCCGGAAGCGCTGGATGCCATTGCCCGGCT
Organism: Klebsiella pneumoniae; assembly: GCA_945861675.1. Classification (GTDB taxonomy): domain Bacteria; phylum Pseudomonadota; class Gammaproteobacteria; order Pseudomonadales; family Azotimanducaceae; genus CAMAVY01. The sequence goes on along the minus strand of CAMAVY010000085.1, from coordinate 11,295 downwards.
GATCGGCGGCAATGGCGCGCTGCTGTTTGTGACAGACGCGGCACCCTCCGATCTGCAGATCGCCGCGATGTCATCGCGCTACGAGGCAGAGGACGCGCATCTCTACCTCAGCTCGCTGACCGGTGGCGACGAGCTGCGCTGGGTGCACGTGCTCGATGCCGTGCCACCGCGCACATTGAAGACCGACCTCGATGTGTGGCCCGACCGCGACGCCTACGACGCCATGGCGTCCGTGCGTTTCATGCGCTCCATGAATCTGTACCACCGCGTGGGCGTGCGGCCGTGTGCGCACGGTGGTTGGCAGGATGCGCTGACCATTCTGTTCAACGAACCGCACGGCGGTATCACCACCGCCGAAGCCGAGCGCCTCATGCTGCTGGTGCCACATGTGGCGCGGGCCATAGAGCAGCAGCGGCCGTTCAAGCTGCTGCAGTCGCGCTTCAACGCGGTGCTGTCGGTGCTGAACCAGCTGGGTATGGGTGTGCTGATCCTGAATGACACAGGCACCATCGTGGTCGCCAATGATGAAGCCGAACGCGTGCTGGGCGCGGCGGATGGTCTGCTGCGCAACGCAAACTCACGCGTCAGCACAACCGATGCAGCAAGCACTGCTCAGCTGGATGCGATGCTGCGCCAGACCGCACGTGCCGCGCGGCTCGAGCAGCCGCAGTCGCCAGGTTCATTGCAGGTGCCGCGGCGCACGCGCGGCGAGCACTACATGGTGGAGATCGCGCCATTCCGCGACGACGGCGGCGAAATGGGCAGCGCGTTCGTCGGCGTGCTGATGTTGATCGTCGATCCAGACCATCGCGACATGGTCGCCGTGGATGGCCTGGTCAAGAGCTACGGACTGACGCCAACCGAGACTCAGGTGTGCGGCATGATCGCGCGCGGCATGACGCTGCGCGAAATCGCTGACAGCCGCAGCGTCAGCCTGGATACCGTGAAGTCGCAGTCACGCTCGATCTACGGCAAGACCCGGACGCGCAATCGTCGCGAGCTGGTGCAACGTGCGCAGAGCATTGCGCCACCGTTACTGGATCGCGCGGGGCGGCGGGTCAACTAGCACCACTGCCTTGGCGCTTGGGCGTTGGCGCGTGTGTATCGGCGCTTAGCCGTGCCTGTTCGTATCCGCAACCGCCTGCGCCCGCATCGACAGTTCCGCGGCCGCGAATGCATGCGCTTGCGGCATCGCCAGTTCTGTCCGCTGCATGCAGTCCAGAATCAGCTGGCCGAAGAACGGTAACGGCTCGGTGCCGTTGAAGCGGATCAGCTGTTCCTGTTCCTGATTCACCAGCACCACGCAGGGCGTGCCGGCGGGGTTGCCTGCGTCGACGTTTCTGCGCACCTCTACGTAGCCGTCGGTGCCCAGCATGAATGTGCGGCCATCGCCCCAGGTGCGCGAGGCGGCGGGATTGAACCAGTCCACGCGGCTGTAGCCCGACACACCGTTGTCGAGTGTGACGGAGGCTTCACCGAAGTCCTCGAGCCCGGGCGTGTTGGGGTTGTTCAAGTTGTCCACGCGGGCGAAGTTGACTTCGCCGCCTGTCGCGCCCGCGGCAAACAGAAACTGTTCGAACTGGTGGCTGCCGATGTCGGTGAGGATGCCGCCGTACTGCTGTTTGTCGAAGAACCAGGCAGGGCGTTTGTAGTTGCCCAGATTGTGCGGCGCCATGATGAGCACCTGCACCAACTTGCCGATGGCGCCGTCACGCACCAGTTGGCAGCCATACCAGCTTGGACGGTTGTGCAGCCGCTCGGCGTAATAGACGAGGTACTTGCGATTCGTTGCTGCGACGACAGCACGCACGGTGCTGGCCTGCTCGAGTGTGGTGAATGGCGACTTGTCGGTGAAGTAGTCCTTGCCCGCGTTCAACACCTGAATGCCGATCGCCGCGCGCTGCGACGGGATGGCCGCTGCCGCAACAAGCGCGATGCTCGGGTCGTTCAGAATCGCATCGAACGATTCCGCAACTGCGACCGGCCCGAAGCGTTTGATGAACGCCTCGACGCGCGCCGGGTTTGGATCGAACACCTGTGTCAGCGTGGCGCCGGCTTCGATGAGCGCTGCGGACTGCTCGTATATGTGCCCGTGGTCCAGGTAGGCCGCGGCAAAACGGAATTGGCCTGGCGCGACGACCGGTGCCGCCGGGCGTGCGGCAGCGAAGGGAAACGCCGCGTCCGGCAGGCGTGGCCGACTCATGCGGGCCCTTCTGACGCTGCTGGCGCTGCCGCCGCGAGCACGCGAATGCGCGTACCGCCGACTGACACCAGTTGGCCTGCGCGGATCTTGCAGGTCTTGCGCAGCTCCTGTTGCCCGTCGACCTGCACGGCGCCGCTGGCGACCAGCGCCTTGGCCGCGCCGCCGCTGTCCGAGACAGAGGTGAACTTGAGCAATGTTGCCAACGCAACGTGGTCGCCGCGCAGTTGGAAATCGATTGACTGGGTCATGCTGTGTCCGGGCCTGCGCTGAAGCGGAAGTCGGGCCGCACTTTACACGCGCCACGCGCTACTCGACCCGTGACCCGTGACCCGCGACCCGCACAGGCAGGCGGGCTAGGATCGCGGACCCAGAGTCAGCAAGGCACGCCGATACGGTGAGCAACGTCGATGCAGAGAGCCTTGCCGCGCTGTTGCTGCCCGTCGCGAAGGTGGCGCACTTCATTGCAACCGGCGACGACGACGATCTGACGGCGTTCGCCAACAAGCACGTGGTCATTGTCGAGAACTTCGAGCCGTATCTGTTCGAGGGCCCGCGTGCGGTGCGGCTGTGGGCCCAGGGTATGCGTGCGCACGTGCGCGGCATCGAAGGTCTGCAGCACCGCTTCGGTACGCCGCACGATGTGAGTGTGGCCGGCGAAACCGCCTACCTGTCCATGCCCACGCATTGGTCTGGTGTACGCGATGGTCAGCGCTTCGATGAGGATGGCGGTTGGGCGTTCGTGCTGGCGAAGCACAAGTTCAAGTTGCACGATGAATGGCGCGTGCGCAGCTACAGCTGGGCGGTCACGCAGTTTTCGTTCACTTCGGGTTGATTCGGCGCAACCTTCAAGCGCTCCGGTCTTCGGGCCCCCAGTTTTCAGGTAGCGCGGGCCATCGGCCAATTCCGCCGGCTTCCACCAGCATGCCGGTCAGCGTTCGATCCGCGTGCTGGCTGCGCCACGTCAACATGGCTTGCGCATGCGGCAACACGCGCGCCGCATCGCTGACGGTCGTGCGCCAGGTGGGATCTGCCGCGAGGTCGAAGCAGATCGAGCTGCCATCGCCGAAGTGCACGTAGGCCGCGTCCGTGCTGCGTGCGACGGCAAGATGTTGTCGCTCGAGACGGCGATCCCATGGCCAGGGATGCGGCCCGAACGGAATGCGCTCTGCGCGCCAGTCGTATTCCCAATGTGCGGCGTCGCGCCACCAGGGCGGCGTGTTGCCCTGCAGAAACGGCGTCAACGGCACGCCGTCGCATTGCGCCGGCACAGGCACCTGCATGGCGTCGCAAAGCGTGGGAAACAGGTCCACGTTCTCGGTAAACCGCTCGACAACGCTGCCGTGTGCGTGGCGCGCGCGCGGATCGCGCACGATGCCCAGCACGTGGTAGCTCTGCTCGAAGTAGCCGGCTTTCTGCAGCAGACCGTGATCGCCCAGTTGTTCGCCGTGATCTGCGGTGACGATGATGAACGTGTCCTGCCATTGACGCGTCGCTTCCAGCGCCGCCCAGACGCGGCCCAGCTGGTGATCTGCCTCGCTGATCATGCCGAAGTACTGCGCCTGCAGGTCACGCATGCCGCGCGCGCTGTCGGGTGGCGTCATCGCGCGCGCGCGGAGCAAACCGTCATGCAGCTTGTAGCGCTGTGCGGCAGGCGTGATCGGCGCCGCGATCTCAGCATCTGCATACATGTCTGCGAATGCGCCGGCAGCCGCATAGGGCGGGTGCGGCCGAAACTGGCTGAGATGCGCGAACCATGGCCCTTGCTGTTGCGCGTGCCACGCGAGAAACGCGTCGGTCAGAAACGCCGACATGCTGTGTTCCGCTGGCCGTGCAGGCTCGCTCCGCAGCACCTCATCAGGATCGTCGGGAAGTGCATGCCCGAGACTGCGCAACCAGGTCATCCAACTGTGTGGATCAGTGGCTATGAGTTCCAGACCCACATCGAAGCCCGGCAACACGCCTTCGTAGTTCTGCAGCCGCGGGTCGTCTGGACCCGTCGCCGCACGCGGGTCCACGCTCTGATCGGTGTAGCCGAACAGCGTCGGCGTGTAGCCTGCGCGGCGTGCGGCCCATGCGACATTGTCGAAGCGTTGGTCGAGTGGTGTGCCGTTGGCCACCACACGGTGGTTCATCTGATACATGCCGGTGTACAGGCTCGCGCGCCCCGGACTGCACGGCGCGGACTGGCTGTAGTGCCTGCTGAGCCGAACAGCTTCGGCCGCCAGTCGATCGAGGTGCGGCGTGCTCACTACTGGATGGCCGGCGCACGACAGGCAATCGCCGCGAAACTGGTCCAGGGTGATGAGCAGGATGTTCACGGGCTAGACGCTGTCCTTCTGTCCACGCCCTTGCTGTCCAACCCCCGGCTGCCCAACCACCTGTTTCCCAACGACTTGCATGGCAGCAGCAATCATCGACCCGATGTCTGCGAGGTTGCTGGGAATGATCAAGGTGTTGCCCGCTTTGGCGATGCCTGCGAACGCCTCCACATACTTCTCGGCCACCTTCAGGTTCACAGCATCGAGGCCACCCGGCAGTTCGATGGACAGCGCCACCTTGCGAATGGCTTCAGCGTTTGCTTCAGCCACCGCAATGATGGCCGACGCCTGACCTTGCGCCAGATTGATCTGCGCTTGTCGTTCACCTTCTGAACTCTGAATGGCCGCTTCACGCGCGCCGGTCGCAAGGTTGATCTGCTCCTGCATCTTGCCTTCCGATGTGGCGATCACCGCGCGCTTCTCCCGTTCCGCAGTGATCTGTGCCTGCATGGCACGCAGAATTTCCTGCGGCGGTGTCAGGTCCTTGATCTCGTAGCGCAGCACCTTCACGCCCCAGTTGTGCGCCGCCTGGTCCAGTGCGTTGACAACGGTGCGATTGATGTCGTCGCGCTCTTCGAACGTGCGGTCCATTTCCATGCGACCGATGACTGAGCGCAGCGTGGTTTGCGCGAGCTGCGTGACAGACAGGATGTAGTCGGACGAGCCATAGGATGCGAGCTTCGGGTCGGTCACCTGAAAGTACAGCACCCCGTCGACGTGCAACTGCGTGTTGTCGCGGGTGATGCACACCTGCGAGGGCACATCGAGCGGCGTTTCCTTCAGCACATGTTTGTAGGCCACGCGATCGACGATCGGAATGACGATGCTCATGCCTGGGCCCAGCGTGGACTGATATCGCCCCAGCCGTTCGACAACCCAGGCATGCTGCTGCGGCACGATCTTCACGGTCATCATCACAAACATGATTGCGGCGATGAACACCGTCACCGAAATGAATGAAGCGCCTGAAAACAGATCCATGGAGGCTTGTCCTAAGGTGTGATGGATGTAGAGCGGTTCGGCGTCTGGTCGGAGATCAGCAGCGTCGAGCCGTCTGTCGCCTGGATGTACATGGGGTTGGTGCGTGGTGTCGCGGCAGTCACGAGCCGTGCATTCCATTGCGTGCCGCGGTACAGCACGCGCGCGCTGCCGTCCTCGTTCCAGGATTCAACATGCACGCTGGCACCCACGTCGAGACTCTGCTCAGTCGTCTCGGGCGATGGCTGCACAGACTTCCAGCGGTTGAGCAGTGCAACGCCCACCAGCCCCACAACAGAGGCAATGATGAACTGCGTCGCGAGGCTGGCACCGAGCCATGCGGCCGCACCGCCTGTCGCTGCGCCAACAGCGATGACCAGTAGATAGAACGTGCCTGTAAGCATCTCGGCACCGACCAGTACCAGGGCGGCAACGAGCCAGATGACGTAGGGTTCCACTTACATGCCTCCGTTCCGCGATTGCGCGGGGCGAGGTTACTCCTTATGCATGCGGGAGATTGTTCTGGAAGCGTTCCTTGTATCCACCGGTGCGGTTGCCCTGGGTGAGATGGGCGACAAGACACAGTTGCTGGCGTTCCTGCTGGCGGCCAAGTTCAAGCGCCCGATCCCGATCATCCTGGGCATTCTGGTCGCCACGCTGGCCAACCATTTTCTTGCAGGGGCGATTGGCAGCTGGGTGGCCACTCAGCTCGGGCCGGATGTGCTGCGCTGGGTCATCGGCATCGCGTTCCTCGGCATGGCCGTGTGGCTGCTGATTCCCGACAGGATCGATGACGACGGCGTCGACGAGACACAGAAGCTGGGTGTATTCACGGCCACGCTGGTGGCGTTCTTCCTGGCCGAGATGGGCGACAAGACACAGATCGCAACGGTGGCGCTGGCCGCGCACTATCACAGCCTAGTCGCGGTGGTGGCTGGCACCACGCTGGGCATGATGATTGCCGATGTACCGGCCGTGTTTCTTGGCGATACGATTGCGAAACGTGTACCCATCAAGCTGGTGCACGGTATCGCAGCGTTCATCTTTGCGGTGCTCGGTGTGCTCGTACTGCTGGGTGTGGGGCAGTCCACTTGAGCAGACTGCCTGCGCGGCCCCCGTGCTCAAAATGCTACTTCGGTGTTTCTTCCTGCGCGTTGTGCAAGCCGCGCTTCGTGCCCTGAATCAAGCTGCTGACAAGCGGTACGAGCAACGACGGCAGAAGTGCATCCAGCGGATGCTGCACCGTCTGCTTGAACGACTGTTCGAGCGCATGCGCGTCTGCGGCGATGGCGTCGATTGCGGACTTGTGCAGTTCCAGTGCGAGATCGATATCGTGATTGGGCTGCAGGCGTCTGGCGACCAGAACAAGGCACAGCGAAAGCAACAGGTTGGCGAAGCCGACGACCAGCGCAGCAATGATCGAACCCCATGCTTGCTCGATCGCGAAGAACGCCGCGATGCCGAGCATGAGCAAGCCAAACGCACCAACGATGGCGGCGAATCCGTTCAGCCCTGCCTTCGTCGCCAGGTGCTGCAGCTTGATGTCGGCGATCAGCGAGTCGGCGCGCCACAGTACACGCAGATTGCGGATGAGTTGCTCAGCTTTCATGTGCCGCTTCTGCTCATGCGCCCGATGGCGTAGCCGACCAGCAGCGCCGACAGCACGGTCGCGAGCGGGTGCGCTGTGATGCTTGCCTGCGTGTCGTTCGCTGCCTCTTCGAGGGTGGACTTCAGCTCGTGCACGAGGCGCTCGAGTTCGTGCATGTGCTGCCTCGCCCCAGTGCTGACCTCCGCTGCGAGGTCGGCTGCACCCTGAAGGCTTGTCGCATCCGGCAGCGCGGCTTCTGCGAGCGCAGCCGTACGTTCGTTGAGCTGCGCGTGCAGCGACTCGATTTCTGATCGCAGGGTACGAATTCTTGCCATAGCTGTGACCGTTGAATTTCCAAGCTAGCTTGCTAGCAGGAATTGAAGCTGCGTTGCTTGACCTTCATCAACCGCACCGTGTTGCGAGGGTATGAATTGGGTGTGTTGCTGGTTTCCGTGGCGGTGCCTTTTGCGAACACATGCATCGGCGCGGTGCTGGTGCATGGCGCGTCCGCAAGCAGCAACAGCATGCACACGCTGGCACAGGCATTCGCAGCAGCAGGGTTGGGCGTGTACGCGCTCGATATCCGCGGTCATGGCGAATCAGGCGCCAAGGGTCACATTGCGTATGTGAGGCAGCTGGAGTGCGACCTTGAAGACTTCGCGACCGCCGCGCTTCCGCAGTTGCCCGTGACACTGGTTGGGTTCTCATCAGGCGGTGGCTTCGTGCTGCGGATTGCAAGCAGCAAACAGCGGGCAATGTTTGCCAACTGCCTGCTGATGGCGCCGTTTCTCGGGCAGCACGCGCCGACCAGCCGCCCCAACAGCGGTGGTCGGGTGCGTGTGGGTGTGCCCCGTCTGGTGGGCGTGATGATGTTCAAGGCAGTCGGCATCAGGCTGTTCGATCGGCTGCCGTTCACGCGCTTCGCGCTGAGTGACGAAGCGAAGGACGTGCCGGTGACGATGGTGCCAGGTGTAGGGCATATTCCGCTGACGTTGACGCCGGCAGGCACGCGCGCGGCGGTGGCAGCGGTGCTTGCGACGAACGCGTGACGTTGAAGACAGAGCTGACGTTCTCGTCGTGACTGGAAGTGTCCGGTCGTATTGTGTGTGTCGAGTTCAGACGTGTCCCCGCAGCCCCACCACTGTGGCAAAGGCGTGCAGCTCGCGCGCCACGTCGGCACCGCTGGTGCCGAAGATCACGCCGGTCGCGCCGGCGGCTTGCAGTTGCTGAAGCCGTGCAAGCAGTTCCGCGCGCGAACCCGAGAATGTCATCTGCTTCGCCCGGCTGGTGTCGATGAGTTCGTCGTGCTGGTTGGTGATGTCGAGATTGTGGCCGCGATGAACCGACAGATGGCGCAGGTGTTCCGGCAGCGCCTGCACGCTGGCAAGCCAGGCGTCGCCGTTCGACAGTTTCCGTACCAGCTCGGGGTCGCGTGTGTAGGCGCTGTGATATGCGGCCGCGATCAGCGGGGCGACGGCATTGCGCACACGCGGTGAATCGTTTGTCTCGTGTTCGTCCATCACGGTACCGTTGACGGAAACCAGGCAGGTCGACATGCCGGGTTCGGGGATTCCGAGTGCAATGAGCCCGTCGGCGAACTCGCGCGCCAGCGCGCGTCCTTTCGGACCTTGTGCTGCGAGCAACAGTGGCGTGTGCAGCGGCAACTGCGGTTGCCAGCCTGGTGATGCGATCAATTGCGTCATGGCGCCATCCACTTCGACGGCTTCGCCGCGCAGCAGACCGCGTATCTGCATCAGATAGCGTCGCATGTATGCCCACGACAGCGGCTTCTGCCCAAGCCCTGCGCGCCCCGTGAAGCCTGTGCCGAAACCCGCCATCACGCGACCGGGGGCAATGTGTTCCAGCGTTGCAATGGCTGACGCTTGAGCAACCGGATGTCGATAGCTCGGGATCAATACGGCAGGGCCGATGCCGATGCGCGTGGTCCGTTCTGCGATGCGCGCCAGTGCAATCCAGATGTCGTGGCCATGCGCGGGGACTTCGGGCATCCAGATGCGGTCGTAGCCGAGGCGTTCGGCCAGCAGCGCATGTTCGAGTGCTGCAGGGCCGGGTGGCAGACGGAAACCGTAGGTGAGGGGCATGGCTGTCTCTTTGGAAAATGGCCTGGCTCAGGCAGTCAATGCGAACCGGTGCCGCGGTGTTTTGCGTACTGCGCCTGCACCCATTGAATTGCGGGGTGGTGCTCGTACTGCGAGCGCAGGTCGAGCACCGATTGTGGCGGCGGCATCTGCACAGCCACTGCGGGGTGTGTGATGTTCACCAAGGGTGTGAGCAGCGCGGCGCAGGTGAGGTCGGCCACCGTGAAGCCTTCGGTGATCAGCTGCCCCTTGGTGTTGATCTGCGCGGCGAGCCAATCCAGTGCCTGGGCAATGGTGGCGTGCGCTGCGGTGATTTTGTTGGCATCGGTGCCGCCGTTTGCTTTTGCGATGATATTGCCGAGCAACGTCATGGCTGCGCGGTACAGCGCGCGCTTCAATTTGGGTTCGCCGTCCGCAAACAGCGCAACCAGAAAATCCGGCTGATTGAGCAGTCTTGAGTAGATAAGCGTGCGCGCAGCGCGTCCAACGCCTGCGTCCCAGCTGCGTTGAATCTCCAGCGCGCGGCTGCGGTCGGTGGCATTAACCGGATACAAAGCCGGATAGCGATACTCACGTTCAAGATGCTCAATGATCGCGGCCGATCCGACGACAACTTTCGCGCCTGCCTGCAGCACAGGTGTGCCGGTCTGACCGCTCAGCCGCTTGAGCGCAAACATGTGCGCGCCGGGCAGGTGGCTGACGCGCTTGTGCGCGATCCCTTTGAAGCCCAACGCCCAGCGCACCTTTTCGTTGTAGTGCGAAGCGCGGAATTGATGCAGAACCAGATCGGTTTTCGCAGGGGTGTTCATGGTTCCGCCCGTGGGTGACAGAGATCAGCTGGCCAGAAACCCGCGAATCAGCTCGGCAACCCTGACGGCGGTTTCATCATCCATATGCAGGTGATGATTGCCTGGCACTTCCTGCACCTGCAGATTGGCGAAGCGTGTGCTTCGGCTGGCAATGGTCTCGCGGTACCACTTGGCACCATCAGCCGCCGCAATGATGAGGATGCGGCCAGCGTAGCGCGTGATGATGCCGTCCAGTTGTTCACTCGACACGCGCAGTGTGTCGCCCCAGCGCACGCGCGCATCGGACTGCCATCTGAAGCCGCCTTCCGTCGCGCAGCTGCCGCGCGCGACCAACAGTGCGGCTGAGGCGAGGCTCTGACCGGTGGCCTCCGCAACACGGGCGGCCATGGCATCACGCGTTGCGAACACCTTTGGCGGGTGTGAGGTTTTCGTCAGGTTCTGTTCAATGGAGTTGCGCAGCGCTTCCCACACGCGGGCTTCGGTGCAGCCTTCTGTGAAGCCGTCGATGCCCACGAAGCACGGCACGCGCTCCGGGAACATGCCGATCAGGTTGCCGCCCACTTCCGCGCCCATGGAGTGGCCGAGGATGTTGAAGCGATCCCAACCCAGCTGATTGGCCACACCGATTGCGTCCTGCACATCCAGGATGCCCAGATAGTTGATGCCGGTGGGGCGGTGGTCCGAATGGCCATGGCCGGCAAAATCCAGCGCCACCAGATTCAGGTCCGGCAGCATGGGTGCGAGCACATCGAAGCTGTTGGCGTTGTCCAGCCAGCCGTGCAGGGCAAGCGTTGCGGGCCCATCGGGATTGCCCCATTGCTTGGCCGTCAGGCGACGGCCATGCAGGGTGAAGACAAGTTCTTTGGGCTCGCTGATCGAGGCTGACGCTCCGGAAGAGGAAGCGGAAGAGGACGAGACCGGCATGAGGGCACAGGTGATCTGGCTGGAGGTGGCTGCGATTCTGCCGGAATCGATGCTGCGCGAGGTGGATTACGCCGCTACCCAACTCCCATGAAACCCGGCCGGAATGCGCATCGGCAGATACGCCGTTGCCACGGGGCCCGCCTCCAGGTCGTCAGCGCGCAGTACGAAGAACTCGCTCTTCTGCGTTTGCTGGTTGAACCCCAGCACCATCAGGTAACCGTCGCCTTCCTGGGTCGCGCCCGTGCGGGGCGCAAACACGGCTTCGCCGAGTTGATAGTGCGCGCCGGGCGTCCAGCTCTTGCGTGCACTGCCGTTCTTCATGTCGTAGTGCAGCACGTGGCTGAAGTTCAACGATCCGCCAGACGGCGTGCCGACC
>CAMAVY010000084.1 GCA_945861675.1 Klebsiella pneumoniae | reverse complement strand
AGCAAAGTCAGTGCGTGTCGCAGCGTGGCAATGCACTCAGCGTATGCGCAATGCGTCAACGCTGCGGCGCCCGCGATCTGCAGGTAGCACAGTGCGCGCTCGAAATCGCGCGCGCGTTCAAAGCGCATCGCCAGTTCGCCTGCAACCAGACTGGACTGCACGCCATACGCCTGTTCCTGGCGCAGACCAACGCGCATGTGCCACTCGGCGCGGCGGCCCAATGGAACGCGCTCATGAATGGCCTGCCAGTACACCGCATGCAGGAAGCCAAACCCGGCCGATGTGGTGCCATCCGGCCAGCTGACAGCTGCGCGATGGCGCAGGAACCGGCCATGCTCGGCGAGTCGTGCGCAACGGTCCTCGGTGTCGACTGTGTCGGCCTGTAGCGCTGCCGCGACGGCCGCCGCAGAAAAGTCCGTCCCGGCAATCGCTGCCGCTTCAATCAGTCGCCGGTCCGCATCGCTCAGCCGATCGATCTGATCGTGCACAAGACGGCGCAGGTCATCGGGCAGACCGTCACCCAGGCGCGCGACGCTGCCTTCAAGCGACCACGCTCCGTCCACCTGCTTGAGCACTGCGCGACCCACAAGATCATCGACCATCGTGACGGTGAACAGCGGATTGCCATCGGTGCGCAAGTGAATGAATGCACCCAGCTCGGCAATAGGCACGTACATGACGCCCTGCGCGTTCGTGAAGCGCAACCGCAGGTACTGCGCCACCGCTGTCGTGCCCAACGCGCCGAGCGCAATTGCACGCGCCTGCCCGCGTTGCGCGAGTCGCAGCGCAAGGCCGTGCAGAGGTGACGCACGTTCCATTGCGTCTGCCGGGCGAAAGCTTGCGATCAGCAGCAGACGCGCGGAGTCTCGGCGTCCGGCCAGCATCGACACCACGGCCAGGCTCGACGGGTCGCTCCAATGCAGGTCCTCGAGCCAGAGCACGATGGTGGTCTGTGCACTGAGCACCTCCAATGCCTGGGCGATCTCGCGCAGCATGCGCTGCGCGCTGATGTCGACCATCGCGCGCGCAAGAAGCTGCACGTCGGCGTCGCGCGCCAGCCAGGGCAACAATGGCAACCACGCAGGCGCGTAGCGCAGCAGTACGTTCACCAGTGTGTCACTACCAATCTGCCCCGCGAGTTGCTCAAGCATCTCCAGGATGGGCAGGTACGCTTCCGCCGTGCCGTACTGTTCAATGCACTGGCCGCGGGCCATCCAGAAACCCGATTCATCCGCGTGACGATCGACGAACGCCTGCACCAGTGCTGTCTTGCCAATACCTGCTTCACCGGTAACGAACAGCAGTTGCCGCTTGCCTGTCTGCGCTGCCGCCAGTGCAGCATCGAGTTGCGCAAGCTCATCCGCACGACCTACGAGTCGCGCCGCGGGCGTCGTGCCCTGACCAGACACTGCTGCCTCCGGCGTGTCCGAAATCACATCCGCCGTGAAACGAAACCCCAGACCGTGCACCGTGCTGATGAAGCGCGGCGCAGTCGCCTCATCACCCAACACCCGCCGCAGTTCATGAATCACACGGGACAGCGCGGCATCGGACACCACGTTGCCCGCCCAGACGGTGTCGAACAACTCGGTCTTCGTGAACAGCTTGCCCGGCCGCCGGATCAGCGTGACCAGCAGCAGAAATGCTTTGCGCGTCAGCGCCAGCGGCTGGCCATCACGCACAAGCGTCTGTTCATCGGCGTCGACCTTGAAGGGGCCGAAGCGCCAGCGCGGCGGGCTTTGCATCACAGCGAGCCAGGGACCTGTCGTCGCGATGACGATATCAGGAAAGGCTCAGAACCCTGGCATGCCCCGATCGCAGCCCGGAAACCTTCGCAGCTACAGACTCAACGGCAGCGCCGCACAGACGTATCGAAGCGCTTCTCACCATAGATGCGGCACATCCGTGCGCTGCTGTTGTCGGTCTCGTCGGCTTCGAGGATCTCAGCCCAGGCCGGCAGCATTGCGGTGCCGGGGTCGACCACGATCATGGCCACTACGTCGATGTCGTCACTGCGCGTAAAACCCAGCGCGAGCAGATCGATTGCTGGTAGCACAACAGGCACGGAGCTCCCGCCCGGCACGCCCGGCACCCGCACCGAAAACGGCACCGCCTGGGTGGCGCGCCCCGTCTGAGTCAGCGACATCACCACGGCCACGTTGTGCGCGAACGCACCCACAGCGTTCACATTCTCGACGTCGACCGCCGACGTGAGCGTGCCGCCCGTGATGAGGTAGTGAATGCCGTCCGGTACCAGATTGGGCAGGCGAATCTCCACGCGCTTGCGGAAGTCGAACAGGTCGTCGTACTTGGGAAAGAAGGTCGAGAAGTCGCAGAACTCTCTGACGACGCCGTTGACCACGCTGACTCTGCAGCCGGTTGCCGCAGACGCGGGCAGTGTCGAGCAGGCAAGCAGCGAGAGCAGTAGGCAGGCAGCAGTATTGCGGAGCATTTTCATAGCAGGTCATCCTGTCGTTCAGAGGTGTTGTTGCGCTGGCTAGCGCACGTTGCGCTGGCTAGCGCGCCCGCACCTGCACGAAGGAGCTTTGCTGTGCTTCGGCTGGGTGGGGGCGCAACCACCATTGCGCTGCCACACCAACCAGTCTTGAGGGAGTTCTGAGAATTTCCTGATCTGTGCGCTGTCGCGGCTTTCAGTTGTGTGCTGTCGCGGCTTTCAGTTGTGTGCTGGCGCACCTTCGAGTTATGTGCTGCGCACCTTCGAGTTATGTGCTGCGCACGGGGCCGATGCGCCGTGACCAAGCCTTCGATCGCGGCCCAGGCCGCCGTCACACCACATCGAACTCCAGCGGCAACGTCCAGGGCGCCTGGCGAATCGCAATCGGCGTGGGCTTCGATCCAGGTTTGAAACGCGGATTGCGAATGACCTCCATCAGCATCTTCGTGCCAATCACCGTTTCCGCGCGCGCAAGCTGGTAGCCCACGCAGAAGTGCTTGCCGAGGCCAAAACCCAGATGACTCGCACGGCCATTCTCGTGATAGCCCGAGCGCAGATCACGACCGAAGTACAGGTCCTCGCGGAAGATGTCGAACTGGTCGGGGTTCTTGAACACGCGGTCATCGCGATTCGCCCCGTAGATGGACAGACTGACAAAGTCGCCTGCGCGGATGACCTGATCATGAATCGGGAAGTCGCGCACCGCGCGACGCATCTGGCCAGCCGCCGGCGGATGCAGGCGCATCATCTCCGTGAACGCGCGATCGAGCAGCTCGGGATCTTTGCGCACCGCGTCCCATTGCGCGGGATTCGCCAGCAGCTGATACCAGAGATTGGCAATGGACTTGTCAGTGGTCTCTGCGCCCGCGACCAGAATGAGACTCGCGAATGACTTGATCTCGGCCTTGGTCATGCGCTGGCCGTCGACTTCGGCGACCGACAAGCGCGACAACAGATCATCTGCGGGTGCCTTCGCGCGCGCGTCGATCAACGGATCGAGGTAAGCGTGATAGGCCGCGTTCGCAGCCACACCCTTGGCGCGCGTTTCTGCATCACCGTTGATGCCGTTCATCATCGCCGGGTACCACGCATGAAACATCTCGTGCGCTTCCTGCGGCAGATCCAGCACATCCAGAATCACATTCAATGGCAGGCGCGTGGCGAAGTCGCTGACGATGTCAATCTCGCCCGTCTTCTTCTCATCCAACTGCGCTGCGCGCAGGGCCGCATGCGCCATGCGCTGCGCCTGCTTCGCCGTGAACTTCTCGATCAACGCCATGGCGTTGCGCGCAACCACCGGCAGCAGGCCATTCATCTTGATACCCACGAATTCACCAGCCACGAGATTGCGCAGCTTCGTGTGATCGTCGCCGTCGTATTCCATCAGCGTGGGACCGAACACCGCGCCAATGGTGATGCCGTTCGGTGAGGCCGAGAGGTTCTCGGTGTCTTTGAACCCGTTCACCACATCGTCATAGCGCGTGATCATCCACACGCCGGAGGGCAGTTGATACGCCGGATAGTGGTCGCGCAGCGTCGCAAGCAGCGGGTACGGATTATCAAAGTAGGCCGCACTGCTGAATGCAGCGGGATCAATCGTCGGTCGTGCCTGCATGCTTCCCCCAATCCGCGTTTGAACCAGACGCGGATTGAGCCAGCAATTGCCGCCTGCGCAAAGCGCTCATGCGGCGGTTCTGAATGTCCGGTGCCCCGCCGTCTACATCCGTCGCTTGCGCGCCACAGACAACGCCAGCAGTCCCAACATCGCCAGCGACAGCGTTTCCGGCGCCGAAACACCCAGCACCGGCGCGCGCGAGGTCAATGCACCATCGTTCGTCTGCGTTGCCAGCGAACTTCCGATTGAGTCGCTCAACAGAACGTTGCTCAACGCAAACGCACTTGTGCCTTCCGCGAGTGATGTGAAGTGGATGCTGCCCAAGCGTGTGGCACCGACCACGTCGATGCCGGCCACGTCCAGACTGACCTCTGAGAAGGTGATGACGGCGCCCGCCGCAGCGTTCGACAGCTCCAATGTGAGGCCACCGAACAACCCACCGAACAACCCACCACTCAGCACCGGCAACGTGGCGCTGACCAGCGCGGGATCGAAGCTCAGCTCGAACTGAAAGGCGGCCAGATCCAACGCGTCCTCGACCACGATATCGACGTCGAACCCATCCATTGGCGCCACGAGGCGCGCTGCGTCGATGCCGCCGCCCGGCACCATGTCCACTGAGACGATGGCGGCCTGCGAGGCGACGGCCGCCGCGCACAACAGCGCGCCACACAGCAATTGCGTGATCTGCTTCTTCATGATTCCTGGATCTCCACAGTAACGAACGGGTACGACGCTTGGGGCCACGATGCCGCTACGGCTGACGCCGTCGCGGCCGCTCACAACACCGCACATCGCGCGCGCGTGCACTGCGCTACCGCCGCACGGAAGTCGAGTACGTTGATCACGCCATCACCGTTCACATCGTTACGATCACCGGGACCTGCGGAACGCTGGTTGAAGTGCGCCTTCATCAGGTTGAGATCACTCAGATCGATGTCGCCATCGCCGTCGACATCACCTGCCACAACGATTGCTGTGATCGCCACGGAATACGCCAGTGTTGCAGCAACATTGTCAGCATCCGTCGTGCGCACAGTGAACGGGAACCTGCCCACAGTCGTTGGCGTGCCCGACAAAACACCGGTGGTTGGATTCAACGCCAGGCCCGGCGGCAACGCGCCCACTGAAACCGACGCGACATACGGCGAGTTGCCCCCTACCACGACTGAGCGACGCGGATACGCCACGCCCTTGTTGCCATCCTGGATGTGATCGATCAGACCCAGCGGCACTTCAACATTGAAGCCAACCATCTGCGCGCCGATGTAATCGCCCAGCAGTTCGGTTGCACACTCGGGCGTGGCGGGGGCCGGGTCGGGATAGTTGTCGCACAGTGCTTCGTTGCTTTCCGCGTCGTAAGGGCCGGCGTACTTGAAGAACTCGTAGCGCCGCGTCACCACTTCATCACCGTTAGGAAGATCCTCGTCCTTTCCCTGCCGCTCGTTGTTGACACCGTCGGCCTTGGCGAACTCTTGCTGCAGCAGGTCCCACTCACTCTCTACTTCGTCTGGCTCGCCGTTCTGCCAGTTCGCGTCGTTGACGTCGTCCGGATCATCGGAGACGAGATCACGCAGCGGAATCGGCTCGCTGTTGTGCGAGGTCGTCACAATCGACTTCACCCACACCGCCTCACCGAATTCCTGCACATGAACCTCAACGGGTTCCGGCGCGGGAAGCACCGCCTGCACGAACGCGGGCTGACCCACGGCAGGCGGAAAGTAGTTGAACGTTGGCATGGCCACGTTGACTGCGGGCCCCTGCACAAGACGACCGGCACCATCGTCGACCAACCAGTGGTAGCGCTCGGCCGTAGGTGAGCGCGCGAAGCCCACACCGAAGTGTTCGCAGCCGAGGTTCACGCCCGGATTCGTGCACTGATGCCCGTCGGTTGGAGCAATAGGCGAGGTCGGCACTGCCGTGAACGCCAGATATGCACCTGTCGCGCTGCGCGGGCTCTCGTACCTGATCACCACCTTCGGATGTGCAGGATTCGTGTTGTCTTCGCGGATCTTCGGCGTGCCGTAGTGGTTGTAGTCGTAGGTGTAGGTCACATCGGTGCTGCGCAGGTCATCCAGCTCGATCTCGAAGCCGTGGCAGACCTGACCGGTGTCGTTCACCGTGTCGAAGTTGCCCAAGGTGCCGAAGGCAGTGCTGGCGGCCGCTGCAGCCCCCCAGGCCAGGCCCCCGATCAGCACCGGGATGGTCGCAATCGGTCGTCTCATGGATAGCTCTCCAACGTGTTCTGACAAGGCAGGGCAATGCCCCAATGCCGGCGATCGAGGCCAAGCGCCCGAACAGGCGGGAAGGCACTGAGGCGCGCAAGCCGGGCGAACGTTATTCCATATATGTGCTCTTTTGAAACACATTTAGACGATACTTGCTTGATCGAGATCAAGACCGGCAGCCCGGAATGGCGTACGGCGTCGGCCAGGGCTGGCTACGGCCCACACTCGGCCAGGCCATCGCGGAGGGCGGAGGGCGGAGGGCGGAGGCTCACGTTGCGTCCACGCGAACACGTGGACGCAAACGATCAGGCTGATTCTGGCAGGCGCTGTGTGGGCAGCGTCGTCCTGCGACCCTGCAACCGCCGCCCGACCAACGACTTCTTCATGCCCGCCTCACGGCTGGCAGCAAAGATGTCCTCGGCAATCTTCAAGACCAGTGGCACACCGCCAAAGTTGCGGGTCAGATCGATGCGTTGTTGCCATCCAAGGCGAACGCTTCCTCGGGCGGCGCAGGCCTGTGCGCCGACAGTGGGCCACATTGCGGGCCATGGACTGATCGGCACGGCGGCGGACGCAAGCGCAACCTACCCTCGCGAAGCGCTGAAGCTTGTGTTGAGGCGCTGACGTCGGCTTCGGTCGGCCGGCGTCAGCAGCGCGCCCGATAGAAGTTGTAGCCACGGCCTCTGCCAGTGCGCGGCATTTGCGCACTGCACGCTCAGCAGGTTGGCCAGTGCGCACGAACCATCGAGGCAAACCGTACTCAATGAGCAATGCGATGAACGCGTAGCCCGCTCTGTCAACCGCTGCACAACTCGCGCGCTACGAGGCTTCGAGCTTATCTGCCTGCGGAGGAAGAGCATGACTTCAGCGTCGTCGAATCGGCATGCTGGTCGCACGCTGCTGGTGTGCCTGTTGGCCTTGACCCTTGCCGCCGCACCGGCTGCCAACGCAGAGCGCGGCAATCGCGATGAGCGTGCTGCACGCTCAGCCCATGGCGGACCCCAGCATCGACCGGGATGGCAGCCTGGCCAATACAGGCGCGAATTGCCGCGCGAGCATCGCGTTGTGACTTTGCGCCGCGCGCCCTACTACTACGGGCGCGGCGTGTACTGGCGACCACGCGGTCGCGACTACGTCTTACTCAGCCCGCCGATCGGCGTCTGGGTGCCTTTCCTGCCGTATGCATGGGCGTCGTTCAGCATCGGGCCGCGCCGTTATTTCAGGGCGTACGACGATTACTACCTGTGGGAACCGCGCCGGCGCGAGTACGAGGTGGTACGCAAGCCCACAGGTGCAGACGAGGCGCTGCGTGAAGCGACTCGTCGCGCTGCTGAATCGACCGAGGTGTTCGCCTATCCAGCAAAGGGTCAGAGCGCTGCTACAGCGGATCGCGATCGCTATGAGTGTCACCTCTGGGCCGAGCGCGAATCAGGCTTTGACCCATCTGAGCCTGGCGATCGCAGTGATTCGATTCCCGACTATCGGCGCGCGCTCACTGCGTGCCTTGAAGGACGAGGGTATTCCGTCAAATGAAACACCAGCTCACTTGGCATGCGCTGAAATGCATGTTGCTGGGCGGACTAAGCGGCGCGCTGGTTGTTTGCGCGGACAGCCCCGCAAGGATGTTCATCTATCCAAGCCCATTTACCCAGGAAAAAGGGCAGTCGCAGGCAACGTTGCACAACGATCGTTACGCTTGTCACGTGTGGGCGCGTGATCAATCGGGTTTCGACCCCCGCGTAGGCACCGCCGCACCACCACCACCACCGCCCGCATCGACGCCGGCCAATCCCCACGCAGGCGCCTGCGCGGCGGGCATCGTTGCAGGCGCCGTGATTGGCGGTGCAATTGGCGCACACCACGACGACTCGCTGGCAGCTGTGCTCATCGGCTCCACGATTGGTGCCATCACCGGTGGCAGCATTGAAACAGACGGTCGCAACGAAGCACGCCAACTACCGGCGCGCGATCGCGGCCTGTCTCGAGGGACGCGAGTACACCGTTCGCTGATGGATTCAAGCAAGGTCGATGGTTCGACTGACGCGTTGCCGGTGTGCATCGCGAGGCACGACGGCGCCTGCACATCTGAGTAGGCTTCACGCTTGCGCTGCCACTCAAGGAAACGCCGATGCAGGTCCACAAGTTGATGGTCACGCACAACGGTGCACTGAAGGCAAAGTACGGCAGCAAGGTCTCCGCAATTCGCAAGGCGCTGACCGCACTGATTGCAAGTGACCGCGCGCGCGGGATTGTCACCAAGCTCGTCGCGCTGGACGATGCGGCCGCGCTCAAGCGCGCACGAAGCGCAGCTGTCGACGATGCCTCTGACGAGCGGAAGACGAAAGCCGCTATTGACGCGCTGTTTACACAATACAAACCCGACTATCTCGTCATCATCGGCGCCCAGGATGTGGTGCCGCACATCGGGCTCAAGAATCCGATGAACATGAATGGCCGCAGCACCGACGACGACGACGACGAAGTCGTGCCGAGCGATTTGCCCTACGCGTGCGACGCGCCGTTCAGCCGTCAGCCGAGCAAGTTCCTCGGGCCTACACGCGTGATTGGACGACTACCCGATCTTCCCGGCGCGACCGACACGCGTTATCTGCTGCGACTGCTTGACGTCGCCGCGGGCTATCGCAGCCGCACGCGCGCCGACTATGGTTCCTGCTTCGCACTCAGTGCTCGCGTATGGGCAGACTCGACCCGGCTGTCCATCACCAACCTGTTCGGCGCCGACGCGAAGGTCTGGACATCGCCGCAGGACGGGCCGAACTGGACGACCACACAGCTCGCTCCGCGAATTCACTTCATCAACTGCCACGGCGATACGCTGTCGCCCGTCTTTTCGGGCGAAGGCCCGCCCGACACCTACTTCGACGCTCATCGGTCGCCGCGCCTTCGTAAACGTGTCAGCGAGGGTTCGGTCGTGGCGGCAGAGTGCTGCTACGGTGCAGAACTCTACGATCCTGCGGAGGCCGACGGCATTGCCGGCATCTGCGCAACCTATCTCGACCAGGGTGCCTACGGCTTCTTTGGCAGCACCACGATTGCGTATGGGCCTGCCGAGGGCAACGGCCAGGCTGATCTCATCTGCCAGTACTTCATCGAGTCCGTCATGAAGGGCGCCTCGCTTGGTCGCGCCGCACTCGAAGCGCGTCAGCGCTTCATCGCGCAATACTCACATCACGACCCGTCCGACATGAAGACAATCGCGCAGTTCATCCTGCTCGGTGATCCGTCCATTCACGCCGTTCGGGAACACACGCACAGCTTTGCCAGAAGCAAGTCGGTCACGCGCGGACATAGCTCCGGCATCCTGGTGTCTTCTGCCCGTGCGTTCCGCCGCGAGCGAATCATGCGCACCGGCGCCAACCTGGCGAAATCCGTCGGCGCCGCAGTCGCGAGCAAGGGCAAACCATCGAAGGCAGTACTGGCCCTGCTGCTGCGCGCAGCGAGCGAGACAGGCCTGCAACTTCCCCGCATCGAATCATGGGACGTGCGCTTTCCCGCGGGCGCCCTGACGCTGATGTCGACGACGCAGATATCGGCGAACGTGCGCGCTGCGCGGCGCAGCCGAAGCATGCATGCTGTCATTGGTACGAGCGGACCTGACAAACCGGGCAAGACACGCACCGTGTCCGCAATCATCGCCACCGTCGAAGGCCGCAAGATCGTGCACATCCGCCGCATTCACAGTCGATGATGGGCACCCAGTGCGCCCATCCATCACTGTTGAGGGGAACGTAGTTCGCAAGCGGATCAATCGTGGTTCGAAGAGCGATCAGGACGCCGTTGTCCTGATTTCCGACGCGACTGCGTTCAAGCTGCGCCGCCAGGGCGCACCCTCGATCGGTGACGATGACATCAGGGCGCTGGTAGGCAAACGAATTCGCGCCACAGGGATCGTATCGGCAGGTCAACTGATCATGAGCGAGTACGCAATCATCGACGACGCGTGAGGGTCGTCGTGTGCACGCTGCCGTCAGCATGGCGGTCGTTTTCGTAGTTCGCGGCAGCACGCCCTGCTGCAGAATGCCAGCTGGCAACCACGGTGCTATCCAGGCACTGCGAGCATCCACTTGAGGAGGGCCCCATGAGCTGGCACGAAGAAGTTGAAGAACTGCGCAGGCGTCAGGCGCTGGCGCAGGCAATGGGTGGTGCTGAAGGCATCGCGCGCCAGCACGGCCGCGGCAAGCTCACCGTACGCGAGCGCATCGATCGTCTGGTCGACGCCGGCAGCTGGCGCGAGTTCATGGGCCTGGTTGGCAGCGCGACCTATGCAGACGGTGCGTTGCAGTCGTTCACGCCGAAGGCGTCGGTCGAAGGCATGGCGCGCCTGGACGGCCGCAAAGTGGTGATCAGTGCCGGCGACTTCACCGTGCGGGGCGGCTCCGGCGGTGGCAGCAATGGCGGTGGGCTCGGCGCGGAATTGCGGGCAAACGAGCGCGCATTGGAGTGGCGTCTCCCCTATGTGCGGTTGTTGGACGCAGCCGGCGGCAGCGTGCGCTCGTTCGCAGATATCGGCCGAACCTACCTGCCCGACGGCAACATCTGGACTGCCGTCGACGTGCGGCTGTTGTCGCGCGTACCCGTCGTTGCCGCCGCGATGGGCTCAGTGGCGGGACTGCCCGCCATCAACGCATGCCTCGCGCACTTCAACCTCATGGTCAAGGACACCAGCCAGCTCTTTCCGGGTGGACCACCCGTGGTCAAAGCCGCGCTGGGCTATGACATCACGAAGGAAGAACTGGGCGGCGACGCCATCCACACGCGCATCAGTGGTGTGGTGGACAACCTGGCGCGCGACGAGCAGCACGCCTTCGAGATGATCAAACAGTTCTTGAGCTACCTGCCGGCGAACGTGTGGGAAATACCGCCGCGTGCACCCGCGCACGATGACCCTCTGCGCCGTGACGAGGGCTTGCTGTCCATCATTCCACGCAACCGGCGTCAGATATTCGATGCGCACATGCTGTTGAATATGGTGCTGGACAAGGACTCCCTGTTTGAAATCGCACCGCAGTACGGCAAAGCGCGCATTACCGGCCTCGCACGCTTGAATGGCTATCCGGTGGGCGTGATGGCGAACAATCCGAGGCACAACGGCGGTACGACCGACGTGGCCGCGGGCGACAAGATCATCCGCCTCATGCAACTGTGCGACACCTTTCACCTGCCGTTGATTTCCTTCGCAGACGAACCGGGCTTCATGGTCGGACTTGCGTCTGAAAAGGCCGGCATCGAGCGTGCCGGTGCGCGCCTTGTGTCCTATGTCTGCGAAAGCCGCATGCCCTGGCTTACCGTTGTCGTTGGACGCCTCTACGGCGTTGCCGGCCAATGCCACCATCGCCCCAGTGGCATGTTCCGGCGCTATGCGTGGCCCTCAGCAAACTGGGGTTCGATGCACATCGCAGGCGGCGCTGCCGCTGCCTACAAACGCGAAATCGAATCTGCCCCGGACCCAGAACAGCGGCGCATGGAAATCGAGGCCGAGTTGAACGCGCTCGCATCGCCATTCCGCACCGCCGAAGCTACCGGCCAGGACATCATCGACCCACGCGACACCCGCGCGCTGCTGTGCGAGTTCGTTGAAGACGCGCGGTCGGTGCTGCAGACGCAGCTGGGTCCGCCGCCCTTCCCCTATCGGCCCTGACGTCAGACGTCAGGCAGCGCCGTCAAACAGATACGGCGCCAGCGTCGTCTGCGCATCCACACGGTACTTGTGCCAGCGATTGCCCCCGTAGTAGGCCAAGCTGCCGGGTTCGGCGTCGCCATGACCGTTGTAGTACGACAGACAGTCGCGCAAAGGCGCAGTCGTGATGTCGGCCACACGGCAGTGCTCTGCGTATTCATTCGCAGCCGCCTCGCGAATGTCGACAATCCTTGAACCGCGATCACGCATGGTCGACAGCATCCACACGATGTAGTCGCCGTGCGCCTCGATAGCGTCGGTGAAGTTGAAGCTGCCACCGCCGCCTTGCGGGCCGGAAACGATGAACAGGTTGGGGAACCCTTGGCTATGCAGGCCGAGGAAGGTCTTCGTGCCCTCCGTTTCCCACTTCTGCTTCAGCGTCTGGCCATCGCGCCCCGTGATCATGTTGAACGTGGACGTGGCCATCCATTGGAAGCCGGTCGCATAGATCAACACGTCCAGCGGATACTCCGTGCCGTCGTGCACCACACCGCGCTCGTTGATCTCGCGCACGCCAATCGGCGCTGTATCCACCAGGTGCACGTGCGGCAGATTGAACGCCGGCAGGTACTCGTCATGGAAGGTCGGGCGTTTGCAGCCGTAGGGGTAGTACGGCTTCAAGGCCGCAGCGGTCTTCGGGTCCTTAACAATCGCATCAACACGCGCACGAATCTGCTCCATGATGCGGAAGTTCGCTTCCAGCTGCTTGTCGATCATTTCTTCAGCGCTGAGCATGCGGGTGTGCTCCTTGCGCTCCTTGAAGTCCGGCACCTTGCCAGCCAGATAATCGTCGTTGGCTTTGATGGCCGTGCGCCCGGCGGAAATCTTCGAGAACCGTGCACGCCGTGCGCGCGCCCAACCGGGTTCGTTGGCCCAGGTCTGAATTTCCTCTTCGGTCGTTGCGCGTTGGTCGCGCACGTCCACAGACGAAGGCGTGCGCTGGAATACGTACAACTCCTTCACGATCCTGGCCAGCTCAGGCACGGCCTGCACGGCCGTGGCACCGGTGCCGATGATGCCCACGCGCTTGCCCTTCAGATCAACGTGGTAGTTCCAGCGCGACGTGTGAAACGCCTCGCCCTTGAACTTCTCCATGCCATCTATGCGCGCCAGTTTCGGCGTGGTCAGAATGCCGTTGGCCAGCAGCACGAAACGCGCACGCATGCGATCGCCGCGATCGGTGATTACCGTCCAGCGGCCGCTTGCTTCATCCCATTCCGTTTTCTGCACCGTGGTGTGAAACAGGCAGTGATCGTAGAAGCCGAAGGTCGTGGCCATCTTCTGGCAGTACTCGAGAATCTCGAAGCCCGACGCGAACTTCATGCTCGGCACATAGCCCATCTCTTCCAGCAGCGGGAAATAGCTGTAGGACTCCACATCGCAGGCAATGCCGGGATAGCGATTCCAGTACCAGGTGCCGCCTACATCGCCGCCCTTCTCGCAGAAGCGCACATCCTTGAAGCCTGCAGCGCGCAGCTTGTTCCACAGCAGCAGGCCCGCGAAGCCGGCGCCCACCACCAGAATCTCGCATTCATCCAGCAGCGCTTCGCGCGGCACTGGATCCGCCGAGTACACGTCGTCCAGGTACTTTGCGAACTCACCTTCCATCGCAATGTAGTCGGCCGCGCCACGACGCGCCTCCTTGAACTCACGGTACTTCGCCTGTTCCTCGGCGTTGAAGGTCGCGCCCGGCGGAAGCTCGGGCAGTGTCTTCAGCGCTTCATCGCTGATGATCGAATAGCCTTTGCCCTGGATTCGGTCGGTGGCTTTGGCGGCGCGCGTAGCGAACAGTTTCAGGCCGCTTTCAGGGTCGATTCGGATTGCCATGCTGGTGTCTCGGAAGCAGATAGGTAGCGAAAAGAGCGTCACGCCGGCGCAGACACGCGGGGGCGCGCAATGGCCGACTTTAAGCGAATGACGCCGGGCTGTAACCCGCCGGACGACCTGGGCTCGATGGGAATTGCGCACAATGTGCGGCCCGGAAATGCACGCGACACGGGCAGGTCGAGCACCGACGGGCCGCATGCACCCGCGTACAGTCCCAGAGCAGCAGCACGCCGCCAGCACAATGCGTCACGCGGCACCCACACCCGTACGGAGGCAGCGTCCAATGGCCAGGCAGCTCAGCCCGAACTTCACACTCGAAGAGTTCACGCGCAGTCAGACTGCGGCACGTAAAGGCATCGACAACACGCCCGACGCCAGGATTCTGACGAACCTGCGTCATCTCGCTGCGCAGCTGGAACGTGTGCGTACTTTGCTTGGCAATGTGCCGATTCACGTCAGCAGCGGCTTTCGTTCAGCCGCGCTCAACA
This sequence comes from Klebsiella pneumoniae, assembly GCA_945861675.1. Taxonomy (GTDB): domain Bacteria; phylum Pseudomonadota; class Gammaproteobacteria; order Pseudomonadales; family Azotimanducaceae; genus CAMAVY01. The sequence goes on along the minus strand of CAMAVY010000084.1, from coordinate 4,775 downwards.
AAGCCGTCGGCGGCTCAAGGAAGAGCGCGCACATGCTGGGCCTTGCCATCGACTTCACCGCGCCGAACTTCGGCACAGTACTGCAGACCGCAAAAGCGGTGGCGCAGAGCGATATCGAGTTCGATCAGATCATCCACGAGTACGGTTCGTGGGTGCACCTCGGCGTGGCCGCACCCGGCACGCAAGGCGCCAGACAGTTGCTCACGATCGCGCACGGCACAGGCTACCTTCCCGGCTTAAAGAAAATCGGCTAACGGCTTCCACGTTCTTGATCCAGATCAGGTCGCACTTGGACGTCATCTGCTCGAACGCAATGTATCCACCCATCCGTGGCATCGCGCCCGTGCAGTGAAGATGGTGTGAAGTCATTGACGGCGCCGGCCGTGTAGCGTCCGCTGCAGGATCGACTCCGTGCCCGCTGCGCAGATAAAGACTGACACGTCGCAACGCGCATCGCCAACGAGATCGACAACGCGCGCACGGCGCTGAAGAGCCGCGCGTTTACGCACGGCGACATGTCGATCACCATACGCGCGCTCGTCGATGCAGGCGGCAGCCGCTTGAAGCTACTGAACGCCGACGAGCTGAAGGCGACCATGCCGGGGCTGTGAGCCGAGGTCGCCCTGAACTTCCGTCCCGACACGGCGGCCGAGCCGACGCGGGTTGGCATCCAGGTGCCGGACGTCCGACAACTCACTGAAGGCGCGGCGCGGCGCGTGCTCGCTTCCGTCGGCCTTGCCCTGGACGCGACGCTCGGGGCGCGCGAGCTGGCGCCCGACCGCGCCGAGGGCCAGGCGATGCTGCAGGACCCGAAGCCCGGCGAGCGTGTCGCGGTCGGCGCGCACGTACTCGTGGTGTTCGCCCGAAGCGCGCCAACGATGCTTGCAGGATCCTGCGGGAGATCGGCTATCGGCCCACGTTCTACGTACTGCCGGAGACGACGTGCGAGGTTCAGGTGTCGCTGCGTGTCGGCGGCAGCGGCGGCTCAGGCAACGTGGTCGCAGGCACTGGCCCCGCGGCAGATCCACGCGCCGCGAACAACGCGATCACGCGCGGGCACCTGTACATCACGCCTGTCGATGCCGGTTTCTCCAATCGCTATGCCTACGCTGCGCGCGCTCGAATTCGAGATCGCCCAGGTCCATGTGGATGGCAAGACGATCGCTGATAGCGCGACTGCCTCCGGGAAACTCGGGCAAGCACTTCGAGCTGCACTGCATCGGCCGGGCTGCGTGCGCACACACGCGTCATTGCCACACGCGATCCTAGTCCCGAAGATCACGCCTTCAGGCGGGCATACGACGACAACCCGCTCAAACGCAGCCCACCTAAAGCACACAGGAGCGCCATGTCGGTGCAGCCCAAGCCAGATCACCTCACACTCGCGCGGCCGGACGACTGGCACCTGCACCTGCGCGATGGCGCCGCGCTTGCCGCAGTGTTGCCCGACACCGCGCGGCAGTTCGCCCGCGCCATCGTCATGCCGAACCTGGTGCCACCCGTGACCACCGTCGCGCTGGCCAGTGCCTACCGCGAGCGCATTCTGGCCGCGTTGCCGGCCGGTGCACGCTTCGAACCGCTGATGACGCTGTACCTGACCGAGTCGACCACGCCGGCAGACATTGCCGCGGCCAAGGCCAGCGGTTTCGTGCACGCCGTGAAGTACTACCCGGCCGGCGCAACGACCCACTCAGACGCCGGTGTGCGCGATCTGGCCCGCTGCCAGGACAGCCTGGCGGCCATGCAGGCACACGACCTGCCGCTGTTGATGCACGGCGAAGTCACCGACCCCAACGTCGACATCTTCGATCGCGAACACGTGTTTGTGCACGAATCGCTCGCGCCGACGGTGCGCGCTTTTCCGAATCTGCGCATCGTGCTCGAGCACATCACCACGAAGGAAGCCGTTGAGTTCGTCGAACGCGCGTCACCGCGCATTGCGGCGACCATCACCGCGCATCACCTGCTGCTCAATCGCAACAGCCTGTTCACGGGAGGCATTCGCCCCCACCACTACTGCCTGCCCGTGCTGAAACGGGAGGTACACCGACAAGCGTTGCTTGGCGCGGCAATCAGCGGCAATCCGAAGTTCTTTCTGGGCACCGACAGCGCACCGCATGCGCAACACACCAAAGAGGTCGCCTGCGGTTGCGCGGGCATCTACACGGCGCATGCCGCGATTGAGCTGTATGCGGAGGCATTCGACGCAGCCGGGCGGCTCGACCGGCTGGAAGCATTCGCCAGCCAGCACGGACCGGACTACTACCAGCTGCCGCGCAACACGGACCGCATCACGCTGCAGCGGCGCATCCAGCGCGTGCCGGCAAGCCTGCCGTTCGGCGATGCTGCCCTGGTGCCGTTCCGTGCCGACGACGATATTCAGTTCACGCTGGCCGAATGAGATCGGCGGCATGACAGGCGTGCAGGGGGCCGACATATCCGCGCCGCTGGATGAATCGGCGCGCGCCGAAATCGTTCTCGCAGTAGGCGTACTGCGCGCCGGCGGCCTCGTAGCGCTTCCCACGGAGACGGTCTACGGCCTGGGCGCCGACGCGCGCAATCTGCACGCGGTCAACCGCATCTTCGCGGCCAAACGACGCCCCGCAGATCATCCATTGATCGTGCACATCGCCGACGCCGCACAGCTGCACGACTGGTGTGCAGACGTGCCCGCCGCAGCTGCCTTGCTGGCCGAAGCGTTCTGGCCCGGCCCACTGACATTGATATTGAGGCGCGCCGCGCATGTGCTCGATGCAGTCACGGGTGGCCAGGACACGATCGGTCTGCGTGTACCGGCACACCCGGTCGCACTGGCGCTGCTGCGACAATTCGCTGGCGGGATCGCCGCACCCTCGGCAAATCGCTTCGGCCACGTCAGTCCGACCACCGCCGCACACGTACGCGCTGAGCTGGGCGATGAGGTCGACATGATTCTCGATGGCGGCGCCTGCAGCATCGGCATCGAATCCACCATCGTGGATCTGACCGCAGCACTGCCGCGGATACTCCGGCCCGGTGGCGTGAGCCGCGCGCAGATCGAAGCAGTGCTCGGGGTTGTGTTGCCCGACAGCCCACTGGCGCTGTCTGATGCGCCGCGCGTATCAGGCGCGCTGCCAAGTCACTACGCACCGACAACGCCTGTTCGCTGGGTCGACAGCGCGCAGTTGAGCGCCACGCTGCGCAATGCAGCGCTGCAGGGCGCCGTGGGCGTCATCGCACTTGCCATCGAGCGCGCCGAATCGCCAGCGGAGCAGCACGCAACACGCATTGAGTGGCGCGCGCTTCCAAGCGACCCCGCCGCCTACGCCCGCGCGCTCTACGCTCGACTGCGCGAACTCGATGACTGCGGCCTCGACGTCATCCTGCTTGAGGTGCCACCCGACACCGCGCCATGGGAGGCCGTGCGCGATCGGCTGCGCCGCGCCGCCGGACTTGGCTGAGTCGGCGCGTCAGCGGTTCGGATTGATCTCACGAGCAGCAGCGGCTGCGCCCGCTTCGATGTGCGCGCGCAGCAGCTTCATGTTTGCTTCGTTGGCCTTGTAGAACAGGTCGAACACCGGCCCCAGCAACGGCACCTCGCCCAGCAACCAATCCAGCGCAACGTTGCGCTACATCTTCAGGATGACTGCGCGCGGCGCCTGCAGGCGAACTGCTTCGTAGACCAGATACCCCGAGATGCCGGCGCCCACCACACTGCCGAGCACCGGAACGAGACTCAGCGCCGCGTCTGCACCCACAGTTCGGCGCGTGCCTGGAATGCGCAACAGCGAGTCCATGATGTGTGCCAGCCGGTCGAGACGCTTGAGCGCACTCGCGTGGTCACGCTTGAGCATGATCTGCCCCACGCCCGCGTCACTCATATGCGATCTCCTGCGGCCATTGCTCAGGATTGCTCGGTGGGTTTGTCTTCACCTGTGGGCTTGTTTTCACCTGCGGGTTTGTGGTCGCCCGCAACAGGCGGCGCGCTGGCGGCTCGCCCATCGGCATAACGCCCGGCCAGTTGCTGCAACCAGCGCGCCTGTTTGCGGAAGTTCGTGCAGCCACTGCAAATCAACAGATGCAGACGCAACGACACACGCTGGCGCAGGCTCAAGTTCACGTCCAGCGCGTCCGAGATCAAGCGCGTCGCCTGTGCACAGGTCAGCATCCAGCGGCGCCGATACTGAACCAGCGTGCGTCGATGCACTCGCGCAGCACCAGGCGCGCGCGATGCATCAATACGTGGAAGTGATTGCTGGTGATCGCAAGGCTCGAGCAGATTTCCTGCGTGCTGAGCCCGAGCAACTCGCGCATCGCGAAGGCTTTGGCCGAGGTATCGGGCAAACGCTCCAGGCAGGCTTCGAACACCGCGTAGAACTCAACGTCAAGCAGCGCGGCGTCGGGCTCGCGCCATGCTGTCGGCGTCGACGCATCGGTCCAATGCCCGCGTTCGTCGAACAACCGCTCCCAGACTCGGGTGTGGTCGCCATCGTCGCTGAGGCTGCCAACGTTCACACTACGGCGCGTGCTGCGCATGCGGTCGATGATCTTGAAGCGCAGGATGCCGAACACCCAGGTCTTGGCCGTGGAGCGGCCATCGAACCCTGCAGCGCCGGCAAGCGCCGCCGCCAGCGTTTCCTGAACCACGTCTTCGGCCCCGTCGCGATCGCGCAACTGCAACGCCGCAAAACGCAGCAGATCGCCCCGCAACGCTCCCAGGCTCGCGTGCAACGCAGCAACGCGCGCAGACCGGTCGGCGCCCACCACGGACACGGCCGCGCCGCTGACTGCATCAA
>CAMAVY010000083.1 GCA_945861675.1 Klebsiella pneumoniae | reverse complement strand
CTTCCGGATGGTCCCAGGTCACCTCAGGCTTCTCGGTCACTTCCACGCGGCCGACCGTGCGCACTTCTGTCAGCAGCGTATCGCCGATCTGTTGCAGCAGGTCCTTGTCGCCGCCCGGCATGTCGCCTTCGCGCATCCGTTGGGCAAGCCGTTCGACCTGTTCGACGCCATCCGATGCGCGCTTCTCGTAGTACGCCAGCACAGTGGTCTTGGCCAGCACGTGTGCGACCACTTCCAGCCGTTCTTCACTGTCGGTGTGCAGATTGATCTTTCCGCTGGCGTCGACGCCTTCCGAGTGTCCGGGGTTGATGTGCAGCAGGGCTTCTTCGGTCTCGGGTGTGGCGAAGGCATCGCGTACACAGGGTGCGATCCGCGCGATCAGGCTGCGCTCCTGCTCATCGGTGGTGCCTATGGTCACCACAGCGCCAAAGCGAAACAGCAGTGCGACGCCTGGTCCGGTGTCGATCCGCGCCGGTGCCAGGCCAATGTTCGGCACGCCTTCGCCCGCGACGATGCGGGTACCGAGAAAACGTGAGCGTGCCTTGAGGACTTTGAGAGTGGCTGTCATCTGGGGGTCCGTGGGTTGATCGGCTCCTGAATCCGCCGTGTGCGCTGCGCAATGCGATTCAGGCTCGGCATGCTGGCCGCGCCTGCAGATGTGCGGCAGCATGCAACCGGTCCGCAGGCGAGTCCACATTCCATAAGGCGCAGCCACTTTGTCCACACCGTTGATCACTTCCAACTCGGCGACCGCTGGCGCCAACGCACCTGCGGCTTTTTCGCCGGCTTATCGTTGGTACGCGCTGGGCGTTCTCTTTCTGGTCTATGTCTTCAATTTTGTTGATCGCTCGATCCTTACGTTGCTGGCAGAGCCGATCAAGCAAGAGTTCCAGGTGTCAGACACGATGATCGGTCTGCTTAGCGGGCCCGCGTTCGGCCTGTTCTACAGCGTGCTGGGCATCCCTATTGCGCGGCTGGCAGATCGCAGCGTGCGACGAAATGTGCTGGTGGTCTGCCTGACCATCTGGAGCGCCATGACTGCGGTCTGTGGGTTGGCCCTGAACTTCTGGCAGCTCATGGCTGCGCGAATCGGCGTTGCAGTCGGGGAAGCGGGTGGCAGCCCACCGTCGCATTCCATGATCTCAGACATGTTTCCGCAGGCGCAGCGCGCCACCGCGCTCGGCATCTATGCGCTCGGTATCCCGGTGGGCAGTATGTTTGGCGCGCTGGCCGGCGGCTGGATCAATGAAGCCTTGAGTTGGCGCGCGGCCTTTCTGGTCGTCGGGCTGCCAGGATTGCTGTTGGCCGTTGTGGTTCGACTGACGTTACGCGAGCCGCCACGCGGCGGTTCCGAACCCCGCATGCCCGCATCTGCTGTGGCTGATGCGGCCGAACAAGCACACGTTGAAACGAGCGAGGCCCACCCGAACGCTGTCACCGACATGCCGACGGTTGCAGAGGTGATGCGCACACTGTGGTCGCGGCGCAGCTTTCGCTTCATGGCGCTGGCCGCGGGTTTCCATGGGTTTGTGGGTTATGGCGTTGGGGCATTCATTCCCGCCATGTTCATGCGTGTGCATGGCATGGGCAGCGCCGATGTCGGCACAGCCATGTTCTTTCAGGGCTTCGCCGGCATCTTCGGCACCTTCAGTGCAGGCTTTCTTGCCGACCGCCTCGGCCGTCGCGACCCGCGCTGGTATATGTGGTTGCCTGCCATAGCGGCATTGCTTTCGGTGCCGTTCTCGTTCATGGCCTATCTGTGGAGCGATGCCACCGCAGCGCTCTGGATTTACGCCATTCCCAACATTCTCGGTGCCTACTATCTGGCGCCTTCGTTTGCCATGACTCAGGGCCTGGTCGGCGTGCGCATGCGCGCACTTGCGGCGGCCGTGCTGCTGTTCATGCTGACCATCATCGGCCTGTGCCTCGGCCCGTTTCTGGTCGGTGTGATGAGCGACTACATTGCGGCCAACAGCGATGTGGGCGTCAACTCGCTGCGCTATGCGTTGTGCATCGCCACGCTTGTCATGATCGCGGCGTCCGTTGCAAACCTGTTGGCGGCGCGCACGCTGGCTGCTGACCTGGCGAATGCTGCGCGCGGGCAATAGGGCTTCCTTGTACAAGCCGCTTCTGCAGGTTGTTCAGGCCGAAGCGCTGAGCGCGGCCTTCATCTGATTGGCGACCGCGACCCAGCGTTCACGCAGCGAGCGCTTGACGCGCACGTCGGCGCCGCCGAACAGGGTCAGACCTTCAACGATCAACGTGGGTGCATCCGCAAACGTTGTGCTGGGGCCGCGATTGTCGAAGCCGCCGAAGATACAAGTGACGTTGCTGACAACGTTGGTGCGTTCGTTCACGCGAATGCTGGCACCGCCGAACAGGCAAAGCATGCGGATGCGTGTGACGGGCGCGCTGAAGGTTGCCGTGCTGAAGTCGACCTCTGCGCCACCGAAGATGCAGACCAGGCGCAGTTCACGCCCCACGGTCCACGTACCAGCGCGCTTGCCGCCGCCGAAGATGTTGATGATCTGATCGACTTCCATCGCCGACGCGGCCGAAGCAGACGACTGCGCGCCACGCGACATCGAAGCGTCCTGGCGCAGTCGTGCGCTGCTCAGATCTGCGGCTGTCGACAGGTCCGCAGTGAGCGCAACCAGTGCATCGGCCGATTCCGTGGCAAGCGCCTCATCGAGTCGCCGCTCGAAGGCTTCGAGCGACAACTCGCCGCGGCCGTAGTTGGTCACGAGCCGTTCGATCGTCTCGTCGCGCACCGTTGCGAGCGGTCGGTCTGTTGGCAATACGGGCATGTGGCGTTCCTCGGCTCTGGCGAAAGTGATGCGCGCATTGGCTCAGGGCCGCAACGGTAGGCCGCAGAGCGGTAATGCCGCAACCAGCCGGCACGCCGGTGCGACGAACGTGCGAATTTCGACAGCAAAAAAAGGGCAGCTCGCGCTGCCCCTTCTGCTACCTACGTGCGCCAGCGCGAATCAGAACTGGTGCATGGTGTTGGCCGCACCCCCCGCCAGCAGCGCCTTCTCACCCAGGAAGTACTCCTTGTGATCGTCGCCCACGTTGGAGCCGGCCAGATCCTGGTGCTTCACCGAGGCCATGTCGCGGCGGATCTCCTGGCGTTGCACGTCGCGCACATAGGCCAGCATGCCGAGGTCGCCGAAATAGCCTTCGGACAGCACGTCGGTGCCCAGCGCGGTTTCGTGATACGTGGGCAGCGTGATCAGGTGATGGAAGATGCCCGCTTCGCGCGCCGCGTCCCTCTGGAAGCGCTGCACCAACGCATCGGCTTCCACAGCCAGGTCTGACGTATCGAACTGCACATCCATCAGGCCCTTGGCCTTGGTGGCCGGATCCGGGTAAGCCGATACATCGTTGCCTGCCTTCTTCCAATCGCCGTAGACCTGTTCGCGGAACGCCAGCGTCCAGTTGAACGACGGTGAGTTGTTGTACACAAGCTTCGCGTCCGGGCGGGCCTTGCGGATCTCGGTGACCATGGCCGCAATCTGCGCCACGTTCGGCTTCTCCGTTTCGATCCACAGCAGGTCGGCGCCGTGCTCGAGGCTGGTCACGCAGTCGAGTACCACGCGATCCACGCCGGTGTTTTCCTTGAACGCGTACAGCCCGTTGTCCAGCCGCTCCGGCTTACACAGCACACCGTTCTGGTGAATGGTGATGTCGCCATCCTTCAGTTCGTTGATGTCGTGTACCGGTGTGGTTTTCAGGAAGTCGTTGTACTTGCTGCCCAGATCGCCTGCGCGCTTGGACACGGGGATCTTCTGCGTGAGGTCGGCGCCGAGTGAGTCGGTGCGCGCCACAATGATGCCGTTGTCCACGCCCAGTTCGAGGAACGCGTAACGCACTGCATTGATCTTCGATACGAAGTCTTCATGCGGCACCGTGACCTTGCCGGCCTGGTGACCACATTGCTTGGCGTCGGACACCTGGTTCTCGATCTGAATGGCACAGGCGCCGGCCTCGATCATCTTGCGCGCCAGCAGGTAGGTGGCTTCTTCATTGCCGAAGCCTGCGTCGATGTCGGCAATGATCGGCACGACGTGGGTTTCGTAGGCGTCGATGCGGCGGACGATGTCGTCGATGGGCTTGCCAGCCTTACGCGCTTCATCCAGTTCAACGAACACGTGGCGCAGTTCGCGTGCATCCGCCTGCTTCAGGAAGGTGTAGATCTCTTCGATGAGATCGGGCACCGAGGTCTTCTCGTGCATGCTCTGGTCGGGCAGCGGGCCGAACTTGGAACGGGTCGCGGCGATCATCCAGCCTGACAGGTACACATAGCTGCGCTTGGTGGTCTTACGGTGGCGCTTCACCGCCATCATCATCTGCTGTGCGGTGAAGCCGTGCCAGCAACCCAGCGACTGGGTGTAGGCAGAGGAGTCCTTGTCATAGGCGGCCATGTCGGCACGCATGATGTCGGCCGTGTAGCGGGCGATGTCCAGACCGGTGCGGAAGCGGTTCTGCAGGCGCATGCGGACCGCGTACTCGGGGTTGATGGCGCCCCAGTCGCTTCTGCCTTTCAGCAGAGCGCGGACTTCTTCGACTTGTTGTAGGTAGCCAGCCTTGGGCGGGTTCGCTGTCATGGGGTGCTCCATTCTTTGGGTTGCGGTCTGCTTGGGGTGCCAGGTGCGGCGATCGAACGCCGTGCTGTCGAATTGGGCTGTCTCGAGCCGGGCGCGGAAAGTAGCAACGCTGTCAGAAGAGAAAAACGGAAGATTTGTTAAGTGACATATGCCTGCTGGGAATGTTTGGCCGCAGTCTGCGTCGCTGGCCACTTGCAGCAGACGCCCGGCCGCGATCGCGTTGCAGGCGAATTCTGGCCCTAAAGCACGAAGCTGCCACTCGGCAGCCCGAGCAACACCCGCCCTGCGCCCTGAATCCACTGCGACGAAGTCATGATGTGCTGGCGGACCACGCGGACGTCGCGCACACAGCGTTCCATCGGGCTGCTGAGAAAGTTGGCGCTGATCCCTGTGACGGCATGCACCGCATCGACCGCCTGCACAGCGGCCTGCGCCGCGTGGCTGCAGGCCAGCTGCACCAGTGCGCGCAGCCGTTCGTCCTGCGGCTCGCCTGTGCAGACCCGGCGCCACATCTCGCCGACGGCCTGGAACACGAACGCCCGCGACGACTGCAACAGGATCTCTGCCTCGGCGATGGCCTGATGGGCATCGCTGCGTGCCGCAAGCTTCGATTGGCTGGCGCGCGGCAGTTTGTTCGTGGCCAGGTCCGTGAAATGGTCCAGTGCCGCTCGGGCGATGCCGGTTGCCACGCCCACCTTGTTGTAGGCCAGGCGGCTGTAGGTCGGCAGGCGATACAACGGGCCGTCGACTTTCAGGCCCTTGGCCATCTGCGTGATGTGGCTGTGTGGCACGAACACCTCGGTCACCCGCACATCGTGGCTGCCGGAGCTGCGCAGGCCGGCCACATCCCAGGTATCGACGATCTCGAACTCAGCGCGCGGCACCACCGCCTCGATCAGCTGGACGGGCGGTCGAGCGCCGGGTGCATCGTCCGTGGCCACCACACACTGGCCCCAGAAGAAACGGCTCGCATGGCAACCACTGGCCATCGGCCATTGGCCGCTGACAACGTAGCCGCCCTCAGCAGCACGGGCGCGCCCGAGCGGATTGAGGGCGCCGGACACGATCATCTTCGGTTCCGCCAGCAAGGCCCGGGCGGTGGCCTCGGGTAGGGCCGCAGACAGGATGCCAAGCACCTCGAGCCCGATCATGAGGTTCCACCCCGCCGAGCCATCGACGCGCGACAACGCCTCGATGGCCAGGATCTGGGTGAATGGATGCGCTTCTGCGCCGCCCAGCGCTTTGGGCGCCGTCAGCCGATGCAGGCCCGCTTCGGCAATGGCCTCCGCGACTTCGATGTCGAGGAAGCGCTGCGCTTCGGCACGCTGAGCCTGGGCACGGACGCGGGGTGCCAGCGCATCGATGCTGGCCTGGATGGGCGCAAAGTGCGCCGCGACAAATGCATGCGGTGGCGCGGCATCGACGGCCGGCTGCCAGAGCGTGTCTGCTGCTTGCTGTTCGCTCACGTTGTTGTCTGCTCCGTACATTGTCGTGGCACGATAGCCGAGCGCGGTGGTTACCCGTTAGTGCGCGCGTTCTGGCGTGCAGATGAACGGCGGCACCGAGTTGAACAACTTTCGCGTGCCGTTGCATTGCCTTTCCTGCATTGGGTTTCTTGCGTTGGGCCTATTGCATTGGGTCTATTGCATTGGATTTTAGGGGTTCGGTGTTTTGACAAGGCTGCAGGAATCCACCGGCCCCGTTGATGCGTTGCTGTTCGCGTACGACCTGCGGCCGCAGGTGTTGCGCGCGCGCTCGCACTTTGGTGTTGCAGCTACGTTGTTCGGCGCGCTGTTCATTGCGTCTGCACTGGGCGTTCCGGCTGCAATCGGCTATGCGCTGCTGGCCGGCTGCTATTTCGCGATTGCGGGTGCTGCGTTGTGGTTGAGTTTGCGGCAGCGCGGCGCGCCTGGGGTTGCACTGGGTAGCGCAGGGGCTGCCACGCCGTCGCTGACTTGTCCGTCGCTGTGGCATATGCGCGGCCAACGGCGAGTCGCGCTTGCAGATGTACGTCGGTTGGCCATTGCGCCGATCCATGGCCAGCCCGTGCTGTATATCGAAGTGTTGCGCCACCCGGTTGCCGTGTTGCGGCTGGATCGGTTCGCAACGCTGGACGAAGCCAAGCGGTTCATTGATGCGCTGGTGTTTCGCACGCGGCGTCCGCTGCAGGATCTCGGCCTTGACTACGGTTTGACTGCATTCACCGTTGCGGCTGTCGCGCTGTTGTTGGCATTGCACGTTGTTCGGCAGTTGGTGAGCGGCGGCACGGGCGGCGATGTTGGCAGCTCGGCAAACTGGTTGGGGCTGCTGCAGTGGGGTGCGCTGAATCGCGCACTGCTGCTCGACGGTGACTGGTTTCGTCTCATCACACTGGTGCTGGTGCAGCCACATACGCTGGCGTTGGGTCTGAACGCTGCGGCGTTGTGTGCGCTGCTGCCGGGCCTGCAGCGCAATCTGGGCTCTGCCGCAGTGCTGCTGCTGATGGTGGTTGGCGCGGTGGGTTCAGGTATTGGCGCGCTGTCCTGGCTGGATGGCCAGGTGGCGTTGGGTGCTTCAGGGCTGGTGTATGGGCTGATTGGCGCAGTGGTCTGGTTGCGCATCAGCCAGCCATTGCGCGTGCCGCCAACGATCTGGGCGTTACCCGTCTGGCTGTGGATCGCCTGGCTGGTCATCGATCTTGGTGTCGCGTTGTTCACGCCAAGTGTCGGGTTGCCCCTGCGGCTCCTGGCGCTGATCTGCGGTTGCGCCAGTGCGGGCGTGTTGGAGCAGTTCGAACGCCTGGCACCGCGGCTTATTACGTGGTGTTCATTGCTGGCCCTTGCTTGTGTGCTGACGGCAATGCTCCGTTGGGCCATGCTGGCTGCTGCGTCACCGAACGGCGCATCGATCGCGTTGCAGCTGGTCGAGTCTGAGCACGCGAGCATGGCCGACGCCAATATGGGTGCCTGGCTGCTGGCGACCGCTGTCAATGCGGACGATGCTGCTTTGCAACGGGCACGTGAGCAGTTCAGCAAACGGCTGCTGCTGAGCAGCGATATGACTGGCGAGAATCGCGACACCCTGGCCACGCTGAACTACCGGCTGCGCGATTTCGCTGCGGCCACCGAGCTGGAAGCACAGGTGCAACGCGAGACGCCGGCCAACGTGTACGCGTCGCAGCTGGCGCGATTTACCCGCGCAAGAGGCGGCGATGCTGATGGCGCGGACGCAAGCATCTTCAGGCGTCCAGACAGAGTGTGTGTTGAGCGCCGAAGCGCGGGATCAACGGACATCGATGTGCTGCTGTTCGATGATCAGAAGCTGATGGGGTTGCTGCAGTTCCAGGGCGTGACGCAGCGTGCATGCCAGACTATCCAGCCCGGACTTCCCGAACGCGCGCGCATTGAGCTTGGCCGCGTAGCGCCGGCCTGGCGTTCCGGCACGTTCAATGTGCAGTACTGGGCGATGGAGCCTTCTGTGCTGGCGCTACCTTGATGATGCTGCAGCCGATGAACTTCTTCCCCTGAAGAGTTGCGGCCGGGCGAGCTGATCCCCACGAACTTGGAGTCCTGCGATGAAGGAACTACAGCCGACAGAACTTGCGCGCGAGTTGCGACCAGGTATGCGTGTGTATGTGGCGGGCAATGTGGGTGAGCCTGCTGCATTGCTTGAGGCGTTGAAGGCGCAGCCGGGTGCCGCCGCGGGCGTGACATTCGTGCAGTTCCCATTGCCTGGCATGAATCAGTTCGATTTCACGGCGTTGCATCCGGAAGCACGCATGGAGGTGTTCTTCATGACACCTGAACTGCGCGCGGGCTTCGCGGCCGGGCGGGTGCGCTTCATGCCGATGCAGATGCGCCGCATCTTCGACTACCTGCGTGAGGGTCCGCGGTTCGACATGGCCTGGCTGCAGATCGGGCCGCTGGATGCGGAAAAGGGCCGCTATCCGTTGGCGCCGAATGTCGATTTCGTGGTGGCCGTGCTGGCCAACGTCCAGCGCGTAGTGTGTGAACTGAATGCGCAGGTGCGTGGCACGGCTGTGATGCCGTCGCTGCCGGCGCAGCGCGTGGATGCGTATGTGCGCAGCGATCGCCCGCTGGCCAATGCGCCAGCGATACGGCAGGACGCAGCGTCGGTTGCGTTGGGCGCACACGTAAGCGCGCTCATTCGCGATGGCGATTGTCTGCAGACGGGTATCGGAGCAATTCCTGCAGCGGTGCTGGCAGCACTGCGTGACAAGAACGACCTTGGCTTTCACTCCGGCCTGCTGGATGCGGCGGCGCGCGATCTCATCGAACGCGGCGTCATGACAGGGCGGCGCAAGACGCTCGATCAGGGCCTGCATGTCACAGGCATGGCCATTGGCGATCCCGCGTTCTACACATGGCTGGCCAACACAGAGTCGGTGGTGTTCCGGCCGGCGTCGCACACCCACGAGGTAAATGCGATACGCCAGATCGACAACTTCGTGTCCATCAACTCTGCCGTCGAGATCGATCTGTTCGGCCAGGTGAACGCGGAGATCGTGGGCACGCGGCAGTTCTCCGGTACTGGCGGCTCGGTGGATTTCATGCGTGGCGCTGCGGCGTCGAGGGGCGGGCGCAGCATTGTTGCGTTGTTGGCGACAGCGCGAGACGGGCAGTTGTCACGCATCGTGCCGGCGCTCGCGCGCGGTGTACCGGCCACCGCTGCACGCACAGACGTTGACTACATCGCAACAGAGTTCGGTGCAGTGCGGTTGTTCGGCCTGGATGTGAGCGCGCGCGCGGAAGCACTGATCAACATCGCTGCGCCGGCGTTCCGCGATGACCTGCGCGCTGCCTGGCGGGAGAGCCTGCAGGCTATGGGTGGGGGGTGAGCAGTTCCGGATTGCCCCCGTCTCTTCCTCCAGGACCGCCGCAGGCTCTTCCTCCTGGACCGCCGCAGGCGCTGCCACTGCGCACGGGCAGGTTCCGCCACTGGCTGGCGCGCATCGACGGGCTGTTCAAGGCAGTGGCGCGCAGCTCGCTGCAGCTGGGTGAGCGGCTGCCAGCCGGCGTACGGAGTGTGGTCGGATGCAGCCTGATGATTGGTGGCGTGCTGGGTTTTCTGCCGGTGCTCGGCTTCTGGATGTTCCCCGCGGGCGTGGCCATTCTCAGTCTCGATGTACCGCCGCTGCGGCGCCGGCTGGACCGATGGCTGAAGGATGCTTGATTGCGTGGGCTTTCCTGCGGTCACCGCTCGGGCAGGGTGAGTACGCAAGTTGGCGTGGTGCTCGCGTACTCTCCTGCTTCCGCGCCTGAAGGACGTTCAACGTGTTGCCTGCCTTGCCCGTTCAACCTGCTGGTGTGCCGTGGCCGACCCGCGATTGGCCGCGGGCCACACTGCCGGCCGCGCATGAGCGCGCGCTTTCCGAACAGAGCCTGCCGCTCTGGGATGCCCCCGCCACGGTCGGCGCAACGCATGCGTTGGTGGTTGTTCAACACGGCCGCCTTATCCATGAGCGCTACGCCGCGGATGTAGCGCCGCCGCAGACGCTGCCGTCCTGGTCGATGGCGAAGAGCATCACGCACGCGCTGTGCGGGCTGCTGGTACTCGATGGCAAGCTGGATATCGACGCGCCGCTGCGTCCGCGTGAATGGACGGGCGCCGGTGATCAACGCGCAGGCATCACCACGCGGCATCTGCTGGCCATGCGTTCCGGCCTGGATTTCGTCGAAGACTATGTCGACAGCGGCATCTCGGACGTCATGGAGATGCTGTGGAGTTCAGGCAAGGCCGACGTTGCAGGCTTTGCCGCAATGAAGCCTGCAATCCACGACCTTGGCGCGCACTTCAACTACTCAAGCGGTTCGACCAACATCATTGCCCGGCACCTCGGGGAGATTGTTGGCGCTGATGCTGTGGCGATGCAGGGCTTCATGCAGCGGCGATTGTTCGAGCCATTGGGTATGACCAGCGCGACGCCGAAGTTCGATGCGGCTGGCACCTTCAAGGGTTCGTCGTTCTGCTACTGCTCAGCCCAGGATTTCGCGCGGTTCGGCTTGTTGTACCTGCGTAATGGCATGTGGGATGGGCGGCGCGTGTTGCCGCAGCATTGGGTGGACAACGCGCGCACCTGCACCTTCCGGGAGCCTGTGGATCGCCATCGGCATTACGGCATGCATTGGTGGATCAACGACGGCGATGCGTCGTTCTACGCCAGCGGCTTCGAGGGCCAGCGCATCATTGTGGCGCCCGAGCACGACGCGCTGATTGTGCGGTTGGGCAAGTCGACGGATGCTCAGGGCCCGGCCATGCACGACGCGCTGCTGACGCTGTTGGCGCAGTTGCCACGCACTTCCTGATCGTTCGGGGGTACTGGTTCAGGCTGCGCCAGGATTCGTGAAAAGCGAATGATGTGTTTGGACACATCCGTTTTATGGTGCCTTGAACCAGAGTCGGGCGAGCGTTGATGGAATTTGTCGAGCTGTTGTCGAGCCCGCAGGCGTGGATTGCCTTTGGCACCCTGGCTGCGTTGGAACTGGTGTTGGGCATCGACAACATCATCTTTATTTCAATCCTGGCCGATAAGTTGCCGCCGGAGCGTCGGGCGCTGGCCTGGCGCGTGGGCCTGTTCCTGGCGTTGTTCATGCGCGTGGGGTTGCTGCTGGTGCTGTCCTGGCTGGTGGGGCTGACTGCGCCGCTGTTCAGCGTGCTCGCGCAGAGCTTCTCGGGGCGCGACATCATCCTGATTCTTGGCGGCCTGTTCCTGCTTTACAAAAGTACGTCCGAGATTCATCAGTTGCTTGAGGGCATTGAAGGCGAAACCTCGATGCGCGTGGCCAGCAACTTTGCGGGCGTCATCGTGCAGATTGTGCTGATCGATGCGGTGTTCTCGCTGGATTCGATCATCACAGCCGTAGGGATGGTCGATGAGATCGCCATCATGATCGCCGCCGTCGTGTTCTCGATCGTGGTCATGCTGCTGTTCGCCAGCGCGCTAGGCGCGTACGTCTCGGCGCACCCGACGATCAAGATGCTGGCCCTGGCGTTCCTGTTCGTGGTCGGCACGGTGCTGCTGGCGGACGGGTTCGGGTATCACATGCCGAAAACCTATGTGTACGCGGCGATGGCCTTCGCAGTCGGTGTGGAAGTCCTGAACCTCAGGATGCGCAAGCGCGGCGCGAAGCAGGTGGACCTGCACGAGGCCTACGCGCGCGAGCAGTAGGCCCGTCTGCGCAGCTTTGTGGCCCGGCGGTTCCTGACGGGCCGCTTGCTCGTGTATCGTCCCGCGTCCATTCAGCCGGGCTGCACCCGCCGTCACTACGGCCATGATCAGTCTTGAAGCCGATGCCTCGCAGGAAGCGGGGCCCGCCCAACCCCCTGCCGAGTCCATCGTCGAGACCGGCGCCCGTACCGCAGCACGTCTGCGGCGGGTTTTCATGCCTGGGGATTCACCCCTGGAGGGCGTGCGCGACTGGACCCGTGCGCTCGGTATCTGCTCGGGCAGTGTTCTGCTGGCGCTGTTGCTGGGTTGGATGATCCAGACGCTGCTTTACCTGCCGAACATCATGCTGGTGTTCCTGCCGCCGGTTTTATTCAGCGCGGTGCGCTACGGCTTCGGGCTGGCGCTCTGGTCGTCGCTGCTGAGTGTGGTGCTGACCAGCCTGGTCCTGGCGCCACCGCTGTTCGAGTTTCCCATTCCAGATCCGAGCACGGCCTGGGCATTGTTCTTCTTCGTGCTGGTCGCAGGTTTCACCAGCACGCTGGCGGCGCAGATCCGCGAGCAGACTGAACAGTTGCATCAGCAGAACCGTCGCACTGAAGCGCTGTATGAGTTCAGCTCCCGCCTGGCGGCGCTGTCTTCTGTTGATGAACTGCTGCGCACCACGGCGCGGTACGTGCACGACATTCTGGGCAGAGCGGCAATTGTGCTCGTGCCGCGCGTCGGTCCCCCTGCGTCGCATGCCGAAGGCATGATGCCGGCGATCGCCGGGCCGCTGCATGTCGCACAACGCTGTGGCTTGGTGGGTGAACTGGATCGCCACGACCAGACCGCCGCGCAGTGGTGCTGGGACAACGGCCAACCGGCAGGGCGTGGCGCGGGCACGGCGCACGGTGCCTCGTGGTTGTTCCTGCCGTTGCGCACGGCCGATGGCACGGTGGCCGTACTGGGTGTCGAGCAGGAAGAGCTGGGCACACTGCTCGGCGCGGATGAAAGCCGGATGCTCGATGCATTGGCGAATCAGGCCGGTACCAGTGTGGAACGTGCACGGCTTGCGTCGGAAGTGCAGGAAGCAAGCCTGCGTGAGGAAGGCGATCGTCTACGCGCGGCATTGCTGACTTCTATCTCGCACGACTTCCGCACACCGCTGGCATCGATTCTCGGCAACGTGACCAGCGTGATTACCTATGGCGAGCTGTACGACCGCGTCACACGCAACGAAATGCTGGGCGTTGCGCGTATGGAAACGGAACGGCTGTCGCGCTTCGTGCGCAACCTCATGGACATGACGCGCCTGGATGCGGGCGCTATCGGCCCACGCACAGAGATGGTGGATATCAGCGACGTCGTTGGCTCGGCCGTGAACGGCGCGGGGCAACTGCTGACGCGCCACGAGGTGCGTATCGATCTGCAGCGTGACCTGCCGATGGTAAAGCTGGACTTCGTGCTGGCCGAGCACGTGCTGGTGAATCTGCTCGACAACGCGGCGAAGTACTCACCACCCGGCTCGTGCATCGACATCTGTGCCAGTACGGATGGCGAGCGCCTTAACTTGATTGTTCGTGATCAGGGGCCGGGCATACCTGCCGCCGAGCTGCCCAGTATCTTCGAGCGCTTCTACCGCGCCCATGCCAACGACTCCCATGGTGCGGGGGTGGGTCTGGGCCTGGCCATCTGCAAAGGCTTTGTCGATGCAATGGGCGGGCATATCAGCGCGCACAATTGCAGTTCGCATGCCGGCGGGCCTGTCGGTGCGTGTGGTAGCGGTGCTGCGTTCACGGTCTCCTTTCCAGTCGACGCCCGGACCGCAGCGTCGCGAGTGGAACAATTGCTATGAGTGAGAACGCCATCTCTGTGCTGGTCATCGAAGACGACGCCGCCATCCGGCGCTTCCTGAAGAACACGCTGAGTGTGCAGGGCTACCGCGTGCACGAGTCCGAGAACGGTGCGGCCGGATTGAAGGCCATGCAGCGCGAGCGTCCGCAACTGGTGATGCTGGATCTCGGCTTGCCGGATACCGATGGCATGGATGTGATTGCACAGATCCGCGCGATATCGCGCGCGCCCATCCTGGTGCTGACGAGTCGCGACACCGAGTCGGACAAAGTGCGCGCGCTGGACCTGGGCGCAGACGACTACGTTACGAAGCCGTTCGGTGTTGAAGAACTCATGGCCCGCGTGCGTGCAGCACTGCGGCACCGCATTGCAGCGGACGGCACACCCCCCACGTTCCGCACCGGCGGACTGGTGGTGGATCTGCTGCATCGCGTCGTCACGGTGAGTGGCGCCGAGGTAAAGCTGTCGCCGAAGGAGTACGACATCCTGCGCGAGATGGTGGTGCATGCGGGCAAGGTACTGACGCATCGACATCTGTTGCGTGCAGCCTGGGGCGCAGAAGATGCCGTCGATGTGCAGTACCTGCGGGTGTACATGCGCCAGTTGCGGCAGAAGATCGAGAAGCGGCCGGAGTTGCCGGCCTACATCGTCACCGAGCCTGGGGTCGGGTATCGGTTGCAGGTGTTGGACTGAGGTTACTCAGGCGTCGCCTTGGCGCGTTCGGCGGTGTGCCATTCGGCCGACGCCCGCTACGCCGATGGCACATCGCCAATGACCACGCCCGACCTCTCATCCACTGTCGCTATCCTTCTCCTGCGCATCCTTCATCATCCCAGCAAGCTGCTTCGCCGCCCGTGCGGTCTTGCTGTAGCCGCTCACGGCCCCGAGCAGCGGCAACAGCGCGGCGTGCGGCGATGTACGCGTGTCCACGCGAACTTCCACCAGGTGTTCCAGCAGCGGCAGGTCCTCGTGCAGCACCTTGCCGCGTGCCGCCAGGAAGCCCTCGATGACTCGAGCAACGAACAGCGCGTGCATGGGCGACACGCGAATCACTTCCGTGAATGCGGCGGCAAGGCGATTGCGCTTGAACCATGCGCCGTCGGCGAGCCGTGCGAGCACCGTGTCCAGCGCTGCACCTTCCGCATGACCAGCCAACGGCTGCACGCTGGCGCGGCCATGGTCCACGGCGCGGATCAGCACTTCCGTGGCGATGCCTCGTGTCACCGTACTGCGTGCCACCAGCGCGATGCCCAATGCGAGTAGCGCGGGTTCATCCAGCGGCGTTTCCGGTGCGAGCAGGCGGCTGATCCACGGGGCGCGCGTTTCACCGTTGCCTGTGTCGGCATCGATGCCCGCCAGCATCAGCTTCGCGCCGTCCGCGAAGTGCGCATCGAGCCGAAGCGGCGTGGTCCAGCCCAGCAGTTCGATGCACCAGGGCACGTGCACTGCGCTGGGCTCGTGCTGTGTCACCGCCGTGAACGCGAGGAAGCCGGCCCATTGGCCACTGCGTTGCCTGTCGTACGTTCGCAATGCAAGGCGGCGGGCAGCGTCGAGTGCATCGAGCACGGTGTCCCGCAGCCAGCGCGTCGCGCTGCTCAGGCCGAGATACCAGCGGTAATCCCGCGGCGGGACCACGCGATGCTCGGGGAGCGGCGGCGACCAGCGCAACTCGAGGTGTGGCACGGCCAGCGGTGGTCCATTGCGATAGCGCTCCTGCGTGCGCACGCTGCTCTGCCAGTGCAGCGTCGCGGGTGCCTGCAGCCCTGGCCAGTCGAGCGGCAGGCGCAGCGGTGCGAGCCATGCGCTGCGGTCGTCTTGTGGCGCGCGCGCATGCGCGGCGGCCACCCACCAGGGTGCCTGTTCCCTGTCCGTGCTGCCCGGCCGTTCCTCGCCACCCAGGGCGAAGCGCAGCACACGCCCGGGGTGGCCCGTGATGTCAGCCGCAGCCGCAGCCGCGAGCGCCAGCGCGCGTTCGTCTGGTGCCAGCCGCAGCAGCGCGAGTTCGAGGTCTTCATCGGGCGCGGCGAGCTTGCGAACCTGTAACTCGCGCAGGCGCGCAACCAGCGCCACCGGATGCACCCAGCCGCCTTCGTGCGTGGCGGCCGACAGCAGCGGTGCCGCCATGCGGTTGCCCACGCGCGTGATCAGTGCCCGCAGTCGCCTGCGCAGCGAGCGCCCGGCGCCGTGCCAGCGCACCCAGTAGAAGCTGGAGCGGCCGAGCATCGGCGTCGTCCTGCCCAGCCACGCCGCGAGCAGGTGCTCGAGTTCCGGCGGCGCGCCCCAGGCGAGCACACCGTCGTCGAGCGTGCCGGTGCGGCGGGCGCGCAGCCGCTTGGCGAGGGCACCTATGCGCACGTCGAAGTCGTCGGGCCGCTGGTCGCACAGCCGGCTGATGCCGTCGAGCAACCGCTCGATGTCGGCGGGGCCGTCCACCTTCTCCACCAGGTGGGCCGCGAGGTCGATAAGTGCCTGCACGTCCGCGATCGGCACCAGCGGTTCCGCCGTCGCGCAGGGGTGTGCGTCGAGGATGCTCGCGGGCGGGTTCGGAGTTTGCGGGCCGTCGTCGCTGTCGGCCCGTGCGTCATCGTGATCCAGCGGCTCCGCGGTACCCGTTGCGCTGGCGAGCTGGGCCCGCAGCGATGCAGGCAGGTCGTCCGCGAAATGGGCGAGCAGTGCATCCACATCCTCGGCGGCGGCTGGCCTGCTGCGCGCCAGCAGCGCAATCGCTTGTGCCTGCACGTCCTTCGCGGGATGGGGCAATGCGGCGCCGAGCACGGCGAGCACAGCTGCGGTGTGTGCTGGCAACAGGCGCTCCACCGGTTGCAGCAGCTTCAGCGCTGCGAGCGGCTGCTTCGACGGTCGCAGCTCGAACACCGGCTGCAGGCGCGGCAGCAGTTGCGCCTGCGTCACACCGTTGGTGGCGAGCAGTGCCTTCAGCTGGTCGAGCGCGAAGCCCACCACGGCGCTGTTGCGGTGGCGCAGCAGCTCCAGCATGCGCTCGCCACGCGCGGCGAGCTCGGGCTCGGTGGGCGAGAGCGCGGTGAAGAAACGGCAGACGCTCGACTGCGCGTTGCTGTTCTCGAACTTCCAGGGCGCGTCGAGCGCCGCATCGAGCATGCGCGTGCGGTCCAGCGTGCCGTCGCGCGCAAGCGTCAGCAGGGCGTCCTGCCAGTTCTCGTAGTTGTCCGGCAGGCCTGGCGCACGCTCGCGCCAGTCCACGCCGAAGGCCTGGCTGTCCACCTCGAACAGGCGCCACAGCGTGTGCTCGAGCAGGTCCGGGTTCGCGCGCAGCTCGTCGCTGATGGGCACGTAGGGCGTGCCCGTGTGTGGCCACCAATGGCCGAGCGACGTCACCATCACGCGTACATAGCCTGCGGACGTCGGCGCTGCGCAGATGCCCTCGGCGATCAGCGTGCGGGCGGTACGCCAGTCGAGCAGCGGGAAGTCGCGTGCGTCCAGGCAGTGATCCAGCCATGCGCTCGCCCAGTCGGGGCGACGGTCGCGCAGCACGCGCAGGATGTGCTCGGCACCCCGGTGGGTGTCGTAGAAGCGGATGCGCCGAACACGGTCGAGCCGGCAGCAGCCGAGCACGGCGATACCCTCGTGCCCCAGGTTGGCCGTGATCGTGTTGCTGTTCGCGAGCGGGGCGATCAGCGCGTCGCGCACGCGGTCGGCGAAATCGCGCTCGTCGCTGCCGTCTGCGGCCGGCACCGTGATGGACTCGCCCCGCGCGGCTGCGCGGTACATCGCATACACGCCGTCGGCGAGCGCGCGCCGCGCGGGCTCGTCGAGCGTGGAAAGCGCCTCGGTGAGCCAGTTGGTGTCGTTGGTCCGCATCAGCTGGGCGATGTTGCGCAGGAGGTGAGAAGACCGTGTTGCAGCCATGGCCCGCGTTCACTCGCCGTCCGCAGTGATGCGCGCGGCGAGGATGTGCTTGCACGGGCCGCGCTCGCCCTGATGGCGGCTGAACCACGGGCAGCTGCAGCGGTCACCGTTCACCGTGAGTCGAACGAGGTGCGTGGTGTTCGTGCCTTCCACCTTGTAGCTGGCTTCGTCCTGCGCACTGCCGGCCAGCGTCGTCGCACTCACCTTGCCCTCTGCCGCGAGTGCGCGCGCATCGAGCAGGCGAGGCTGCATGGCCTCGATGCGCTCAAGGTCAAACGGCAGTTCGCGATGGAAGTAGCGCTGTGCGTGCACGTCGAAGCCCGCCAGGCCGCGCGTGCCGAGTGCAGTGAGCGCTCCCGTGACCTCCGCGATGCTGAGACTCGTCTTCGCCGCCAGCAGCGCGGGATCGAGCTCCGCCTGCCAGCGCAGTTCTGCGCGTACGCGTGCCAGTGCGGCCTCGCCGTGCCCGCCCGCCAACGTCGCGAGCGCCTGGCCTTCGCCGGAGAAGCCGCGCTGCGTGTCCGGGCTCAGCAGCAGGAACAGCCGCGCGTGCGGGAAGTGTGCTTCCCAGCCGCTGGTGCCAGCCACGGGATCGGACCACACCGTGAGTGCATCGATGCGCGTCAGCAATGGCTCAAGCACGCGCAGCCGCTGCAGGCCACCGGCGCGCGCAGTGTCGCGCGATGCCACCGGCGTCACGCGAAGCGCCTTGCCGCTGCGCGCGAGGTGCAGTGCGCCACTCGCTTGCCGTGGCAGGCCACGCAGGAACTGCCTCGCGCCGCCGCCGTCCAGCGTCTGGAATGCCGCGAGGCCCGGCTGGTAGGCCTGCACTTCGCTGAAGCCCTTCACCCAGCGCACCGGCAGGCGCACGCGCTTCTCCACCACCGTGTCGCCATCGTCACGGCGTTCGAGTGCCACGCCTTCGCGGCCCACGGCCAGCGCCACGAGTTCGTCGTCCCGCAGGCGCCCGAGCGCGGTGCGCATGGGCTCGTTGAAGTCCACGTTGGTGGTGCCGCGGCCGCCGATCTCGGCATCGAACGCGCTGGCCTGCAGGTCCACGCGGGCATACACGCCGCAGCAGCCGCTGAAACCCTCGAAGCGCAGGCAGGGTTCGCTGGCCGTCACCACCGGATCCAGCTGTGCGGGCCGCGGCTGCCAGAAGTGCGTGCGCACCACCTGCATCAGCACCAGCAGCAGGTCTGCCACGAGCCGCGGCTGCTGGATGCGGCCGCGGAAGAAGTGCGGGCGCTCGCCGTGCACGCCGCTGGTGGCCAGCCGGAGTTCGGCGCCTTGCGCCAGGCTGAGCACGTTCGAGGGTTCGGCGTACAGGTAACGATGGGCGAGGGAGGTCATCGTCTGCGTTGTCCGAAGGAGAGGTCCTGATGGAGTAAGTACTGGCGAGGCGGCTGCCTGTTGTCTGGTGAGTTTGGCGCAATCCCGCTGGTGTTGTTGGAGGGGTGTTGGTCGGTGTGTCGATGCGGATCGGCTCGAGCGGCCGCGCGAACATGCGTCAGGCCCTCACACTGAACACGGCGGTTTTCAAGATAGTTGTCGCCTCGAAGGGTGAATCAAGCTGCGGCTTTGTTGGGTTCTGCCT
>CAMAVY010000082.1 GCA_945861675.1 Klebsiella pneumoniae | reverse complement strand
TGCTTCCGCAAGCGCGAGTACGCAGAAGCCTACTGCCGCATCTCCAGCTACCTGCAAACAATGGCCAACCGCGGATACAACCCCCTCGTCGCCATCCAGATGGCAATGTCCGGAGAGATCTACTCGTCCGAGGGGGGCGAGTAGTTACGTTCAATCATGTACGCGCGGTCAATCTCTGTTTCATGGTGAGAGGCCGGCGCGCCTTCGTTCCGCTGTCGGGCCATGCTGAGATGAATACCGACGGTGGGCGCATCCGGAGATTGTTGACTGTGTTCGCCAAGCCCTGGTTTCCCGAAGGCCCCGGCTCGAGCAACCCGGCGCTGCTGAAACTCGTCCCAGACACGGCCGATTACTGGGATGGGCCGAGCAGCAAGATGGTACGGGCGTTCGGGATGGTCGCCTCGGTCATCGCAGGCAAGCCGGTGGCGACGGGCGAGCATGGATTGCACACCGGCTTGTCGGCCCCGACGTGTGTCCTCGCGCCACAGCCGCGACTGTGAAAAGACAACTCGCTGCTTATGCCGGCACCATGATCGTGATGGTGGGGCTGGATCTGTTGTGGTTGGTCGTTATCGCCAAGCCGCTGTACCAGCAGGGCATCGGGCACCTGATGGCGGACAAGCCCAACGTGCCGGTAGCGGCGCTGTTCTACGCGCTGTTCGGGTTAGGGCTGCTGGTGTTTGCAGTGCTGCCATCCGGTCCCGCCCCAGGCTGGATCAAGACCGTGGCCATGGCGGCGCTCTTCGGCTTTTTCGCCTATGCCACCTATGACCTCACCAACCTGGCGACGCTCAAGCAGTGGCCCATCGGCTTGTCGCTGCTGGACACCACATGGGGCGCCTGCGTGAGCGCGGCGGCTGCCGCCGGCGGCAAGGCCCTGATGGACTGGGCAGCGCCGACATAGCAGCCAGACACCCATTAAAGGCGAGGTGTGCTGCAACGACCCGACGGGTCATAGCCTCGCGTGCGCCGTCCGCACCCCAACCACAGACAAGGAAACACCATGGCGGGATTTAGCGGGTCATTGCTGGACGTCTGAAAACGACGCTAGATCTTGAAATGGCGGAGAGGCAGGGATTTGAACCCTGGGACGAGTCACCCCGTCACCTGATTTCGAATCAGGCGCTTTCGACCACTCAGCCACCTCTCCGGGGGCGCGGAGTATACATGCGGCAATTTGTTCGTCGAACCGTGAACGACTCGGGGTCGCTGCTATCCCCTCCATGCAATCGCCTTCTGCACACGGTTCCCTGCACGAAACTCACTGCGCTCTTTCAGTCGCAGCATGCCAGTCCCTAGAATCCCGACCCTTCGTCCTCTCTAGATCCTGGGAAGTGGAATGTCTGAACTGAATGCGGGCCATAGCTTTGATGTAGATGTCCGTACGTTTCAGAAGGACGTCATCGAGCGTTCAAAAGAGCTGCCCGTGTTCCTCTGCTTCTGGGCCGATCAGGTCCCCGTGAGCGTGGACACCCGGCGCATCCTGGAGCAGCTGGCCGAAAGCGCTGGCGGCAAGTTCCGGCTGGGCCGCGTCGATGTGGCCCGCGATCAGACGCTGGCCCAGCACCTTCGGGTGCAGAACCTGCCCAGCATCAAGATCATTCGTGACGGCCAGCTGGCCGATGAACTCGAAGGGCCGCAGGGCGAACGCGTGCTGCGACAACTGGTCGACCAGCACACCATGAGCAGCGGCGATCTGATCCGGGCGCAGCTGGCCGATCTGCTTGAACAGCGCGACTACCCCATGGCGCAGAGCCTGCTGCAGAGCGCGCTGCAGGAAGAGCCGGCCAACCCGGTGTTCAAGGTCGAGCTGGCTGACGTGCTTGCGCTGAATGGCGACCCGGTCGGCGCGCGCGCGCAGCTGATGGGACTGCCCGACGAAGCCGACGGCATCGAGCGCCCGCGGGCGCGGATCGAGCTGTTGGAAGAGGTGGCCAGGTTGCCGCCTCGATCGGCCGTGGAGACGCAGGTCGCCGACCTCGGTGACCTGAAGGCCCGCTATCAGCTGGCGCTGTTCGAGGCGGCGGCGGGCGCCTACGAGGCGGCGTTTGAGCAGACGCTGGCGATCATCCGTGCGGACCGTGCCTTCGACGAAGAGCTGGGTCGGCGCACGCTGGTACGTTTGTTCGCGCTGCTGCCCAAGGGCAGCGAACTGGTGAAGCGCTACCGCCGGCAGTTGTTCAATCTGCTGCACTGAGTGCTGGGCTGCCGGCGCCATTGGTGGGCATGAGCTTCTTTTTCAGTCTCAGGAATCCCCAGCAAGTGCCTGCTCAGGTGCAACATTTGGTTGCCTGATGGGATCAAGCAGATATAGTTCCTTAATCTTTTGATCAGCAGGCATGGGGCCGGAATGTCCGAACGCGTGAAGGTCGCCGTAGTAGGTGCCGGTCCCGGAGGCATCAGCGCGGCCGCGCATGCAGCCGAGCTTGGTGTGGCGCACGTGTTGCTGGAGGCAACCGACAAGCACGCCGACACGATCCAGAAGTACCAGAAGGGCAAGCACGTGATGGCAGAGCCGAACGTGCTGCCGCTGCGCAGCCCGGTCGGCTTCGAAGCCGGCACCCGTGAGGCGATCCTGGCGGAGTGGGGCGACGGCCTCGAACGCAACAAAACCAACGTGCGCTACCGCGGCCGGGTGGACAACATCCAGGGCAGCAAGGGCGACTTCACCCTGACCCTGGGCAACGGCGACACGCTGCTGGCGGAGCACGTCATCCTGGGGATCGGCGTGCAGGGCAACCCGAACCGTCTGGGCTGCCCCGGCGAAGATGCCCCCTTTATCCAGTACCAGCTGGACGATCCAGACGAGTTCAAGGGCGAGACCATCATCATCGTCGGCGCCGGCGATGCGGCGATTGAGAACGCCATCGCGCTGTCGAAGCAGAACATCGTGCACATCGTGAACCGGCGCGATGAGTTTGCCCGGGCCAAAGAGGGCAACCTGAACGGCATCGCTGCTGCGATCGCTGCGAAGAAGGTCAACTGCTTCTTTGGTACGGGCGTGACCCGCGTCGACATCGGTGGTGACCACGGCAAGGTCGGCGCCATCGTGCTCAGCACGCCCACGGGTGAAGCCATCGTGCCGTGCGATCGCATCATTGCGCGGCTCGGCGCCAAGCCGCAGCGCGGGCTGGTCGAAGGCTGGGGCATTGCGTTTCCGAACAAGGATCCGACTTCGCTGCCGGTGCTGTCGACGCGCTACGAGTCGAGCGTGCCGGGCATGTACATCATTGGCGCGCTGGCCGGTTACCCGCTGATCAAGCAGGCCATGAACCAGGGCTTTGAGGTGGTCGAGTACATTCTCGGCAACGCCATCAAGCCTGCCGATCACCCGTTGCTCGAAGATCGCTTCAGCGTGCTGCCGTATTCGTTGGAGGTGGATGCAGCGCTTGAGTTGATGCAGGAACGCATCCCGATCTTCTCGGAAGTGAACCCGTTGAACTTCCGCGAACTGATGCTCGACTCCAAGGTGCATGTGCCGAAGCCGGGCGAAGTCATCTTCGCCAAGAACGACTACACCAACACCTTCTTCACCATCCTCGACGGTTATGTCGAGATTGAAGTTGCGCCGGGGGTGCGCATCAAGTCCGGCCAGGGCAACTTCTTCGGTGAGATGAGTCTGTTCTCCGGTCGTCGTCGTTCGGCGACTGTGTATGCAGGCGACTTCGCCGTGCTGGTGGAAACGCCGCGGCGCACGATGAACAAACTGGTGAACTCGCTCGATGCCGTGAAGCGCGTACTCGACGAGACGTTCGTGCTGCGCACCATCCAGCAGCGCTTCGCGCCGAATGTGTCCATCGAAGACCTGCGGCCGATTGCCCAGGCCGCGAAGATTCATCAATACAAACCCAACGAAGTCTTGTTTGCCGAAGGCGATGAAGCGGACGAGCTGCACCTGATTCGCAACGGTTCGGTCACGGTCGCGAAGTCTTTCGACGGGCGTGAAATTCCCATGTCGTATGTTGCCGCCGGCAACTACGTCGGTGAGATGGGTTTGCTGGGCCGCGGCAAACGTACCGCGACCGTACGCGCGACGGTAAAGACCGAAACGGTGTCGCTGGACTCCGAAGCATTCCTGGAGCTGGTGCGCAAAGAACCGCAGCTGATGGAGACGATGCAGCGCGAGATGCAGGAACGCGCATCCGCCAACGTAGCGCTGCAGTCGGATTCAGACGCCGCAGACATGTTGCACTTCCTGATGAAGCAGGGGCTCGGCGAAGCAACCGACGTGTTGTTGATCGATGAAGGGCTGTGCGTTGGCTGTGACAACTGCGAAGTCGCCTGTGCCGAGACGCACGGCGGCACATCGCGTCTGAATCGCAAAGCCGGTCCGACCTTCGCGAAGATTCACGTGCCGACGTCCTGCCGGCACTGTGAAGACCCGCATTGCATGAAGGAATGCCCGCCGGATGCGATCAAGCGCAGTCCCGGCGGCGAAGTGTTCATCCAGGACAACTGCATTGGCTGTGGCAACTGCGAGCGCAATTGCCCGTATGGCGTGATTCAGATGGCCTACCCGGCGGCCGAGAAGCCGGGGTTGTGGAGCTGGCTACTCTTTGGTAGCGGCCCTGGGCCGGGTCAGGACAAGTCCGGCAAAGGCACGGGCGGCAAAGAGAAGAAGAAGGATCCGTCAGCGCAGAAAAAAGCGGTGAAGTGCGACATGTGCAAGGACCTGCCCGGCGGCGCTGCCTGTGTGCGCGCCTGTCCGACAGGCGCTGCGCTGCGCATCAGCCCGGAAGAATTCGTCGGCCTCATCAGCGCCCAGGGCTGACGCCAGAACACACGGGGAAGCATGTACCAGTCTTTTCTCAGCTATCAGCGAGCGCGCTGGCTATGGATCGCCCTGGTGGTGATCGGGCTGAGTGTGTTGGGCTATGTGATCGAGCTGATGGGTCACGCCGAACCGCCCAATGGCGGCACGTTCATCGGCTATGTGCTGGGCATTCTAGGCGCCGGGCTCATCATCTGGTTGATGTATTTCGGCCGCCGCAAGCGCGACTACGGCTCGAACCTTGGCACGGTGCATGGCTGGCTGTCGGCACACGTCTACCTGGGCGTGGCCCTGCTGTTCGTGGCCACGCTGCACAGCGGCATGCAGTTCGGCTGGAATGTGCACACGCTGTTCTATGTGCTCATGTGTCTCGTGATCTTCAGTGGCATGTTCGGGGTGTGGGCGTATCTGCACTATCCCGGCGTGATGTCGGTGAACAACGATGGCCGCACCATTGAAGAACTGTGCTGGGAGCTGGCAGACGTCGACAAGCAGATCCGGCGTTCGGCAGAGAAGATCGACCCCACTGTGCGGCAGGCGGTGGGTAGTGCAATCGACCGCACGGCGTTCGGTGGTACTGCCTGGGCGCAACTGACTGCGCGCGATTCATCGGAGATCGTGCTCAACGGCACGACGCGCGAGCCCAATCCGAATCAGAAGCGCGCCATCGAAATATTGGCCCAGCGGCTCGCCAACTCAACGCGGCAGGACGAGATCACGGCGCTCAGCCAGGTCATGGACCTGATCGGTTCGCGCAATCGCGTCCTGCGCCGCGTGCGCCGCAGCATTCAGATTCAGGCCATCCTGCGCATCTGGCTCTACATCCATGTGCCCATCTCGTTTGCGACGCTCGCAGCGATGTTGGTGCATGTGATCTCCGTGTTCCTGTACTGGTGATCGCATGCGCGTACTGATCCGGCACATCATTCGCAGCCCGGGCGGCATCGTCGAGCGCTCGGACACGGTGTTCGAAGGTGAAACACTCACCGTCGGGCGCGCCACCGATCAGACGATCTACATTCCCAACAAGGGGCTGCAGCTCGAGCACTCGGTCATTCTCGTCAAGGGGCAACACCTCTCGATTCGCGCGAATCCAGGCTGTGTGCTGTTCCTCAACGGCGAGCAGGTCGAACACTCGCGGCTTGAGCCGGGCGACCTGATCGAGGTCGGCAATCACCGCCTCATGATCAGCGACCCGTTTGGCGACTACGACCAGGTGTTGCTGGTCGAGCCGGGCGAACACGATGAAGACGAGGTGTTGCTGTCTACCCAGATGGTCACCACCCTCGAACAATCGTCGCTGAGCAAGCGCAAGTGGAGCTGGGTCAGCGTCGGTGTGATTCTGCTGTTGGGCCTTGTGGTCCCGGGGCTTGGATTGTTCAGCCCCAGCCTCGCCGCAATGCTGCGCGACACGCCCATGACGCCGGACGATGGGCAATGGGACTCGGGTCCGCTGCATCCGTCGCACCTTGCCATCGGCGACGACTGTTCTGCCTGCCACGGCACCCCGTTCAAAATGGTGCCGGATGAGAAGTGCGTGGCCTGTCACAGCTTTGTTTCGCATCACGTGGATACGACCAGGCACAAGCTGCCGGAGCTCGACGAGACCCGCTGCGCAAGCTGCCACAAGGAACACAACGAGCCGAGCGCGTTGATCCGCCGCGATCAGGCGCAATGCGTTGAATGCCATGCCGACATTGGCGCAAACGTATCGGGTACGCCTGCGTTGCGTAATGTGCAGGACTTCGGCGACGACCATCCACAGTTCCGCGTGACCATGCTGCATCCCAAGGGCGCAGGTCAGGACACGACCTGGGAGACCGTGCGCCTGGGTCTGGACGAGGCTGGCGCGAAAGAGCGCTCGAACCTGAAGTTCCCGCACAGCACACACATTTCGAGCAAGGGCATCAAATCGCCCAAGGGCAATGTGGTGATGGTGTGTGCCGATTGCCATCGGCCCGACCCGAGTGGCGCGTATATGGAAACCGTGAACATGGAAGAGCATTGCGCTTCCTGTCACCGGCTTGAATTCGACCCGGCGGATCCGCAGCGGCAGGTGCCGCATGGCAACCCGGACGTCGTCGTGCGCACGCTGCAGGAGTACTACGCGCGGCTGTATCTGTTGAATCAGGTGTCGCCTGTGGGTGGTGCACCGCATCGCGACGCGCGTCGGCCCGGCAGCATCAACATTCCGCCGGAAGGCCGCTCGTTGGCGTTGTCCTGGGCACAGACCCGTGCCAACGACGCAGCCTCGGATCTGTTCGAGCGTCGCGTGTGCAAGGACTGCCATGTGATTTCGATCAAGCAGGATCCGAAGCATCTGTCGCCCTGGCAGGTGAACCCGGTCAGGCTCACGCGGGTCTGGCTGCCGAAGAGCTTCTTCGAGCATGATCGCCACACCACCTACGATTGTGTTGAGTGCCATGGCAAGGAAGGGAGCGACGGTCGCAAGCACGTCACGTCGAAGGACAGTTCCGACATTCTGTTGCCGCGCATCGAGGTCTGTCGCGACTGCCACGGCGGCGAAGACGCGTCGACCATGCTGGCCTCCACGTGCATCGACTGCCATCGCTTCCATATTCCGGGATTGGACGTGATGAAGCCCTGGGTTGCAGGCGTGCGGCGCCGTGAAGCGGTGTCCGATATGCAGCGGCTGAAGCGTGAGGGGTTATGAGCGTGATGGCTTCATCAGTGCGGGCCTGTTCCAGAAGCAGCGGCAACAGCAGCGGTTCGGTAGCTTTGCGCTGCGCACTTGCGCTTGTCGCGATGCTGCTGCTGGCGGCCTGTGGCGGTGGTGGCGGCGCGGCTGGCGGCGAGCGGTCTGCACAACAAAGTGGTGCCGGCGGCACGGCGAACAGCAGTTGCACAGGTACGTGCGCAGATACGCCCACGCGACTCACGGCCACTGACGTACAGCAGATCATCGCGCAGGCGGTGGCCGAGGCGCGGGCGCGCAACGATCAGGCAACCATTGCCGTGGTCGACCGGGTCGGCAATGTGCTGGCGGTGTTCCGGATGTCGCGCACCAACCCCAACGACGACTTCGTGACCATTACCTCGTCCGCAGACGGCAGCCCGGCTGTGGCTGGCGGCCTTGAGGGCGTGAACATCATTCCGGCGGAACTTGCAGCCATCGCGAAGGCCGTGACTGGCGCGTATCTGTCGAGTGAGGGCAACGCCTTCAGCACACGCACGGCAAGCCAGATCGTGCAGCGCAATTTCCTGCCGGGTGAACGAAACCAGGCCTCGGGACCCTTGTTCGGCGTGCAGTTCAGCCAGTTGCCGTGTGGCGATTTCGTTCGCCGCTTCACGGCGCTTGAGGCGCCTGGGCCGGGTCCGCATCGCTCGCCGCTGGGGCTTGCCGCAGATCCTGGCGGTCTGCCGCTCTACAAGAACGGCACGCCGGTCGGTGGTATCGGTGTGATCGCAGATGGTGTGTACGGGTTGGACAAGGACGTGTTCAATTTCGACTCCGACATCGACGAGTACATTGCAACGGCCGGCAGTGTTGGCTTCGCGGCGCCGGTGGCCCGGCGGGCGGATGTGATCACGCTTGGCGGCCGCTCGGGCAAGTTCTCCGAGGCGTTTGTCAGTGACCTTGCGTCGGTGCCGGCATCGGCACCTGCATTCGCCACGATCAACGGCTCTGTGGGCTCGCTGGTTGGCGTGCGTGGCTACTACGACGGCGGTGTTGCAGATCTTTCTCCGGCAGGCGATGCGGCACGCGTTGCACGGGCGGGCGTCGCGTTCGGACAGGCTGAGTCGGGCATTCGTCCGGCAACGGCTGGCGAGTTCCAGGTGGGCGGACAGGATGTCGACGCGTTCGTGTTTGTCGACGGTGCCAACGCGAACCGTTTCCCGCCGCGTGCAGGGCTGGATGCGCCTGGCGGTGCAGCAGCTTTCACTGCGGCTGAAGTGCGTTCGATTCTGGCCAACGCGATCGACGTTGCTAACCGTGCAAGGGCGCAGATCCGCCAGCCCGATGGCAGCAAAGTTGCAGTGACTGCGTCTGTGGTCGACAGCAGCGGCAACATTCTTGGTATGGCCCGCACGCGCGATGCACCCGTGTTCGGTGCGGATGTGTCGTTGCAGAAGGCGCGGACCGCAGCCTTCATGTCGGGCACTGGGCGTGCAGTTTCGCCAGCGTCAGTGCTGCGCGGTCTGCCCGCGCCGCGTTATCTGGGTCGCGCGCCGCTACCGCCGAATCCGGCAACGATTCCTGTGCTGACAACGCCTGCACCTGTGCTCGGGGACTACGTTACTGCGACGCAGGCGTTCCTTGGTCAGGCAAATCTGTTGGAGACCGCCGGGACCAATGTCGCGTTTTCCGATCGGGCGGTGGGCAACATTGCGCGGCCGAACTATCCGGACGGTCCCGAGAATGGCCCGACGGGCCCGCTATCGAAGGCGGACGGGCAGTGGAGTGTGTTCAGCGTGGGTCTGCAGTCTGACCTGATCTATAACGCCGTGATCAACCACGTTGCGTTTGTGCTGGGCGTTGTGCCGGATGTTGGTATGACCTGCGCTGGCAGCACCGGACTGCCGGATGGTTTTGCACAACAGAACCCCACTACTGCCGTTGCGAATGGCCTGCAGATCTTCCCCGGTGCAGTGCCCGTGTATCGCGGCAATGTGCTGATCGGTGCCGTCGGCATTTCTGGCGACGGTGTCGATCAGGACGACATGGTGGCCTTTCTGGGTGCCAACAATGCAGGCGCTGCGGCGGGCGCAGCGTTTGGCAATGCGCCATTTGCGGCGCGTTCTGATCGGGTGGATCTACCGGGAGACCGCGTTCGCATGCGTTACGTCAACTGTCCGCAAGCGCCCTTCAACAACTCGAGTGACGACGATGTGTGCGATGGCAAGTAAGCGCGCCAACGCCGGGTTGTTGGCGATTCCGCTGGCGCTTTGCGCTGGGCTGCTGGCGTGTTGCGCCGGCGCTGCCGTTGCGGATGTCCCGTTTGTCGAGGTTGCTGATCGCGCAACAACTGTACTGCAGGCGGACGTTCTGGAGACCGAAGTCGTTGCCGCATCGCCAGTGACTGCATTGGCCAGTGCTGCCGCCGCAAATGCGTCGCTGTCTGAGTCGGAGTCGACGGCAGGTCTTACTACAGGTACAGCAGAACTCACATCCACGGTGCTGGCGGCAGAAGCCGCTGCGGGCGTGCCCAACGCCGAAGACATCTGCGCGCCTGCCGGTGAACTCTCGAATGCCGGCCGTCGGCGGCCGGGGCAGGGTTCGAGCCCGGTGCTCGAGTACGAGCTGCCACCTTGCGACGGCACGCGGATCCCCGCCTGGAGTTCGCCGCTCGATCTCGGTCCGCCGGTACCTGATCGGTGGCGCATCATGGATGCGTTCTACAAAGAGAACCTGCTGGACCCCTACGCCAACAACAACTTCCTGAAGGGCGACAAGCCGGTGTTCGGTGAAGACTGGTTTGTCAGCCTGACCCTGATCTCTGACAGCGTGCTTGAGCCGCGGCGTTTCCCTGTGCCCGTCGGCAACGCGACGACGACCGGCTCCGGCAAGCTGAACACCATCGGCGACGGCGATCAGTTCGTATTCAATCAGAACCTGATTTTCGAACTGGCCGTGCTGAAGGGCGATACGGTGTTCCGCCCACCGGACTATGAATTCCGCTTCACGCCCGTGTTCAACTACAGCGACGTGCACTTCGCTGAGCGTGGCCTGCTGAAGGTTGATCCGTCATCGCCTGACGACGGCAGCGGACGTCGTCGGCGTGAAGGTTTCATGGGCATACAGGCGCTGTTCTTCGACAAGCACTTGCAGAACGTATCGGACCGCTTCGACTTCGACAGCATTCGGATCGGCATTCAGCCGTTCACGTCGGACTTCCGTGGCTTCCTGTTCTCCGATTCGCAGCTGGGCATCCGCGTGTTCGGTATCCGCGACAACAACACCTTCCAGTACAACCTGGCATGGTTCCGTCGGCTGGAGAAAGACACCAATTCCGGCTTGAACGACATCAATCAGCGCCCGCGTGGCGACGATGTGTTCGCCGCCAACGTCTACTGGCAGGACTTGCCGGTGCCAGGCTTCACGTCGCAGGCCACCGTGATCTACAACCGCAATCGTGAAAAGGGCCGGATCAAGTACGACGAGAACGGTTTCATTGCACGGCCGTCGGCTTTGTTTGAAGAGCGTTTTGCGCGCGACTACGACGTTGTGTACTACGGCTACAGCGGTGACGGACACTTCGACCGCTGGAACCTGACCACGACCGCGTACTTCGCTTACGGTGAGCAGGACAGCACACGTTTCCCTGGCGAAGACGAAGAGATCAGCAGTTTCTTCTTTGCCGCCGAAGGGTCGTACGATTTCAGCTGGATACGCGCGCGTGCGTCGTTCCTGTACGCCACGGGTGACGACGATGCGTACGACGACGAAGCACATGGCTTCGATGCCATCTTCGAGAACCCGCTGTTTGCCGGTGCCGATACCAGCTACTGGATCCGCCAGACGGTACCGCTGATCGGCGGTGGTGGCGTAAGTCTGTCGGGGCGCAATGGCGTGCTGAACTCGCTGCGTTCATCCAAAGAACTCGGGCAGTCCAATTTCATGAATCCGGGCACCATCCTCGCCGGCATTGGCGCGGACTTCGACCTGTTGCCGCATCTGCGCGTTTCGGTGAATGCCAACGATCTGTGGTTTGCCGATACGGCAGTGCTGGAGCGCCTGCGTCAGCAGGGCGATATTGACAAGCACATTGGTGAGGACATTTCGGTCGCGGTGATCTGGCGGCCATTCGTGA
The DNA here is from genome assembly GCA_945861675.1 of Klebsiella pneumoniae. Classification (GTDB taxonomy): domain Bacteria; phylum Pseudomonadota; class Gammaproteobacteria; order Pseudomonadales; family Azotimanducaceae; genus CAMAVY01. Next base: position 7,559 of record CAMAVY010000082.1, on the reverse strand, counting down.
CGCAGAACATCGTTCTGCGGCTCTCGGCGGCGGCGCTGATTCCTGGCGATGGTTTTGATCAGCTGTATGGCAGCGACGAAGATCTGCCGTATTCGATTCTCGGCAACTTTATTCTGCAGTACTGATTTGTGGGACCTGGCGGCATGCGCAATCTAGTCTTTCTGTTCGCCATCGCTGTGTGCTTGCGGGGGGCGCGCCTGCTGAGAGCGTGTCTGCTGGGAGCAGGCTTGCTGGGGGCAGGCATGTTGGGCTTTGGGGCGACTGCGTTTGCATCCGAAGGCGAGCACGCAGTTGAGCGCCACTACATTCCCGCACCGCCGGCACCGCGCGGACAATCGCCAGCCGATGCGCTGGCCAAGAGCGAAGGTTGCGTCAGTTGCCACACCAATACCGAGCGCACCAGCATGCACGCCAGCGAAGGCGTGAATCTGGGCTGCGTGGACTGCCACGGTGGCGACCACGGCGTGATGAAGCCGGCAGGCGCAGCGAAAGAATCCTCAAGCTATGCCCTGGCGCGTGACAAGGCGCATGTGCTGCCGCGCTATCCCGATGCCTGGAAGTATCCATCCAGCCGCAATCCGGAAGTCAGCTACACACTGCTGAATCGCGAGTCGCCAGAGTTCGTGCGATTCAACAATCCCTCGGACTATCGCATCGTCGAAGAGTCGTGTGGCGCATGCCACATGCCGATTATTCAGGCGGCCAAGCGCAGCATCATGGCCACGGGCGCCATGCTGCTGGGCGGCGCGTCGTACAACAACGGCATTCTGCCGTTCAAGAACTACATCCTTGGCGAGGCGTACACGCGCGATGGCAAGCCGTCGGCAATTGTCGGCCCGCCGTTGCCCAATGCTGCGGAGGCGCAGCAGCGCTTTGGCGTGCTGCCGGTGCTGTTGCCACTGCCGGCCTGGGAAACACTTATGCCCGGTGACGTGTTCCGCATTTTCGAGCGCGGTGGCCGCAACATCCTGAACGTGTTCCCAGAAACCGGCATTCCCAATTCCGCGGGTCTGATTCAGCGGTTGGAAGAACCAGGTCGACCGGATACACGGCAGTCAGTGCGTGGCCCCGGCACCGGCGCGCGCATTGCGGTCCCGGTGATCAATATTCACAAGACGCGTTTGAACGATCCGCTCATGTGGTTTATGGGCACCAACGATCAGCCGGGCGACTTCAGAACCTCGGGTTGTGGTGCCTGCCACGTTGTGTATGCCAATGATCGCGAGTGGGAGTCGTCAGGCCAGTACCACACGTTCGGCAACATGGGTGAGACGCGCACCAAGGACCCGACGATTGCACACAACGAGTCGGGCCACCCGCTCGGACATCAGTTCTCGCGTGCGATTCCCACGAGTCAGTGCATGTCCTGCCATATGCACCAACCGAACATGTTCGTGAATCCGTATCTCGGGTACACGATGTGGGACTACGAATCGGACGCACCGTCGATGTGGCCGAAGGAGCAGCGTTATCCCACGCATGCGGAGATTCGTGAGATCAACGAGCACAATCCCGAGGCTGCTGCGGCCCGTGGGCTTTGGGGCGATCGCGAATTTCTGAAGGACGTGTCAAAGCTGAATCCCACACTGAAGGACACACAGTTCGCCGATTACCACGGCCACGGTTGGAACTTCCGCGGCATCTATCGCCGCGACCGTAAGGGCAATCTACTCGATGCGGCTGGCGCCACAGTCGCCAACGACGACCCGAAGAAATGGGAAAAGGTCGTGCACATGAATTCGATCCATGCGGAGAAGGGCATGCATTGCGCAGATTGCCATTTCTCGCAGGACTCGCATGGCAACGGCCACATCTATGGCGAAGTCGCCAATGCTGTGGAGATTGATTGCGTCGACTGTCATGGCACACCGGACAGCTACCCGACGCTGGTGACATCCGGCCCCGCGCGCGGACCGCGTGGTCGCGACCTGTCGCTCATTCGGAATCCGGACGGCACGCGACGCTTCGAGTGGGTGACGCGCGGTTGGACAGATGCAAAGAACAACCTCGCATGCACGAACGACAAGTGCCTGATTCAACGGTCGCTCGTGAACCCTGGCCTGGCGTGGCAGATGAGCCTTGTGCAGGACACCGTCAGCGCCAGCAACACCGACTACAACGCGAAGGCGGCGCGCGCCAAGCTGATGAGCACGAACACCGCGACGCAGCATTGGGGAACAGACGTGCCCTGCACCGAGCGCGCGCACAGCTACAAATGCACCGACGAGAATCTCTCGGATGCGGAGCGTGCGAAGTCGGACAAGATCGAGTGTTACAGCTGCCACATCTCCTGGACCACCAGTTGCGGTGGTTGCCATCTGCCCATCGAAGCGAACTGGCTGACCGAGCGGCACCACTACGAAGGCGGCATCACCCGCAACTACGCCACCTACAACCCGCAGGTGCTGCGTGACGATGTGTTCATGCTGGGTCGGCGCGGCGCGATCAATGGCGATCGTGTATCGCCGCTGCGTTCAAGCTCGGCGCTGGTGTTGTCCTCGACCAACTCCAGCCGCGAGCGTATCTATGTGCAGCAGCCACCGGTTGCGGCAAGCGGCTACTCGTCGCAGGCAATCAACCCGCACTTCCCGCATACCGAGCGCAAAGTCGAAACCAAGCTGTGTTCGGACTGCCACCTGTCGGATGCAAATGACAACAACGCCATCATGGCGCAGACGCTTGGCTACGGCACCGACTACATCGACCTGTTGGGTTTCAACGCGTTCATGGGCACGGAAGGTAGTGTTGAAGCGGTGCAGGTGACGGAGTGGGAAGAGCCGCAAGCTGTCATCGGCAGCTACCTGCAGCGTTATGCCTACCCCGACTACTACAGGCAGCATCAGGCCAAGGGGCAGGTGCTGCAGATCGGCTTCAATCTGGCGACGCCGCGTATTGGTTGCCTGCAGTTGCGTGGTGAGTATCTGTACTCCGCAGCCGGCCCTGAAGGCATGTGGGCCTACGATATTGCGAACATCGCGAACAAGGGGTTCAGCCAACGCATCCTGACATCGCCTTCCGGTCCGTTCGGCCAGGACACGCAGGTTGAAAGCAAGAACGCGACCTGTGTGGCGTTCTCAACGACCCAGCCCGTGCACCCCGATCGAAACGTTGGCGCACTGATGCGCGATGTGAACCAGGAGCGCCCGTTCCATCCGATCTATTCCTATGTGCTGGTGACCGACTCGGAAGAGGGCCTGATTCTGGTCGACTACCAGACGCTGGCCGATGGTGAGAGCCGCAACAACTTCCTGACCCGCGCATTGACGTGGAACGAGAACAACGTGCTGAAGGGGGCTCGCCATCTGACGATCGGCGGTCGCTATGTGTACATCGTCGCGGACGCCGGGCTGGTGGTGCTCGATCTCGATGACCCGCTGAAGCCGAAGCTCCTGGCTACGGTGCCGTTGAACAACGGTCGAGCTGTGCAACAGCAGTTCCGTTACTTGTTTGTGACCGATGCGGATGGCTTGAAGACCATCGACATCACCGACCCTGCAACACCTCGTTTGACGGGCAGTGTGCTGCCGCTGGCTGATGCACGCGGTCTGTTTATCGCACGCACCTATGCTTATGTGGCGGCGGGCGCCCAAGGACTGGTGATTGTCGACGTGACCAATCCCGAGAAGATGGCCCTCTACACTGTGTTCAATGCAGGCGGGGAGTTGAACGACAGCACCGACGTTGTGATTGGCCACACCAACGCATCGCCGTTTGCCTATGTGGCAGATGGTGGCGGTGGCCTTAAGGTCATTCAGATCACGGCGCCGGATACGCAGCCGAACTTCTACGGGTTCGCGCCGGAGCCCAAGCCGCAGCTGGTTGCCAAGTACCCGACGCGGAATCGGGCGCTGTCGCTGTCGCGCGGATTGGAGCGTGATCGCGCGGTCGATGAGACCGGTAACCAGGTAGCAGTGTTCGGCCGGTTGGGCTCGGGCCCGCTGACCTGGGCAGACATGAAACGAATGTACTTGAACGATCAGGGACAACCTTGGTACGTGCATGACGAACTCAGCGCGCAGCCGCAGGCGGCGCCTGCAGTCGGGCAGAGTCAAAGACCGAGTCAGGGGCAGAGGCATTGAACATGAAACGGCTAGCCCGAGGATGGTTGGGCGCAGGACTAACGCTTCGTTTGCGGCCGATCCGTGGGCGGCCGCTTCGCTGGTTGGCGACGTGCACTTTGACCCTGGGCGCGTTGGCCCTGGGCGCGTTGACCGCCGCGAGCGCCGTCGCGGCAGAGTTGCCGCAGAACGCAGCGGACAAGCATCTGGGTGTGGCCAGTTGCGCCTCATCGGTGTGCCACGGTTCCATTTCGGGCATCGAAGCCTCGAACGTGCTGCAGAACGAGTTCGTGACCTGGACGCAGCAGGACAAGCACGCTGGTGCCTATCAGATTCTGTTCAATGAACAGTCGGCGCGCATTGCCCGCAACCTCGGCATCGGTAATGCGTCTGAGGCCAAGATCTGTCTGGATTGCCATGCCGACAACATCGCGCCGGCACAACGCGGCGAGAAGTTTCAGGTCACTGACGGCATCGGCTGCGAGGCCTGCCACGGGGGTGCGGAGCGCTGGCTGTCGTCGCATGCGTCCCGCGATGCATCGCACCAGGCCAATGTTGGCAACGGCATGTATCCCACCGACAACCTGCAGGCACGGGCAACGCTGTGCCTGTCATGCCATCTCGGCGACAACAACAAGTTCGCAACGCACCGGATCATGGGTGCGGGTCATCCACGCCTGGCGTTCGAACTGGATACCTTCGGTGCGCTGCAGCCGCAGCATTACCGTGTGGACGAGGATTACCTCCGCCGCAAGGGCTCGGCGGGTAGCGTTGGCACCTGGCTGGCGGGGCTGGTCACTGCATCCAAGCGAACCCTCGACCTTGTGCAGGGGCCACGCTTCACAGCGGGCGGCGTGGTGCCTGAGATTGCGCTGTTCGATTGCCACGCCTGCCACCACCCGATGGACGAACAGCGCTGGCGCCCGCGCAGCGCCACTGCGCGATTGGGGCCAGGGCAACTTCGTCTGAATGACTCGAACCTAGTGCTGCTGGCGGCTGCCACAGAGGTGTTGGCGCCCGGTCGGCACCGCGCGTTGCTGCAGGGGATGAACGATCTCCATGCGGCTGTGCTGAACGACCGGTCGTCTGTGGTCCGGGCCGCAGCGAAGCTGGAAAGTGCGGTCGATCAGGCCGGCGCGACACTGGCCGCCGCGGATGTTGGCGGCGCCAACATGGGGCGAATTCTGGGCAACCTGTTTCGCGAGGCACAGGCGGGCGAGTATCGTGACTATGTGGCTGCCGAGCAGGCGACCATGGCAGTGGATCTGCTGTTGATCCAGATGGGGCGTAAGGACGCGCACAAGGGCGCTGTGGACCGGCTGTACGCATCGGTGGCAAACGAGAACCGGTTCGATGCAGCAGGATTCAGCACAAACATGGCCGCGTTGCAGCGTGCGACGGGCCTCTGAAGCCAGCCTATATGCGAGTGACTCGACGGACATGAATTGGCACACCGCCGCCGAGTCGCATCCCGGGATGCGCCGAAAGATCAATGAAGACATTGTGCTCATACGCCCGGAAGACGGCCTGTGGGTGGTTGCCGATGGCATGGGCGGCCATGAAGCGGGTGACGTCGCTTCGCGCATGGTGTCGCAAGCCCTTGCAGCACTGGATTTTCCCGACGAGTTGTCAGCGTTCGTGGATGGCGTTGAAGACACGCTGCTTGGCATCAATGCGCTGATTCGCGAGCACTCGGCAACACACTTCGGCGGTCGCACCATGGGTTGCACGGTCGTGTCGCTGCTTGTGCGTGGCCGCGTCGGCATTGCCCTGTGGGCAGGTGACTCGCGCTTGTATCGGCTGCGTGAAGCCGAGTTCCTGCAGATCACCCGTGACCACAGTCCCCTCGAGGAATTGATCGAGCAGGGTGTGATGACAGACGAGGAAGCCGCCAAGCACCCGGACAACAATGTCATCACCCGCGCCGTCGGTGGTCAGAACGACCTGCGCCTCGACATTGTGATGTTCGATATTCAGCCCGGAGATGTATTCCTGTTGTGCTCAGACGGGCTGTATCGGGAACTGAGTTTCGATGAGATCAAAGCTCATCTGCTGCACAGCGAACTTGCTGTGAGCGTTGATGCAATGCTGCAGCAGGCCCTCGAACGTGGCGCGCGCGACAACGTGTCGATCGTGCTCACGCGTTGCGCGGCGTGATTGCATCTGCCCGCTGCTCCAGACCGCTCGCTGACCGAAGCGCTGTGCCGCCGCCCCGATTGCATTGTCTGATCGACTTCCTTAAGTTGGCCGCTCGCTTGCGTTACTTGCCTGGAAGGCGCCGCCCATGACTGTCATGCAGCTTGAAGGGGAGAGCGCCCAACTGCGGCAGGTTGCCCGCTTGCATGCGAATGGCGACATCACGTTGGATGACTATCGCAACATCCGCACCGTCATGATCGATGCGTTTGTTGCCGACCTCCGGGACAGCCCGATTGTCGCTGATGTGACAGATTCCTCTGCGAAACTGATTGGCGTGGAAGTACAGGTGCCCGAGCGGCAGTATGCTGCGGCAGCTGACGGACGCGCTGCGTCACGTGACGGGCAAGCCGCCGCAGAATCAACGATGGCTCTGCTTGCCATCCTCGGCGCCGGGGCAATGCTCCTGATCGTCGCTATGCTGGCAATCGGGCTCGGCACCTGACAGTTCCCGCGCAAGCAGAAGCCAACCACTCGAGGGCCATTGGATGAAGGCGTCGGACCTGTTCGTCAGGTGTCTCGAAGAAGAGAAGATCGAGTACATCTTTGGCGTGCCGGGCGAAGAAAACGCCGACTTCATGATGTCCCTTGAGCGCACGGACAGACTCAAGTTCATCGTGACCAGGCACGAGCAGGGCGCAGCCTTCATGGCTGAGGTGTATGGCCGCCTGACGGGCAACCCTGCCGGGTGCCTTGGCACGCTGGGCCCCGGTGCAACCAATCTGCTCACCGGCGTGGCCGACTCGAACATGGACCGCGCGCCGATGCTGGTGCTGACAGGTCAGGCGGCAACCACGCGGCTGCACAAGGAGTCGCACCAGGTCATGGACGTGGTGCGCATGTTCCAGCCGGTGACCAAATGGGCCGTGCAGATCGTGCACCAGAACAACATTCCCGAGATCGTTCGCAAGGCGGTACGCCTGGCGCGCACGGAAAAACCCGGTGCGGTGCTCATTGAGCTTCCTGAAGATATTGCGAAGGCTGAAGCCAGCGTGACGCCGATGTCGGTGCGCCGCTTCCGCCGCCCGGTGGCCGACGACAAAGTCGTGGACCGCGCCTTCGAAGCAATTCGTACCGCGCGGCGGCCGATCATTCTTGCGGGCAATGGCTGTGTGCGGAAGCGCGCAAGCAAGCAGCTGCGGCTGTTCTGCGAGAAGACCGGCATCGGCGTTGCCTGCACGTTCATGGCAAAGGGCTGCGTTGACATGGACGCGCCATATTGTCTGTACACGGTGGGGCTGCAGGCGAAAGACCTGGTGTCCTGTGCCATCGATGCTGCGGACGTGGTGATCACACTTGGCTACG
>CAMAVY010000081.1 GCA_945861675.1 Klebsiella pneumoniae | reverse complement strand
GGGCGTGCTCAGCCTCGTGGTCGCCGGCGTGCAGGAACATGTCGACTGACCCGCTGACCGGCTGCGTCACCGAGCGAGCGCCCTCGCTACGACGCGCCGTCGTGATCCAGGCGCGTGTGGTGCGCGCACTCCTGCTGCGCGAGCTCATCACCCGCTTCGGGCGCCGCAATCTCGGGGTGCTGTGGCTGATCATCGAGCCCGCGCTGTTCACGCTCGCGGTCGCGACGCTCTGGAACACGATGGGGTTGAAGGCCGGCTCGAACCTGCCGATCATCCCGTTCGCGATCACCGGCTACTCGTCGGTGCTGCTGTGGCGCAACACCGTCACGCACTGCACGAACGCGATCCACCAGAACCTGAACCTGCTGTACCACCGGAACGTCCGGCTGCTGGATGTCCTTGCCGCCCGGATCCTGCTCGAGGTCTGCGGCGCAACTGCATCGTTCTCCGTGCTCACCGGCTTCTTCGTCCTGATCGACGAGATCGAACCGCCCAACGACCTGCTCACAGTGGTCTGGGGCTGGTTGCTGCTCACCTGGTTCGGCGCTGCACTCGGCCTGACCATGGGTGCACTCAGCGCCTTCAGCGAGATCGTGCAACGCCTGTGGCAACCCCTGTCCTACGTGCTCTTCCCGCTCTCCGGTGCCGCGTTCATGGTTGGCGCGTTGCCGCCCGAGGCGCGCGAGGCGCTGCTCTGGCTGCCGATGGTGCACGGGGTGGAAATCGTGCGCGACGGCTACTTCGGGCACCTCGTTCGCACCTACCACGACGCCGGCTACCTCGCCGTATGCAGTCTGGTGCTCACGCTGGCCGGCCTGTTCCTGCTGCGCGTGGCGGCGCGCCGGGTGGAAACGCGATGATCCGCGTGGAGAACGTCAGCAAGGTCTACCACACCCGTTACGGACCTCGGCGGGTACTCGATGGCGTCAACCTGCAGCTGGAACGCGGCCAGAACCTCGGCATCCTCGGCCGCAATGGCGCCGGCAAGTCCACGCTCATCCGCCTGCTGAGCGGCGCCGAGCCGCCGACCTCTGGACGCATCCACCGCGGCATGAGCGTGTCCTGGCCACTCGCGTTCGGGGGCGCCTTCCAGACCAACCTCACCGGCCTGGACAACCTGAAGTTCGTCTGCCGCGTGTACGGCATCGACCACCGGCCGCTGGTGCCCTTCGTAGAGGAATTCACCGAGCTGGGCGTGTACTTCCGCGAGCCGGTGTCGCACTACTCCAGCGGCATGGTCACGCGGCTCGCGTTCGCGCTCTCCATGGCCATCGAGTTCGACTGCTTCCTCATCGACGAAGCCATGGTGGTGGGCGACGCACGCTTCCACGAGCGCTGCCACGTGGAGCTGTTCCACAAGCGGAAGGACCGCGCCTTCATCCTGGTGACCCACGACGCCAACGTGATCCGCCTGTACTGCACGCGTGCCTGCGTGCTGCACGAAGGCCGGCTGCTGGAGTTCGACAGCGTGGACGCCGCCTATGCGTGGTATGACGAGCACACCGTGCACCCGCCCGTGGAAGCCTGACGCATGTGGGCCGCATGAAGATCCTGTTCGAACTCCGCCCCGCGCTCGACGGCTTCGCCGGCATCCCGCAGGAAACCCGGTTGCTGTTCCGCGGCCTGTCGAGCCTGCCCGGCGTGACGGTCGACGGGCTGATCCAGAGCAGCAACGAGGTACTCGCGCGCGGGCTGCCCGATGCCGAGGGTGGGCGCCGCTGGACGGAGGACCGGCGCGTCGACCGGCTGGCCCGCGTGGTCGTGTCGATGCAGGGCGAGGACCCCATCGGGCCACTGAAGACATTGCGCAGGCACGTCGGGCGCAGCTGGGCCGTGGCCCGGATGCTGACGCGCTCAGTGCTCGGCGCATCGCAGCCACTCACGCACTTCACGGGCGCGCGCTTCGAGGATTTCCTGTGGCGCGCGATGTTCGCGAAGACGCTGCCCCACGACGACTTCGCGGCAGTCACGAGCGCGCACTACCGCGTGACCGAGGTGCCGTGGTCCGGCGCGCACGCCGCGGCACTGCTGACGCGCGCACTGGGCGTGCAGCTGTATCCCCGGCTCGATACCCGCGGCTACGATGTGATGCTCGCGGAGACACCCTACCCCGGCCGCGTGAAGGCGCCGACGACGCTCGTGGTCCGTTACCACGACGCGGTACCCATGCTCATGCCGCACACCATCATCGATCGCGCGTTCCACCAGGCCTCGCACTACAACGCGTTACGCCGCAACGTTCGCGACGGTGCATGGTTCGCCTGCGTGTCCGAGGCCAGCCGGCGCGACCTGATATCGATCTTCCCCGCCGCGGAGGCGCGCTCGCTGACTATCCCGAACATGGTCTCGCACCGCTACCACTTCGAGGACCGGCCGCCGACACAGATCGCGGACATCCTGCGCACCCGGGCCAGCCTGACGGTGGCGGCGCGCGCGGCACCGCTGCGGAAGCTGGAGAATTCGAAGGTCCGCGCACCGCACGACAAGAAAGAGCAGGCCTTCCTGCTGTGCGTGAACACGCTCGAGCCGCGCAAGAACCACCTCACGCTGCTGGCCGCATGGGAACGGTTGCGGGCCAGCGGCCACCCGGACGTGCATCTCGTGCTCGTGGGTGCGCTCGGATGGGAGAGCGAGGCGACGGTTCAGAAGCTGCTGCCCTGGGTGGCGCGCGGCGTGGTGCACCTGCTCGAAGACGTGCCCGCGCTCGAGTTGCGGCTCCTGTACCGCCATGCCCGCGCTACAGTGTGCCCGAGCTACGCGGAGGGCTTCGGCTTCTCCGGCGTGGAGGCCATGCGCAGCGGCGGCGTGGTGCTCGCATCCGACCTTCCAGTGCACCGCGAGGTTTACAGCGACGCTGCGGACTACTTCAATCCGTACTCGGTGGAAGACGTGACGAACGCGATGGCGTCGGTGCTCGATCCAGCGGCGGAACCGCGGCGGCAGGCGTTGATCGCACGCGGAGCCGACGTGTCGTGCCGCTACCTGCCAGAGCAGGTGCTCCCGGCATGGCAGCGTTTCATTGCGAGCCTCGCAGGTTCACGATAGACACCGTTCGGCACACGAAGACACGCACATGAGCGCGAGAACTCTACACACCCTCGGCACGCCACATGGCGCGTGGGCACATGTTGCGCGTGCACTCACGACGCAGGCCGAACAGGCACAGGACGGACGACCTGCAGTGGATGGCGTCGTGGCGACGCACCTCGCGCTCGTCGAGCGCCCGGCCGTCGGCCTGGCCATCGAGCTGGCGGCGGGCCGCGTCGCCGACCCGGCGCAATGGCTGGACGACTGGTGCGAAGGCGCGCGCCGACTCTTGCGGCAGGTGCAATCCGATCGAACGGCGCTCCTGCTGCTGGACGCCGGCGAGGCCAGGACCTGCACGGACGCACTCGGAGCTCTGCTCGGTGCCCGCTTCGGCATCGAGCTTCCCGTACAGCTCCAACCCGTGGATCACCCGCCGCTCGACGCGCTGAGCAGCACGCTCGCGGAAGCGATGGCCTACCTGCACACCGATGCGCGCGCGCTGCATGCCGAGTTGCTCGCGTGCTGCGAAACGCTTGCCCCGGACAGCGCCGGCGCGTGGGTGGACGACGACGCGCCGCGCATCGACGCAGCTGGCGCCGTCGCGACCCTGCAGTTCCTGCGTGACAGCGTCGCGCACGCTCAGGCGGAGCTGCACGCGACGCGTGCAGCAGTCCAGGCCCAGGAGCAGCGAACGCTCGAGGCGCAGCGAGCCGCAGACGAACTTCAGGCCCGCCTGGACGATGCGTTACTCACGCTCATGGCGGCACGCGCGGCGCAGGCCGAGACCACGATCGCCCTCGCGGCCGCCAACGTACGCGCCGAGGCACTCGACCGTGAGCAGCAGCTTGTTCGCGAGGAGGTGTCGCAACGGGCCGCAGAGGCACACGCTGCACGAGCCGCAGCACAGTCGGCCGAGCGCGAGAACGAGCTGCTCGTGCTGCAGCTGCATCAGGTGCAGGAGGAACTCGAACACTACTACCTCACCTGCAAGACGCTCGAACGTTCCGCCACGAACGCCGCTCGGAAGACCCGCGGGCTCGATGTCACGATCGACGAGATCATCGCCGTGGGTGAGCGCGACACGCCGCCGCACCGGGAACTCACCTTCATGCTCAGCAAGCCGACCATCGATGGACGGGCGATCGGGGACTCGCAGATGCGGCTCGTGGAGCACCACGGGCACCCCGGGCTCGTGCTCTTCGGCAACGCCGATGGCGCGCACTTGCTGAACAGCTGGCACGAAACCGGCATGGAGGGTGGCTTGCGCTTCGAGTTGCTTGTGCCCAGCGACGCATCCTGCGCACCGCTGTTCGACGCGATGGCAACGAGCGACTGGCTGCTCACGCAGCACATCGCGGCCCGGATCGAGGCAAGACTCGGCGCCAGCGACATCGACGTCGCACCACACTGGCTGCAGCTGGCCCGCCGGCTCCACGAGCAGCTGCTCGAGATGCCGCCGCGCGTGCGTTACTCATCCATGCAGGTCGATGCAAACGCCGCGGATGGAACGCTGGTGTTCCACTTCGCGAACATGCACTACGGGACGCGCACGCTGCCGCGGCTCACGGTTCATTGGCAGCCGGAAGCCGCGACACGTGCCCTCGTGCTGCTCTGCGACGACGAGTTCGGCCCGCCGTTGCTCTCCTGGCCAGACGACGAACATGGCCAGCCCAAGCCCGATGTTGGCGTTCCGCTGTTGCCGGACGCCCGCGCCGGCGAGATCTTCCGCCATTGGGAGCGGCTGCCGGAGGGCGACCGCGCCTTCATCCGTGCGCTGCTCGCGGCATGGCCAGGCATCGTCGCGGAGTTGCCGATCGCACAGTACGGAAACGACGCAAGGAGGCAGTTGCTGCTGGACGCGGCGGCCAGGCTCCCGCCGGCATTCGAAGAGGCAACCGACGAACCTGCGCCACCGGGCAACATCGTCGCACCTCAGACTTCCGCTAGTGTCCTGCGCAAGGCGGCGAGGCGGCTGCGCAGGATCGCAGCCAGCCCAATCGCTGGCAGACAGACTGACGTGGGCACGCGCCAGCCATGAGGCCGCTGTCCGACTACGTCGCGCTTGCACGCACGCCCGGTCTGCCACTCGGGACCGTGGTACACGTTGGCGCTGGCAGTGGCACGGTGCTCGCCGGATACAGGTCGCTCGCACCGCAGCAGCTCATCCTCGTGGAAGGTGACCCGGACGCAGCAACGGAGCTGCGACGGCGGACCATCGATGCGCCATGGATCGACGTATGCCCGTACCCCGTCGCAGCGACCGCGGGCCTCGTCACCTGGCACCGCTACTCGATGCCGTCGCTGAACGGTCCTGCTGATGCAACTGCGCTTCGCTTCTACTACCCACGACTGCGCGAAATCGAGCGACGCGAGCTGCAGGCCCTCGAATTCGCCGAAGTGCTTGTACGCGCCTCCACCGATGCGCACGCCGATGCCTGCGACGCCCTCGTTCTGGACGTGCCGGGCCAGGAGCAAGCACTGCTCGCCGCACTCACGGAAGAACAACTGCTGCAGTACGACATCGTCGTACTGCGCTCCGTCACCAGTGCGGCACACGAACTCGACGAAGCGCCGGCTACTTGTGACGCGCTACTGCAGACACACTGCTACGACATCGTGTCTCGGGACGCAGAGCACGAACCGCTGTGGCCCGTCACGGTGTTCAGGCTGGACCGCGAACGGCACGCGAACACGAGTCTCCGCTGCCAACTCGCGGCAGTGCACGATCATCTGCGCGAGCGCGAGCAAACTCTGCAGACGCTCCACACTGAGTACGCGCGCCTGCTCGGCGACAACGAGGCGCATGCGCAGGCAGGCGCGCGGCAGCAACAGCACGTGCACGCCCTCGAGGAGACGATCCGGGCACTACGGTACGACCTCGCCACTCAGTCGAACGCACGCGTCAGCGCCGAACAGCTGGCGAACGAGCGCAGCGAGACGCTGCTCGAAGCGCTGACGCAATGCGAGCAGCAGACAGCCATCTCTGGCCAGCACGCTTCCGAACTGCGCACGCTCACAGAAGCGGCCGAACGCCTCGAGGGCAGCACGCGAGAGCAGCAGAACCAGATCACCCAGCTGACGCTCGCACTTGGAACGAGCGAAGCCACGGCGACCGAACTCGAGCAACGACTCGCGCACGCGACACAGGACCTCGAAGCCCGCGCCACAGCGCTCGCCGAACAGGAACTGCGACTGCGTCAATCCGAGGAGGAACGCACCGCGCTGCAACACCTGCTGCTCGAACAGATTGCGAGGTCGGAAGCGCTCGAGCGGGACGAAGCGGCCGCGGTAGCCACCGCTGCGGACCTGGGCGCGCAGCTGGCGGACGCCTTACGTACGCTCGGGGTACAGCGCGACCAGCACCGCTCGGCCGTCTCATCGCTCGAGGCCCAGCTCGAGCTGTACATCACGAAGTCCGAGCAGGGAGAAGAGGCTCTCGCCCAAGGAGAGGAAGAACGATCTGCATTGGAGCGCCGCCTCGCGGAGGCGCAGCACGTTGCATCCGAACTCCGGGAGCAACTCACGGGAGAACGTCAGGAACTGCACACGCGAAACCTGCTCCTCGATCAGCTGCGGAACCAGGTAGAAGCGTTGACGAACAGCAAGAACTCGCTGCTGTCGCAATTGACCGACCGGACCTCGGAAATGGAGACGCTCAGACTCGACCGTGAGGCCTTCACTCGTCGCCACGAGCAACAAGCCGAGGAACTGCGTCGCCTGGAGGATCACGTTGCGACGCTCATGCGCCGTGCGGATGAGAGCACAGCCCGGCACACCGAACTGAGCGCGGCCCTGGAAGGCGCCCTCGATCGAGCCAACGCGCTCACACAAAGCACAAGCCAGAGAATCGAGGACATCACGAAGGAGCGCGACCAGCAAGCGCAGTGGCACTACGACAATGCAAAGTGGGCGAAGTCGCTACTCGCAGAGAAGGAAGCGCTGGAGGCTAGCCAGCACCGCCTGATGGCAGAGCACAAGGCGCTCGTGGAGGACCACCGTCAACTCGAATCAGCTCGAGACGAACTCGCGCGAACAACGGCTGAGCGAGACGCGAGGCAGCACCTGCTCGATGCGGAGATTCTCAAGGCCGAGGCCCAACTCGAACTGATAAAAGACGTGCTACTGCGTGAGAAAAGCTCCTAAATCGACCAAGCACCGCACGAAGGCCGCCCAGCCATCGAGCGCGGAGGCGGCGCATCCGCCTGTCGGACGGAAGGCCAGCGCCCGAAAGCAGCCGGCACCGAACCGGTCGCCGCTCATTGCTCACCCACCGCTGGAGCCCGAACCGGCGTCGAGTCTGACGCTGTCCAACGCGCGGACGCTCTGGCTGCTGGGCGACTGGCCCGCGCTCGCGTCGATCGACGACGAGACGATCTCGTCGCACCCTTCACGAGACCAGATCGCGCTGCTGGTAGCCTGTGCGCACCAGCAACAGTCACGGCACCTCCTCGCTGCCGCATACGCCGAGCGCGCCGTCGAGTGGGGCTGTAGTCGAAACCTGGTAGCCCGACTACTGATCTCGGGCCTGCACAACACGCTAGGTCGAGTTGCTTCGCTCAAATCCGACTCCCCAGCGGCGGAACGCCACTTCTCCGCTGCGCTCGCACTCGCCAATGCCGCGGATCCGCAGGCAGCCATCCAGATGCGGGCAGTAAGGGAGATGGCAAGTCTCGGCCTCCTGCCACAGGCCGCGAGCATCCTTCAGGACACGCTGAGTTCCGTATCGCGATCGACGACGCGACCCATCGCAGCCGAAGACCAGCTTCGCATGCTGAAGGCCGGCATGGAGTTGCTTCAGTACGAACTCACCCTCGCACACAAGCGCAACCAGCTGCTTCCATTGCCGACCGAGGACACGCCCGGGAATTCCGGACACACAGCCGAGCAACTTCAGCGCCAGTCCCCCTCGCAGCTGGGACAGGACCTGTGGGTGCTGGAGAAGACCGGACACAAGCGCAACGGGTTCTTCGTCGAATTTGGCGCCACCGACGGGGTACGCCTCAGCAACACGTACCTGCTGGAGACCGCGTTCGGCTGGCAAGGGATCTGCGCGGAGCCGAACCCTGCCTACTTTGAAGCACTGAAGCAGAACAGGAGGTGCACCGTCAGCCCGGCATGCATCGGCGGCGTCACGGGCGCGCAGGAGGCGTTTGTTCTTGCCGAGGATCTTGGTGGATTCGCCAGGTACATGTCGATGGACATGCACGCCGACAAGCGCGACGCCTATCTTGCGGATCCGGCCAACGTCATGACCGTGCAGACCACCTCACTGCATGATCTCCTGACGGAACTGGGCGCGCCGCACGACATCGACTACATCAGTATCGACACTGAAGGAAGCGAGGAGGAGATCCTGTCGTCCTTCCCGTTCGACCAGTGGAACGTGTATGCCTTCACGATCGAGCACAACTTCGGGGCCTCACGCGACTCGATCCACGAGCTGATGACGCGGCACGGCTACACAAGAACCCCGCGCGAGTGGGATGACTGGTACTGGAAGGAACAGAGCTGACGGCTCGCAGACACCACAAACCACCGAATCGGCAAATGGCTCACCTCGAACGACTGCTAAGCCACTCTCAAAAGCCTCTCGTCATGCACGACCTGGCTCGAATCGCCCGGTCCGCGCGCAACACGTTCGTGAGAGAACAGTGCGTACGCTTTGAATGGCTCGGCATGAATTCCCTGCGCTCGCGCAAGCACTCCTTCGCTACCACGAACACTGTCCAGCGCCGTAAGCGCCCAACGAAATAACGGCGGAACGCAATGCTTAGTCGACGCCTCTCACACTGCCTGCAACTCGTTCGAGAGAACAGACGCGCAGACGCCCTGGATGCCCTGGGCGCAATCGACTCATCGACGCTCCCGCCAGCAGCCGCACGGCTGTTCGCTCGGCTCGAAACTCTAGCAAGGAATCCAGTTCGCCTTGCGCCGCAAGAAGGATTCGAGGCGCAGCGTGCTGCCAAGGATCCCGACGAATCACCCGAACATCTCTCGCGCCACGAGTCGTCGCCACCGTCAACCACCTCTGAGGAGTCAGTCCGAACCGAAAACTGGGACACTTCACTACTTTCGTCGTCAAGACCGACGCTTGAGGGAGTAGCAATTGTCACCGCTTGCATGAATAGAGGGGACAACCTCGCTCGTGTGATCGACAGCTGGCTAGCAACGAGCGCTGACGAGATACTGGTGGTGGACTGGTCATCAACCACACCTGTCGCTGAAATCCTGCAGTCTGTCACTGACTCAAGACTCAGGATCATCAGGATCGACCGCGAGCCGAAGTGGGTTCTCACGCACGCATTCAATCTGGCACTTCGCCTCTCCAGCCGCTCTCGCGTCTATAAGATCGATTGCGATATACGCGTCTCTCCTGACTTCATCGCGCGCAATGCCATCGTCTCCGGGGAGTTCATACGTGGCTTCTGGAAGCTCGCGGTTGACTCGGGCGAACCAGACCAACGCTACGTGAATGGAACGTTTGGAGCCCACAAATCGGACCTGATCAGGGTCGGGTATTACGACGAGCGCATTCAGACATACGGCTGGGATGACTCCGACATCTACTCTCGCCTCGCATTGGATCTTGGTCTGCTGGCGAAGCAGATTGATCCGGGGAGTGCTCGTCACATCGACCAAGACGAGCAACAAAGAATGGCGAATCAGGACGTCGACAAGCGTCGCTTCCTTCAGCGTTTCGAGCCAACGGAACTCGAAGGTGCACGGAACAAGTACCGAACGGTAATGAATACGACTTGGGGGCCTTACTTTGCCGCTCAGGATTTCCGGATCCGCTGGACGTCCGATCGCTACGGACATGGAACGAGAACCACGGAGCCACTTCCGGTCGATGGAGATCTAGCGCCGCTAGCGGCAACACTAGCCGCGAGACAGTTCATGCTCTGGGCGCCAGATGCGTTGGCCGGCGTTCCCTTCGCGACAATCGGGCGCTTGGGATTCTCTCGGTTGATCGAACACGCGCATTCGCGCGGAGTCGGCGAGGGCCTTGTGTCGGCAATCCGCTCGAGATGCGGATTGGCTTTCATCACGTGCACCGATTCGGAGCTTCGAGCAAGCCTCGTCAACACTCTTCGCATCACCGCGAAGCGCGGAGGCATCGCACATGGCCACTACATCATGGTCACCGGAGGACAGTCGCCCTCCGAGACGCTTCCGCTCGACACGCTCGACACGCTCGACACGCTCTTCGACCTGGATGAGGAGGTCTCCGAGAGTCTTGCGGGGTCGCTTTTTGCACGACGGATCGAATCGCTCGCCGAGTTGGAGAGTGTGTTGGCCTCTGAGCCTCAGGGTCATGTGGCCATAGAGTTGTCGAGTGCCATGCTGGCGGAGGACGCAATCGAGTGCGCACGCGAGTTCTCGGAGACCCTGTCGCCAGATTTCATCCCGTCCACGGAGGTTTCGAGTCGAAGTGTTCTCGTCACGAGCCTCTACGATGAGCAGAACTTGCTTCGCATGAGGGAGTACTTGACGTGTCTCGTGTTGAATGTTCGCGTCTTTGAGCGGGTAGTAGTTCTCTACGAAGGTAGAAGCGGGCTGTTCGGAATGATCTCTCATCGGCTAGCCGCGGCGCTCGAGTTGCCTCCAGGTCGCCTTGTATTGCTTCCATTCGACTCGCGCCCGACGTTTTCGGAGCTATTTCAGGTTCAGGCGATGCTACCCATGGGCACGACCATCGCAGTATCCAACGCAGACATTGCCTTCGACGCTAGCTTCATGCGCGTACACGCTCTCGAACTGACCGATCAGATGGTTGTTCTCAGTCGCCGGGACGTAGTCAAGCGACGCTCCGCTTCAGCTCTGATCCGACTAGAGAATGGAACACCGAATACGTTTTCAGCCGATGCGTGGATTGCTCGCTCGCCATTCGATCCGGATTTCTACCTTGACTACCAGATTGGGACCATTCACTGCGACTCGTTTCTCAACAATCAAATAGGCCTATCCAAGAGATATCGCGCAATCAACCCATGCTTCGACGTCAGCGCGTTCCACATTCATGACGACCGCTTTAACTCATCAGCCGAGAAGCAGGTTCGTGATGCGGAACATATCGAAAGGAACTATGGAATTGAGAGACAGAGAAATGGGGGCAGTGACCCAGTAAGGGGTCTCGGGTGGTCAAGTGTCGCGGCGGGCTTGCAACTTGATCACGGAGCGAACCTCCAGCTCTGGCGGCCAAAAGCTCTTGTCGTCGATATGGGCGACTCCAGTGTGCACCTCATTCATCTGTTATTGGTCCACCTCTTTACCTCGATACTTTCCGATTCGGACGACATTGTCGTGGTTGCGCGAATTTCCAAGGCTACTGCAGGCTCCGATGTACAAATTCTGCTCGCGAGATATCAGCGTTACTTCGCGCCCAGGAACTTCCAACTCGACGTTTCCGACCGTCCTCTGAGCTACGAGCAGATATCCGAGCAGCGCGCCTTCGTCAGACGGTCTACGCCTGATGACTTGATTGCATGGACGACTACGAGTGATCGTAGCGAGCTGAAGCAGAAGCTGGTGGACTTCGCTCAATGGCCGGGGATTGAAGGTACGAAGATGATTCGTGCCGAGGTCATGGTCGACCTGGACACGCTGGGCGAGCAACATGTTGTCGCGGATCTCTGCTCATCTCAGCGCGAGATTGTGGACGAGCTTACAGCGTTTGCTCAGGCAGGACCGGAGTGGTCCCTTGAGCACAAGCTGTTGAGCCCATTTATAGTGGACTCCAGGATCGCTGCATCCAGAGCACAACCCGCTCAGTACGCTGCGACTCCGAGCGTGTCCTTTGTCACTTCACTCTTCCAGGGCGGCGATTTTCTGCCGGCCTTTCTTGAGAACACCCTGGCCGCCGCGGCGATCTCCGGAGGAGAGATGGTGATCGTTGACGCGAACGTCGACGGTCAGGATGCAATGAGAGTTCGGAAGTTCATCAAGGACAACGCGAGTTCCGGCGTGCGGATCGAGTTCATCGAACTGGATGAAGATCCCGGGCTCTATGAGTGCTGGAGAATCGGCATCGAGAATTCACGCGCTCCATTGATTTCCAATGCGAACGTAGACGACCGACGCAGCCCCTCTCACACCCGTCGGCTAGTGGAGGCCTTGGAACGGAGCCCGCGAAGCGCCGCGGCGTGCGGAGTCATCTCCTGCGTGCGCGAGAAGCCGTTGCTTCCATGGCACGCGTTGATGGACTCCGAGTTCTGGTTCCGTGATTTTCCGAAAGAAGAGTTTGGATTCGACGATCTGTATGTGGTGGGGGACGATGGCCTGATCCGTTCACACAATCTTCTTCATTGCATGCCCGTATGGCGTCGCTCACTTCATGACAAATACGGCTACTTTGACGAGCGCACGTATGGCACGAGCGCGGACTGGGCGTTCTGGCTGCACTGCGCAAAGTCTGGCGAGACGTTCTTGTTCGAGCGGGAGGCGATTGGCCGTTACTACCTGAATGTGGAATCTCACAATCGGCGAAATGACAAGTCGGGACGGAAGGAGTTGCGGATTATCGAAGACTACATCGGCGTTCAGCAGGCGCGCATCGACAAGCGCTAGACGAGCGCCAGACGAGCGTGGCGGGGAAAGTGTCTACGCGAATCGAGGCGCGAGTGTTCCAATAGAACTGATTGGGCGACACCCCTCCAGGAAACCAACGGCACCCTGTTCCAGCCTGCCGCTCTAGCCAAGTGGCTGCAATCAATGTCACGTCAACCACGAACGTTTCTTTGGAACTTGTAGGATGGCGTGCAAACCCCCATTGCTGCGCTCCATCGAGTCAGCGCATCACGGTCCACACCGAGAACCCGGCGTCTCGGAGCATCTCCTTCATGACAGCAACTGCTTCTGCCTGAATCAGGTCGAAATCGACGGAGATCACGCGTTTGTTGCGCGGAAGCAGGTGCACGAGCCAACCAACGTACTGACGAAGCAGTTCGAGGTCCTGCTCTATCGCACGATTGAACTTGCCACACGCGGCACCGCTGCCGTCACCCGCCTGGCGTACCAGGTCTGGAGGGATGTCCGCAGCGAACCCGCTGCGAGCCCGCTCCACGATTTCGCAATATATGTAGTCGTTCGAGACGTGAATCTGCGAGTCGAGCCCTTGCAGGTCGCGGGCGAGTGAGGTCTTGCCCGACTGGCTGCGCCCGAGCACGAGCAGAAGTGTCGGCTGCTTGGGTGTGACACGGAAAAACCGGGTGGTCATCAGTGGATCAGGGCTGGGCATCCAGTCCAGCATCCGGATGGCGCAATCCCCAAGCAATTCCTTGAACAGGTACTCCTGCGAAGGAAGGAACCGCGTGGCGCTGCGCACGATCGGGTTGTAGACATCGAAACCGTGATTGACCGATCCGGTGCTCAGCACGCAGAACAACGACCCGCCATGACGCAGCGCCCGCCTGGCGAGCCGCGCAAGGGCGGCGGTTCCGTGGACATAGTCGAATTCGGGAGCGCGGCGCGCATCGAAGAACGCGACGTCGGCAGCCGGCCAGTCCGACGTGAGCGGGTCCTGCCGAAGGACGGTCACGCGATCCGCGGCAGAAGGCACTCCGTCCGAGGCGACCACATAGCAGTGCCTGGCACCGGCCTCGATGATCGCGGACACGAGGTCGTCGTCGCAGGCACCGATCACCGCAACATCGCGGTCACGTAGCGAGCCGTGTGCATGGTTGTCCGGGATGGACGGAAACCGCCGCACGTACGATGAGAGTTCCTGCGATCGCTCGGTTGTCATGTTCTTGGCTGCTTCAGATGGCGATCGCCTGGATTCCGCGCGCGCGAAGTCCAGTGACGGCCGCAGACGCATGCTGCGGCGCGATGCTTGCGACGATCCGCACGGGCAGTGATCTCGATGGTTCGAGTGCAAACGCCAGGTCGTCGAGGAACAACTCCCGCTTGTCCTTGTCACCCAGCAGCGCTTCCACCTGGCTTGCGTCGACCGTGGTCGCGTTCGGCAGATCCTTGACGTAGAGATACGCGGGCTGCGCCTCCACGATCGTCTCCGAGGACAGCGTCAATCCGCGCGTGTACTCCACGAGGTCGACTACCTGCGTGGGTGCTCGCGTGGACGCAGGCGTCCTCTTCGTGGCGTGGACGACGAATCGTGGAACGAGGTCGCCACCTCTCGGCTCGCTTGGACCCACGACGCGCCAGTCGAAACTCGCGAGCAGGTGGCGGGCAATGTAGCCGCCGCTGAGGTGACGACAGCGGTCCCCGACCTGGCGCCAGCCTGGAATCAGGCAATCCGTCTTCCACTGACCGCCGGGATCCAGGATTCCGCCCTCGATGACCAGCAAGCCACCGGTCGCCAGCTGATCCCAGATGGCCTGCACGACGCCGACCGGATCACTCGCGTAGTGGATTGCGGACAGGATGATGACGACATCGAACTCGCCCGACGGGAGCCTGGACCAACCTTCGTCGTGAAACTCCACGTCGGGATAGGTCTTGCGTGCGTTCGCAATCACGCCCTTGTCGATGTCCACGCCAACGACGTGTGCAGCACCTAGCAGCCGAGCCTGCTCACAGAAGAAGCCCGAGTTGCACCCGAGGTCCAGGAAGCGCTTTCCCTGCAGGTCAGGAAGCGCAAGCCGCCGTAGCTTGTTCTCCGCATAGGAGCCGCCCAGCGGGCTCGCTGCGAGGTGGTAGTCAAGGTTCTCTTGCTTCGATTCCGACACCATCAGTACCTTCGTTGCCAGCGCACAGACTTGTTGGCACCGAGCACGCGCGGACGACGGGCGCAGCCGCCCTTCCTCCAGCCGTGATGCAGACGACCGTCTGCTCAAACCCAAGTCGAGACCAAGGCACGCATTGTGCTAGCGTTTCGCGCGTTCTGGTAGTTCCAGAGGTGCGCGACTGGTCTGCCTGTCGCGCCCGGGCCGGCGGCTGCAATCCGCCCTGGAGATTCCCCTTGGTCACACTGGTTTGGCAACATCTACATGAGCATGCGGAAGGCACTCATCACCGGCATCACCGGCCAGGACGGCAGCTACCTCGCCGAGTTCCTGCTCGAGAAGGGCTACGAGGTGCACGGCATCAAGCGCCGGGCGTCGTCCTTCAATACCCAGCGGGTCGATCACATCTACGAAGATCCCCACGTGCAGCACCAGCGCTTCGTGCTGCACTACGGCGATCTCACGGACAGCTCGAACCTCACCCGCATCCTGGCGGAGGTGCGGCCAGACGAGGTCTACAACCTCGGGGCACAGTCACACGTGGCCGTGAGTTTCGAGGCACCTGAGTACACCGCGGACGTGGACGCGATGGGCACGCTTCGGCTGCTCGAAGCCATCCGCTTCCTTGGCCTGGAGAGGCACACCCGCTTCTACCAGGCCAGCACGTCCGAGCTGTACGGACTCGTGCAGGAGACGCCCCAACGCGAGACCACGCCGTTCCACCCGCGCAGCCCCTACGCCGTGGCGAAGCTCTACGCCTACTGGATCACGGTGAACTACCGTGAGGCCTACGGGATGTACGCCTGCAACGGCATCCTGTTCAACCACGAGTCGCCGCGCCGCGGCGAGACCTTCGTCACGCGCAAGATCACGCGCGGCCTGGCCAACATTGCCCAGGGCCTGGACAAGTGCCTGTACATGGGCAACCTCAACGCACTGCGTGACTGGGGCCACGCGAAGGACTATGTGCGCATGCAGTGGATGATGCTGCAGCAGGATGCGCCCGAGGACTTCGTCATCGCGACCGGTGTGCAGTACTCCGTGCGTGAGTTCATCACGTGGGCGGCGCAGGAACTCGGTGTCACGCTCCGCTTCGAGGGTGAGGGAGCCGGCGAGCGCGCGATCGTCACGGCTGTGGAGGGCGACAAGGCGCCGGCGCTGCGCCAGGGCGACTGCGTCGTCGCGGTGGACCCGCGCTACTTCCGTCCCGCGGAAGTCGAGACTCTCCTGGGGGACCCGTCGAAGGCCAAGGCCAAACTGGGCTGGGTACCTGAGATCACGGCGCGCGAGATGTGCGAGGAGATGGTGGCGCGCGACCTGGCAGCTGCGCAGCAGCTCTCGTTGTTGCGCAGCCTTGGTCATCATGTGGCGGTTGCGCGCGAGGACGGGCAATGAACAGGGAATCACGCGTCTTCATCGCGGGCCATCGAGGGATGGTCGGGTCGGCCATCGAGCGGCGCATGCGGATGCTCGGCTACACGAACATCGTCACCGCAGGACGGGCGGAGCTGGACCTCACGTCCCAGGCTGCGGTGGGGGCATTCCTTGCGGACCAGCACGTAGAGCAGGTGGTGATCGCCGCCGCGAAGGTGGGCGGAATCCACGCCAACAACACCTATCCGGCCGAGTTCCTGTTCGAGAACCTCATGATCGAGGCCAACCTCGTGCACACGGCGCACACCAAGGGTGTGCAGCGGCTGCTGTTCCTCGGCTCATCGTGCATCTATCCCCGCCTCGCCGAGCAGCCGATGCGCGAGGAGGCGCTGCTGACGGGAACGCTGGAGCCCACCAACGAGGCCTATGCGATCGCGAAGATCGCGGGCATCAAGCTGTGCGAGAGCTACAACCGGCAGTACGGTCGCGACTATCGCAGCGTCATGCCCACCAATCTCTATGGCCCTGGGGACAACTTCCATCCCGAGAACTCGCACGTGATTCCGGCGCTGCTGCGGCGCTTCCACGAGGCGGTGCGCAACGGCACCGAGACGGTCACCATCTGGGGCAGCGGCACGCCCATGCGGGAATTCCTGCATGTGGATGACATGGCCGCCGCGAGCGTACATGTGCTGGAGCTCGATCCCGCGACATACGCAGCGCACACGCAGCCGATGCTCTCGCACATAAACGTCGGGACGGGCGTGGACTGCACGATCCGTGAACTGGCAGAGACGGTGGCCCGCGTCACGGGCTTCACGGGTCGCCTGGACTTTGATGCGAGCAAGCCGGATGGCACACCGCGCAAGCTGCTCGACGTGTCGCGCCTGAAGTCGCTGGGCTGGTCGGCAAGCATCAGCCTCGAAGAGGGACTGCGCGACGCGTACGCCTGGTTCTCTGAGCACCATGCAGACGCGCGTCACTGACGCGTCGCGCATGTCGCACGACCTCGCGCGCGGCCTTCCGCGCGTAAGTATCGTGATGCCCTCGTTCCAGCAGCGGGAGTTCATCGCCGAGGCGATAGAGAGCGTGTTCACGCAGGGTGTCGACGATCTCGAACTGATCGTGGCGGACGGCGGCTCCACCGACGGCACGCCGGCACTCCTTGCAGAGTGGGCCGCGCGGTATCCGGGGCGCCTGCGCTGGCGCTCGGTGCCAGACAGCGGCCCGGCGCAGGCTGTGAACGACGCCGTCATGCGCGCCCGCGCACCCATCATCGGCTGGTTGAACTCCGATGACCGCTACACCCCCGGGGCAGTGCTGCGCGCGCTGGACGCGTTCGCGGCGAATCCCGAGCACGTGCTGGTGTACGGCGAGGGTGAGCACGTGAACATCCGCGGTGAGGCCATCGGCCGCTATCCCTCTCGGGCACCGGACACGCCTGCCGCGGAGTTCGCGGCCGGTTGCTTCATCTGCCAGCCCACCGCGTTCTTTCGCCGGTCGACGTTCACCGATGTGGGCGGATTGAACGAGTCGCTGCGCACGGCATTCGACTTCGATCTCTGGCTGAGGCTGTTCAAGGCGTACGCCGGACGCATCGGCTTCGTCCCCCATGTGCAGGCACACTCGCGACTGCACGCCGGCAGCATCACGCTCCAGCAGCGCGAGCGTGTCGCACTGGAAGGCCTCGAGGTACTGCGCACGCACCTCCAGGTGGCGCCGCCGGAATGGCTGTTGAGCTACTTCGAGACACGGCTGCAATCGCACCCCTTCGATGCTCCTGCCGGCGCCAAGGGCGTCGTCCTGCACGCGCACTTCCACGAGGTGCTCAGCCGGGCACGGCCGCATCTCGGCGTCGGCGGCGAGGCTGCCGTGACGCAGTACCTCGCGAACCACACTGGGCTCCGGCTCGCCAACGAGCACATCGGCACGAGTGTGCAGGCGGACGGCTGGACAAGCGACGAGCTGACCGTGCGCATACGCCAACCGACAGTTCCCGCCGCTGCGCTGCGTATCCGCGGCCGGAGTGCTCGCCCGGACAACGGCGCGTTGCGCGTGCGCTTCGCCACCGAAGGCGGCGAAGTCGATGAGCGCGTGATCCTGGCCAACGGCGATTTCGAGGTCTCGGTGCCACTGCACGACACCAGGCCGGGCGCCACCATGCTGCTGCGGTTCCATTGCCCGACCACCTTTGTTCCGGCCGAGTGCGAGCCTGGATCGAGCGACCGGCGGCGGCTGGGCTTTCTCGTACGCGAAGTCGACCTCGTCGGGGCAACTGTCGCATGGCGCGGTTCGACAGGTCGCGTTCCATGAGCGAGACGAGGCCGCGCAGTCTTTCGCCACCGTTTCTCGTGCTGTCGGCCGGCCTACCTCGGTCCGGCAGTACCTGGCTGTACAACGCGCTGCGCTTGATGCTGACCGAGCATGTTCCCGAATCTGGCGAGTTCGAGTGCGGGTGGATCGACGACATCGCGCGTCCGTCCACTGCTCCGCGCCAGCTCGTGAAGCTACATGTGTACGACGCGACGGTCGCCGCGCACGCGCAGTTCGTCGCGTACTCCTATCGCGACCTGCGCGACGCCATCGCCAGCCGCACTCGCAAATTTGGCGCCGCGCCATCGCTCATGCAGGCGGACTACCTCGTGCAACAGGACGCGCTCTGGACGGCGCGCGCAGATCACGTCGTCCGCTACGAGGACATGGTCGGCGACCCTGAAAACGAGATCACCCGGTTGGCTACTGCGATCGGAGTCGACGGCACCGATTCTGCCGCCGCCCGCACGGCGCTCGATGCGCTTTCCTACGCTTCCAACGGCCCCCGCAATGGCACCTACAACGAGCTGACGCTCCTGCATCGCGACCACGTCACGGATGGCCGGCCCGGGTCCTGGAAGAACGGGCTGCCGGCAGACCTCGAGCGCGCGATCGTCAAGCGACATGCCGCGTGGTTTGCGTATTCCGGCCATGTCGGTACGTCATTCCGATTCATGTCGGTACGCCGTTCCGGCGCATGTCGGTACATGCGAGCGGGTGGTGGAAGGTTGATCGTCCGCAGACGATCGTCAAGCCTTGCCAGGGCGATCAGGCGGTTTTCTTCC
>CAMAVY010000080.1 GCA_945861675.1 Klebsiella pneumoniae | reverse complement strand
CTTGAGATCACGCTGATTCTCATCCGGAATCAGGACGCGCTTGATGCCACCGCGATGCGCCGCAAGCAGCTTCTCCTTCAGCCCGCCGATCGCCAGCACCTGGCCACGCAAGGTGATCTCACCAGTCATTGCTACGTCGGCGCGTACTGGGATGCCCGTCAGCACTGATACCAGCGCTGTGCACATACCAATGCCGGCACTCGGACCGTCCTTCGGGGTCGCACCTTCCGGCACGTGGATGTGTATGTCGAAGCGCTCGTGAAAATCCGGCGCAATACCAAGCACAGCACAGCGACTGCGCACGAACGTAAACGCCGCTTGAATCGATTCCTGCATGACGTCGCCGAGCGAACCCGTGCGGGTTTGCTTACCCTTCCCAGGCACAGCCACAGCTTCAATATTCAGCAGTTCGCCGCCCACCTGCGTCCATGCCAAGCCAGTCACGATGCCCACATGGTCTTCTTCCGCAATGCGGCCGAAGTTGTACTTGCGCACACCGTTGAAATGCTCGATCTGATCCGCGGTGACGGCCTGCACGCTGCGGCTTCGCTCGCGGGTATGTTCACGTACAACCTTGCGGCACAGCTTCGCAATCTCACGCTCCAGGCCGCGCACCCCGGACTCGCGGGTGTAGTAGCGCACAAGATGACGCAACGCGTCCTGGTCGACGGTGACTTCTGACTCATGCAATCCCGCCGCCTTGATCTGCTTCGGCAGGAGATAGCGGGTCGCAATGCTGAGCTTTTCTTCCTCGGTGTAACCCGGGATACGAATGACCTCCATTCGATCCAGCAGCGCCGGAGGAATGTTCATTGAATTCGATGTGCAGATGAAGAACACGTCCGACAGGTCGTAGTCGACCTCGATGTAGTGATCGTTGAACGTGCTGTTCTGTTCTGGATCGAGCACTTCAAGCAAAGCCGACGCTGGATCGCCGCGCACATCCATTCCCATCTTGTCGATTTCATCGAGCAGGAAGAGCGGGTTGCGTACGCCTGCCTTCGCCATCTTCTGGATAACTTTGCCCGGCATCGAGCCGATGTAGGTTCTGCGGTGACCGCGAATCTCAGCTTCATCGCGCACACCGCCCAGCGCCATGCGGACGAACTTGCGATTCGTTGCGCGCGCGATGCTCTCGCCAAGCGACGTCTTGCCAACGCCTGGGGGGCCAACCAGACAGAGAATCGGGCCGCGAACCTTGTTCACCCGCTGCTGTACAGCCAGATACTCAAGAATGCGCTCCTTGACGTCCTTCAGACCGAAGTGATCGGCTTCGAGGATCTGCTCGGCAGCGTCAAGGTCACGCCGGACCTTGCTGCGGGTCTTCCACGGTACATTGACCATCCAGTCGAGATAACTGCGGACGACCGTCGCCTCAGCAGACATCGGCGACATAAGCTTCAGCTTGGCGAGTTCGGCAAGCGCCTTGTCCTTCGCCTCTTTCGACATGCCGCCGGTTTCGATCTTGCGCCGCAACTCGTCTGCTTCATTCGGGGCGTCGTCGAGCTCGCCAAGTTCCTTCTGAATAGCCTTGATCTGCTCGTTCAGGTAGTACTCGCGCTGGCTGCGTTCCATCTGTTTCTTGACGCGCCCACGGATCCTCTTTTCCATCTGCAGGAGGTCGACTTCGCCCTCCATCAGCGCAAGCAGAAAGTCGAGCCGCTCCTGTACGTCGTGATGCTCAAGGACCTTCTGTTTGTCTTCCAGCTTCAACTGCATCTGCGTCGCGATCGTGTCGATCAGGCGACCCGGCTCATCGATGCCGGACAGCGACGACAACACCTCTGCCGGCACTTTCTTCGACAACTGCACGAACTGTTCGAACTGCGAGATCACCGACCGGCAGAGCGCCTCGGCCTCGCGCGTCGAAATCTCGCCCTCGGCAAGCGCTTCAAGATCGGCAGCGAGATAACGCTCCTCCGCATGCACGGCCTTGATTCGAGCGCGAAATCCGCCTTCGACAAGCACTTTGACTGTGCCGTCCGGCAACTTCAGCAACTGCAACACGGTGGAAACGGTACCGACCTCAAACAGGTCCAGCGCAGACGGATCGTCCACAGCGGCATCCCGTTTGGCGACAAGCAATACCTGTTTCTCGGACGCCATCGCGGCCTCAAGGGCCTGGATGGACTTCTGCGTCCCCACGAACAGCGGATGCACGCCATGCGGGTAGACGACCATGTCGCGCAACGGCAGGACAGGGATCAGGTTCAGACTGGTCGCACGCTGAAACTTGCTTGCAGACATATCACGCCCCGGCAAGCGGATGAATGGAAACGCAGTTAGCAGCGTAGCCCGAGCGGCGACGCGGGCTATTTGCAGCTTGTAAGCGCGATGTGCCCAATTCAGTCCTTGGGTACGGCTTTTGCGGCAGGTTCGGGATTTTCGTAGATCAGCATCGGCTCGGAGGTGCCTTCGATCACGCTGGCATCTATGACGACTTTGGCCACCGATCGTTCACTTGGAATGCGATACATGGTTCCCAGCAGTACTGCTTCGAGAATGGACCGCAGACCACGAGCACCGGTCTTCCGATCATAGGCTCGCTCTGCGACTGCTCGCAGTGCATCTTCTCGAAAGTCGACTTCCACGCCTTCCATCTCGAACAACTTTGCGTATTGCTTCGTCAGCGAATTCTTGGGCTCCGTAAGAATCTGGACGAGCGCCGGCACATCCAGTTCGTCCAGCGTCGCCACCACCGGCAGACGGCCCACGAACTCAGGGATGAGCCCGTACTTGATGAGATCCTCTGGCTCAACCTGGCGCAGCGTTTCGCCGATTGCCTTCTTCTCCTCAGCACCTTTCACCACTGCTGCGAAGCCGATTCCACTCTTCTCAGAGCGATCCAGAATAACCTTGTCGAGGCCCGAGAAAGCGCCGCCGCAGATGAACAGAATGTTGCTGGTGTCGACCTGCAGAAACTCCTGCTGCGGATGTTTGCGGCCACCCTGCGGCGGTACCGACGCGATGGTGCCCTCGATCAGCTTCAGCAACGCCTGCTGGACGCCCTCACCGGACACGTCGCGCGTGATCGACGGGTTGTCCGATTTGCGGGAAATCTTGTCGATTTCGTCGATGTAAACCAGGCCAACCTGGGCCTTCTCAACATCGTACTCACACTTCTGCAGCAACTTCTGGATGATGTTCTCGACGTCCTCCCCAACATAGCCAGCTTCGGTCAGCGTCGTGGCGTCGGCGATTGTGAACGGTACATCCAGCAACCGGGCGAGCGTCTCTGCGAGCAGCGTCTTTCCGGAGCCAGTCGGCCCAATGAGCAGAATGTTGCTCTTGGAGAGCTCGACCTCGTCCTTCTTGCCCTTGTAGTGAATGCGCTTGTAGTGGTTGTAGACCGCCACAGACAGCACACGCTTGGCGTGCTCCTGGCCAATCACGTACTGATCGAGGATCAGCTTGATTTCCTGCGGGGTAGGCAGCTTGGCTTTCTTGCCTTTCTCGCTGTTCTCCTGCACTTCCTCGCGAATGATGTCGTTGCACAGTTCGACACACTCATCGCAGATGAAGACCGAAGGTCCAGCAATCAGCTTTCGTACTTCATGCTGGCTCTTACCGCAGAACGAGCAGTAGAGCAGTTTGCCGCCGTCATCGCCTTTGCTTCCGTCGCCCTGCGCCATTCACCTGCCTCGTAGGGTCACTGATCAACCTTGAAGTCAACGCCGAGGTTTTTCAACCCCTGGGGCCTGTTGTCGGTCGCACAATCGGGCGCCGCGGCCGCTGAACCTCATCTATCAAACCATAGCTCACAGCGTCGTCGGGGCTCATCCAGCGGTCACGATCGGAATCGCGCGCCAGCACGTCCACGGGTTGACCCGTGTGGCCCGACAGAATCTCGTTCATGCGCTGCCGCATGAGAAGAATCTCTTTCGCCTGGATCTCGATGTCTGTCGCAACACCGCGCCCGCCTGCGGACGGCTGATGGATCATCATGCGTGAGTTCGGAAGCGCAAAACGCTTGCCTGGCGCACCAGCAGCCAGGAGCAACGCTCCCATGCTGGCAGCAACGCCGATGCACATGGTGGCCACCGGACAACGGACAAACTGCATCGTGTCGTAAATCGCGAGTCCGGCGCTGATGCTGCCGCCCGGTGAGTTGACGTACAGATGTACGTCCTTGTCCGGGTTCTCCGACTCCAGGTACAGGAGTTGCGCCACCACCAGATTCGCGACCTGGTCCATCACTGGACCGACCAGAAAGATGATCCGCTCACGCAACAGGCGCGAGTAGATGTCGTAGGAACGCTCACCGCGGGCCGATTGCTCAAGCACCATGGGGATCAACCCCAGGTTCTGAATCGGCTCGATTTCATGGTTCATCTTGTGATCTCTGAGATTCAGGAACGAGCGCCCGGATCCGGGCGAGGCGCAATCAAATCATCGTAGCTTGTTGCGAGGTCACTCACCTGGGACTCGCTGACCACCAATTCAACCACCTGCTCTTCCAAAACTGCCTGTTCAATGCGGGCCAGTTGCTCTTCGTTACTGTAGTACCACTTCGCAACTGATTCCGGATCGTTGTATGCCGATGCAACGCGCCGGATCATAGCACGCACTTTTTCGTCCTCCGGCTGCAGGGCCCGAGTGCGAATGATCTCAGCCAGCACAAGGCCGATGCGTACGCGCCGCTCTGCAGATTCCTGGAACAGCGCATCCGGCAACTGCGGCAGCTGTTGATCCAGGGGCGCCGCACGGGCCGGCACTGGCCCTTCTGCCGCGGCGACATCGTCGTGCGCGTGGTCATCGTCGTGATCATGCGCATGGTCGTGGTCGTGGTCGTGGTCGTGCTTATGGTCATGCTGATCCGAACTAGCACGCGCCCGGTCGTACATCTCCATGGGTACGCCCATGCGCTGCAGCATGTCCCGGCGCATCCGCTCAATCTCACCACTCACCATCACGTTCGGCAGCTGCGGCGCGTGCAGACCCGCGAGGCCATCGAAAACCTGGGTTTTCACACGCTGCAGGATGGCGCCCTCGAGCTCGCGCCGCATGCTCTCGACAATCTCGGCTCGGAACTTTTCGATTCCACCGGACTCGACGCCAAAAGCGGCCATGAAGGCGTCGTCCACCTCAGGCAGCGTTGCCACGCGCACTTCATGCACCGTAACCGTGAACTCAGCCGTCTTGCCCTTCAGTTCCGCGTTGCCGTAGTCGTCCGGAAACGCAACAGGGAATGTGCGCTCCTCAGCGGCTTTGACGCCGACCAACGCTGTTTCGAAATCCTTGAGCAGCTTGCCCTGACCCAGGTCGAGTACGAACTGGGTTGCGGTACCACCCTCGAAAACCTCGTCATCGACCTTGCCAACGAAGTCGATCAGCAGCTGGTCGCCGAGTTCAGCGTTACGGTCACCTGCGGCCGCAAATGTCTGGCGCTGCGTACGCAGTCGTTCAATCATCCTGTCGATGTCGGCGTCGCCAATCTCCGCTTTGGGCCGCTCAACGGTGATGTCACCGAAGGGCTTCAGCTCCACCTCAGGCATGACCTCAAACACTGCGGTGTACTTCAGGTCTTCGCCGATCTTCTGCACAACGTCGGGGTTCGCCAGGTCAAACGCTGGCGAACCTGCCGGGCGAAGCTGCTCCTGCTGAACGGCGGCATTGAAACTTGACTGCATCGTGTCGGAGATCACCTGCGCCCGGATATTGACGCCGAACCTCCGCTTGATCTCACCCACCGGGACTTTTCCCGGGCGGAAGCCCGGCAGCCGTGCCGAGCGCGCAGTTTCATTCAGCTTGGCCGCAATCAGGCCCTCGAACCCTTCAAAGGGCACAGTGATCGTGAGCCGACGTTCCAAACCGGCGGTCGTTTCAATTGAGACCTGCATGTCTTTCCTCAGCGATACCCATGGCGATGCCGCGAAGCGAGTTCAGCGGCACCAAAGACGAAGCGATTTGAAAATTGGGGTGGACGAAGGGGCTCGAACCCTCGACCGCCGGAATCACAATCCGGAGCTCTACCAACTGAGCTACGCCCACCATAAAAACGAAATTCCGCAGAACGGACACCAAGCAAAAACGAAGCTAAGCACCTTTGCCCTGTTCAACCAGCTTCGTCCGGCCGACATGCTTCGCCCTGAATGGACAATGCTGCGAAGCGAGTCTCGTGCAACCAAGTAACAAGGACAATCCCGCGTCTGGAACAATGCAACGGCTGCAACCACAACCCGCTCAACTTCAGCCAACCATTTCTTTCAACTACTTCCCAAGTGCCTGAACCGAACAGCAGCACAGGCATTGCCTGATGGATTCCGACTGCGCCGGGCATTGGACAACAGGGCACCAGATGGTGGCGCGCCCAGCAGGGATCGAACCTGCAGCCGCCGGCTTAGAAGGCCGATGCTCTATCCAATTGAGCTATGGGCGCGGCGAACTCCGCCAGGCGACTTGATTGGTCGGGGTAGAGAGATTCGAACTCCCGACATCCTGCTCCCAAAGCAGGCGCGCTACCAGACTGCGCTATACCCCGAAGGAACCCGAGAAACCAAATTACTGGGCGAATCCAGGGGCGGTGATCATACGCGGCCGCCCGAAAAATCGTCAACGCGAATCACGAACCGATGTAACCCGTGTTGGTCGAGTTTCAGCCCCGCGCCGCAACCATATGCAAACCCGAGGCACAACAAAACCGCCCGACCGCTCACGGGCCGGGGAACAATCTGCCTACAATCCATCTCCTTTGCTGGCATTGTTCATGAGCGCCCAGATCCTCGACGGAAATCTGATTGCAGCCGGCATCCGCGCGGAAATCGCAGCACGCGTACAAACCCTTCTGCAGCAAGGCCGCCGGCCGCCGGGCCTGGCCGTTGTGCTGGTGGGGTCGGATCCCGCATCGCGCATCTACGTTCGGGGCAAACGCAAGGACTGCCACGAAGTCGGCTTTCACAGCGTCACCCACGAACTACCTGATTCGACGTCCCAGACAGAACTGCTCGAGGTCGTCCAGCGCTTGAATACGGCGCCGGACATCGATGGCTTCCTGGTGCAAACGCCGCTGCCTCCGCAGATCGACGCCGACGCGATCATCGACCGCATCGATCCACTCCGCGACATCGATGGCTTTCACCCCTACAACATCGGCCGGCTGGCGCTGCGCCGGCCCGCACTGCGGTCGTGTACGCCCAAGGGCATCATGCATCTGCTGCAGAAGCCGGGCATACCGATTCGCGGCCTGAACGCAACGGTGGTCGGCGCCTCGAACCACGTCGGACGCCCGATGGCTCTGGAGCTCCTGCTGGCCGGCTGCACGGTGACGTCGGCACACCGCTTTACAACCGATCTCCCAGCCCAGCTACGCAACGCCGACATTGTCGTCAGCGCCACGGGCATACCACGGTTGATCAAGGGTGAGTGGATCAAGCCGGGCGCCATCGTGATTGACGTCGGCATCACGCGAGAAGGCCAGAGACTCGTTGGCGACATCGACTTCGAGTCCGCCGCAGAACGCGCGGGATGGATTACGCCCGTGCCAGGCGGTGTCGGCCCGCTGACACGCGCCGCGCTGCTGGAAAACACCTTCGAGGCTTACCTGCTGCGGCACGCCGACAGTAGATCGTGAGCACCTATTTCATCTCGGACTTGCATCTGGAACCGCAACAGCCCCAGACGCTGGTCGGGTTGACTCGCTTTCTGCACGCCATCATCGAAGATGCCGACGCGCTCTACATACTCGGCGACCTGTTCGAAATGTGGATCGGCGACGACGATGACGACGCCTTCGTCGAGCAGTGCTGCATGGCGCTGAGCGCTTTTTCCGCGCGCCGTCGGCTGTTCGTCATGCATGGCAATCGCGACTTTCTGATGGGCGCCGGATTCAGCATGCGCACCAGCGCGCAGCTGTTGCCGGACCCACACGTGATCGACCTTTACGGCCGACGCACTCTGCTTATGCATGGCGACAGCCTGTGCATCGACGACGCGCCATACATGCAGATGCGCCAGCAGCTCCGAAGCCGCAGTTGGCAGCAGGACATCCTTGCACGACCGCTTGCGGAACGTCGCAGCCTCGGTGCGGCGTTGCGCGCCCACAGCCGGGCAGCAAATGCCAACAAAGCCGCGGCCATCATGGACGTCAACGAACAGGAAATCGCCCGCTACTGCGAACTGCATGACGTCGATCTGTTGATCCATGGCCATACACATCGCCCCGGTACGCACCGCTACGATTCGTCGGGCGGCCGAACACGCCTGGTGCTGGGCGACTGGAACCCGGATGGGACCGTACTGCGAATGACGCCGGCCGGCGCGCTCGGCCTGCTTCGGAGTCAGCAGCTGCCGTCAGCAACGGGCACGGCGGGCACAGCGCCCGCGGCGGGGACAGAGGTGCCGACGTCCGAGACGCTCAACCAACCAGGGCGGCCCGAGTGAAAGCGCAACTCCGTATCTACACCGTCGATCAGCAATTGCTCCTCCACCCTGAGTAGCACCAGACGCGCATCAATGGACTTGCGATCGGTGTACCTGCCGGCCAACGCAAGATAGGTGCGTGCATGACGCGCTTCCGACGCGCGCAACCTGCCATAGAACTGCGCCAGCGCAGCGTCGTCAGTGGCGGCGACAATGCGCAGGAAGCGCTCCAGTGAACGCGCTTCTATAAGCGCGGCCACAAGCAGCGTATCGACCAGTCGACCGGGTTCGCTGGTGCGCACATGGCGCTTCAAGCCACCGGCATAACGCGATGCACCCACGCTGCGGTAGGCAACACCGCGTCCGCGCATGAACGCCTGCACCATCTCAAAGTGCCGTAACTCCTCGCGCGCGAATCGGGATGCCGCCTCGACGAGCACGCTCTCCGCGCCATAGCGATACATCAATGAAAACGCGTTACTGGCAGCCTTCTTTTCACATTCGGCGTGGTCAAGCAGCAAGGTGTCCACATCCTGCAGCGCAGCTTCAACCCAACTGTCCGGCGAGGGCCCCACCAGCATGCCGTCGAGTAAGAGACGTTCAGAGTCCGATGCCGAATAGCTACGCAATCGCGCAACGCCTGGACACGCATCGGATCGAGCGCGCGCAAACGGGCAGGCTCATCGCACAAGCACCCGATAGCCATGCTCATAGCCCGCCTGTGCACGCAACAGCAGCTCTGCATCGATGGCGAGGTACAGCACGCGGCGATCAAGCAGTGAACCCGCAGGAATGCTGCAACCAATCTCGGCCGCGCTGCAGTTGCGGCGCAGCAGCGCCAATAGCAGTTCAGCCAACGAATCGCTGTCACTCAGACCTGCACGCGCTGCCGATGCGCGCAGCGTGGCCTCGTCGTCGATGGCTACGAAACCTGCCACGCATGCATCGTGCTGCAGCCGCAAGCGCTCGATCACGACACGTTTGTTGACGTCGTCGTAGCTGTTCCAATCGATCACTTCATGCAGCCAGCGCTTGCAACCGCGGCAGACGAAATCGCCAAAGGTGGTAGAGCACATGCCTACGCATGGAGTGCGAACGTGCATCGACGAGACATGCCGGCAGCGGGGCCCCCAAGCTAGGCGGGAGACCCGGGGAGATGCAAGCGCCACCAAAGCCGCCACAGCTGGCGCGACGAGGGCGGATGTGGCGCATAGAGCAGTGCGTAACTTGCCTGCACAAACGCCTCGATGCGCGACGCATGTGTCGGGCGCAGGGCCGCGAGCCGGACGCCGTAGTCGGCCAGCGTCTCCTGTGCAGGGCGCGGAATGCCCTGTCTTGCCCCCCAGCGTTCAAGGCCACGTGCAGGCGTGAACATCCGCCAGTCGCGACGCCACTGCGCGCCCTGCACGGCCAGCAGGTAGGCCAGCAGCGCAATGCCGACGATCCCGAGCATCAACAAGCCCACACGGCGCCAGGAGCTGGCCCCGAACCACTCCCCCAGCATGTCCTGCTGCGTACCCGCGTCGTAACCAACGACCCACATGTTCCAACGGTGCTCGACCGAGTCGAGACCCGCGAACAGCGAGGCAAAACCAGTCACACCGCGCAACGCCCAGGGTTCCAAGGCCTCCCCGGCCGCCGCCGCAGAAATACCCTCGACCCCCCGGGAAATACGACCCGGCGCGACCACCTCTGTGGGGTCCAGACGCGTCCAACCACGGCCATCCAACCAGGCTTCCACCCACGCGTGGGCGTGGTACTGGCGCACGGTCATGAAGCCGCCGGATGCATTCACATCCCCGCCCAGGTAGCCGCCGACCAAGCGTGACGGCACGCCACCCACGCGCAACAGATACACCATCGCCGTGGCGTAGTGCGAACAAAAGCCGCGCCGCGCGTCGAACATAAAAACGTCGATGCTGTTGCGCGGCGACATGGCGCCCGGTGCCAGTGTGTAGCTGAAGCCGCGCTCGCGGAAGTACTTCATGATTGCGTTGGCGAACCCGGTATCGGTCGTGTTCTGGGCGCGCAGATAAGCAGCCAATCTGCGCGACCGCGGATTGCCTGTCGTGGGCAGTTGCAACGCTGTGTCTCGCATCCATTCGGGCAGATCACCGCCGCCGGCTGCCGCGACCACGCGATAGGCAAAGGTGGTGCCGACCGGCTGGCGCGCAATCAACCGACGGTCACGCAAGGTGCCAATGCGGGGCTCGAGCGCGCGGGCATCGCCGATCGAAAACAACCAGGGGCGATCGGTCGGTTCCATCACGACCTGGTAACGCAACACCGGCGGACCTTGTAGCGCCCAAGGCTGGCGCTGCGGCGCATCATTCCAATCTACGAGCTCGTCAGGCATCACGCCGGTCGGACTGCCCTGCCGCCATTCGGCGTTGTCGTACGCGTAGTAATTCAGCGCGCGCCAGTACAGTGCCTCGGGCCTCGGCATACGGCCTTCGAAGATTGCGCGAAATGCCACGGACGAGTCGCGCGACAGGCTGACGATGCTGCCGGGATTGACGCGGTCAGACAGGCCGCTGCGCGCCGAAGTGGGCATGGCAACCAACCACAACGGCGCCACGCGCGGAAACAGCAGGAATACGCCGCCGGCAAGCGGCGCCGCAAGCACGGCGAGCACCGCTGCCATGCGCACAGCTGCCCAGGGCCGAACCTTGGTCAGCGACTGGTTCTGCGCCACAAGTCCAGCCGTTGCGACGACGCTGGCAACAAACCCCCACACGGCACTCGCTATGGTCTGGTCGAACAGGAACCAGGTGGCAATGACGAAATAGGCCATGAACACCACCACGAACCCATCACGCTGACGTTGCGTCTCGATGATCTTGAGCTGATAGGCCACGAGCAGAAGACCGACGGTGGCGTCCAGCCCCGCGATGTTCCGCGACGATGTCCAGACGCCAACGAACCCTGCGAGCGCAAGGCCGCCCTTGATCCACCCCGATGGCGGTTGCCATCGACCAAGCTGAACCATCGTTGACCAACCGATGGCCACGGCGCCGACCACCCACAGCCAGCCCCACAGACGCATGAGATGCGGCAGCACTGAAATCAACGCGCCGATGATCAGCAGCGCCAGCACGCCGCGCGAAATCTGGCGCTCGGCGCCGGGTGCCGGTACCACCATCATGTGCGCGCACTCTTATCGGCTGGCATGCGCTGCGCCGCGGCATCCTGCCCGTGCGCATGCTCACCGTAGAGCGCCAGCGCGGTGAGTACCGAATGCCGATGCGTTTCACCACTGGCAGGCGCAAAACGCCCACCCGGGACACGAACGCCGTAGGGACGGTCGCTTCGCGCAGCCTGCAATATCCAGCCCGTCAGTCGCTGCAATCGTTCTTCGACACCAGTGCCGACAAGATCCTGCCAGTCCAACCAGCGCTGATGCGTGCCTACACCCGAAGCGAACTCCTTGGTACGCAGATGTCCTGTGGCCGCGTAGTGTTTCCAGGCCACGGCGCGCGGTACATCGCCGTGGCGGTAGTCGCGCAGGCCATACAGGTCATCGCCGTCGCTTTGCACGCGATCGCCCACCACACGATCCGCCTCAATCGCGTCTGGTGGCAACACACTGTTGATCGGCTTCGGATACACGATGACCTCAGCATCGAAGTCGATCCACGACCACGCGCGTATCAATCCCAACGGGTAGAACCCCTCGATCAGCAGCCGTCCAGGACGGAGCCGACCTCGGACACGTGCCTGCACCCCGAGTGAAATCGTCAGCGGTTCAAGATCGAGATCCAACGCCAGCCGTTCTTCGTCGGGCCAGCCAATCACAATGCCGTGATGGCGTCGTCCGTCGATGGCCTCGAGCCGCATCTCAAACTGTGCGTGCTCGCCCGCGTGGCAGCCATGTGCACGACCACGCGTGAGACGTATGCCGGCCACGTTGCGGAACGTCGCCATGATGCAGGCGATGAACATGCCGCCGAGCAGAAAGGCCATCAGGTAGATCAAACTGTTCTGGTAGTTGATCGCACCGATCAGCAGCATGCCGATGACAAGCCCGAAGCCCATCCCCTGGCGCGTCGGCAGAATGAAGATACTGCGCTGCGACAGATCAATCGTGGTGGTTGGCGGCAGTCGACGCGCGAGCCAGTCAGCGCCGCGCCGCTGCGCGCCGGCGCGCAGCCGCTTCAGC
Organism: Klebsiella pneumoniae; assembly: GCA_945861675.1. Classification (GTDB taxonomy): domain Bacteria; phylum Pseudomonadota; class Gammaproteobacteria; order Pseudomonadales; family Azotimanducaceae; genus CAMAVY01. The sequence goes on along the minus strand of CAMAVY010000080.1, from coordinate 6,698 downwards.
GGATTCCAGGTCGCGTGCGCAGCTCCCGGCGGGTCGGCGCCGGCCAGGTCAGTTGATGACATCCACCTGCGCCAGAAGTCGTCGAGCCAGCGACTCGCCTTCTCGCGCACCGGTTTCAGCCGAGCCTCGAAGCCGGTGCTCTACAACCGATCCGAGCACCGCCTGAACGTCCTCCGGCAGCGCGTGGCGACGGCCGTGCAGAAGCGCCCAGGCTTTTGCTGCGCGCAACAGCGCCAGCGCACCACGTGGCGAGAGTCCGAAGCCGAATTCGCCCTGCCGGCTGTGCAGCACCAGCCGGTAGACATAGTCGATCAGCGCGTCGGCCGCATGCACCGCCGCTACATCCAGACGGATCTGTGCGAGCTCATCGATCGACAATGCGGTCAGCATGGCCTGCAACTGAGTGCGGCGATCCACGCCGCGCATGATTTCGCGCTCGGCGTCGGCGCTTGGAAAACCGATCTCGATACGCATCAGAAAACGGTCCAGCTGCGATTCCGGCAGCGGGTACGTTCCCGTCTGAAAAGTCGGGTTCTGGGTCGCGATTACGAAGAACGGCATCGGCAAGGGCCGGGTCTGACCATCGATGGAGACCTGCCCTTCTTCCATCGCCTCAAGCAGCGCGCTCTGTGTCTTCGGCGTCGACCGATTGATCTCGTCCGCCATCAGCACCTGCGCGAAAATCGGGCCAGGCTGAAAGCGAAACGTGGCCGAGTCCCGCTCGAACACCGATACCCCGAGGATATCTGCCGGCAGCAGGTCGCTGGTGAATTGCACTCGGTTGTAGGACAAACCGAGCGACTTCGCCAGACTGTGTGCGAGCAGTGTCTTGCCCATGCCAGGCAAGTCTTCAATCAGCAGATGCCCACCCGCAATCAGGCAGGTAAGCGCCAGCTCGATCTGGTGCCGTTTGCCCAGCAGAACCTGACTGATGGTGTCGACCACCCGGACGAGACGCTGATCCATTCGCTACTCGAAACCTATTTCTACCAACAATTCTCGCGCATCAAATCTTGCGTAACCGTGAACACGCAAGCAGCGCGGCCTGAAGTCGGGCCTCGATTGAGGCTAGTCGAACATGGGCAGTTCGCTTTCGCTGCGCGCGCGCTGCGCGCGTGTCAGATCACTTCCAGCCCGAGCCGCAACTGCTCACGCGCATGCTTTGCGCCATCCTCTCGTTCCTGCGACAGACGCGACAGATAGGACTCGTTGATGTCACCGGTCACATAGCTGCCATCGAACACGGAGCACTCAAACTGCTTGATGTGCGGATTGCCCTCGCGAGCACAGGCGATCAGATCCTCCAGCCGTTGATAAACCAGCCAGTCTGCACCAATCACCTTGCCCACTTCCTCTTCCGTTCGATTCGCCGCAACAAGCTCGTTGGCGGCAGGCATGTCTATGCCGTAAACGTTCGGGTAGCGCACCGGCGGCGCGGCAGACGCCATATACACCCGCCGGGCCCCTGCTTCCCGTGCCAGCTGAATGATCTGGCTGCTGGTCGTACCGCGAACGATAGAGTCTTCCACCAGCAGCACGTTCTTGTCGCGGAACTCGAGATCGATCGCATTGAGCTTTGCCCGCACTGAGCGCTTGCGCTCCTGCTGACCCGGCATGATGAACGTGCGACCGATGTAGCGGTTCTTGACGAAGCCTTCGCGGTACTTGATGTTCAGCTTATGTGCGAGCGGCAGCGCAGCGGTACGACCCGTATCTGGAATCGGAATGACCACATCGATGTCGTGATCGCGACCTGCATAGCGTTGCATGATGCGATCGGCGAGGTGTTCGCCCATACGCAGCCGTGCCTTGTATACCGACACCTGATCCATGATCGAATCCGGGCGCGCGAGATACACATGCTCGAAGATGCATGGCGTCAACGATGTGTACGACGTGCACACGCGATGGTGCAGCTTGCCCTCCAGGTCGATGAAGATGGCTTCGCCCGGCGCCACGTCGCGAATCAACTGAAAATCCAGCATGTCGAGCGCCACACTTTCGGACGCCACCATGTACTCGACGCCAGCGTCGGTCACGCGTTTGCCGAACACCAGCGGCCGAATGCCGAAACGGTCGCGAAAAGCCAAGATGCCCACGCCGATGATCAGCATCACAGCCGCATACGCACCGCGGCAACGCTGATGTACGCCTGCCACCGCGCCAAACATCTGCTCGGGAGTCGGCAGAAGACGCGGCTGCTGATGCTGCAACTCATGGGCAAACACGTTCAGAAGAATCTCTGAATCCGAACCCGTATTGACATGCCGCAGATCCGAGTCGAACAACTGTTGTTTGAGTTCGGTGGCATTGGTGAGGTTGCCGTTATGCGCCAGCGCAATGCCGTACGGTGAGTTCACGTACATGGGCTGCGCTTCTGCGGAGCTGGCCGATCCTGCAGTTGGATAACGCACATGGCCGATGCCGATGGTGCCCTGCAGGCGCTCCATGTGGTTGATCTGAAATGCGTCGCGCACCAGCCCGTTGGCTTTGCGCAGAAACAGCCGGCGCCCGTCCGAGGTTGCAATGCCTGCGGCGTCCTGACCGCGGTGCTGGAGAACCGTCAGAGCGTCATAGATGCGCTGATTCACCGCTTCCCGGCTGAACACACCAATGATGCCGCACATCTTCTCTTCTCCAGTTGAGCAGAAGGCACCGTTCAGCAAACAGCACCGTTCAGCAAACAAATGGCCGACCTTTCGGTCAGCCTGCAACGCGACCCATTACGGTCTGCAACCCCTGCAGCACGACCTGCTCGAAGGTCAACAGAACACCGACGACTTGTGACGCGCCCCACCATTGCGTGCTGCCAAAAAACGGCCGCACCGCAATGAGCAGCACAATCGCAACGACGCAGCCACGCGCTGCACCAAACGCCATGCCCAGCAACCGATCGACGCCACCAAGCCCCGTACTGCTCACAAGTGTTGCGCCGAGCCGCTGACCTATGCTCCCCAGTACCAGGCAGACCACGAACAACAGCACCATCGCACCAGGAAACGCCATCGTCTGGTTGCCAATCATGCGCGCAACCCACGGCGCAATGACACCCGCAAAGGTATAGGCGACGAACAGCGATACGCCCCAGATCAACAACGACAGGGCTTCGCGTACGAAGCCGCGAAACAAACCGATTACCGTGCTGATGCCAATCAGCCCGAGCAGCACGACATCCGCGTTGGTCAAACTCATGCGCAATCGCTCGCAGGCGGCCGCAGATGATCAGCAGTGGAAGCGCTGCAAGGCAACGCGCGTTCACCGCGCCAACGCATCCAACAACGCCTGCACATCCGCAATGCAGTCCTGTGTAAGACGTCCGGTTCCAACGCAGCCCGCATCAGAGATCAAACCGTTTGAGAATGCCCTGCAGGCCCATGCGCGACTGCAGTTCACCACGAACGTGCTCTGCCTGGCCGCGATCGACAAACGGCCCCACTGCTACGCGAACAGTCGGCGTGCCGTCGCTCCGGACACCGGTTGACACGTACGCGTGATAGCCCGCTGCCAGAAGCTTGTCCTTGAGTTGTTTGCCGGCAGGAAGTGCGGACAGGCTTGCGACCTGTACGGTCCAAGGCGTTTCCGCTGCGCCACTGGCGGTGGGCGCATTCACATCGCTACGCGTCCTGGGCTGCCCGAGTTGCGTGCGTTCGCCCGCCTCGTTCCCTCCCAACTCGCCATTCGCAGTTGCGCGTTCCATCTGCTCCGTAAACCGCCAGGCCTCGCCCTCGGTCGATAGCGGCGCACTCGGCGCGGCTGCGGGAATTGGCGTGACAGCGGGATTGAGCTCCGGGAGGTCCTGCACACCGGCGCCGTCAAACCACATCGGCAGCAGAATGGCGCCCAATGCCACCACAAACAGGCCTCCGACAAGACGATCGCGCGCGGCTGCCGAAACACTCACTGGCGCAATCCGGCCGGCAGAACAACAGCACCAGATCGAGGTGCGTCAGGACGCGATACGCACATGGGTCGACGGTCTCTTTTGTTCACTGGCGTGAATTTATCGGCACGACACGCTCAGGCGTCGCTGCATCCAGTACCACCATGGCGTCTCCAACCACCTGAAAACAGCCGCAGACGATGATCCGATCCCCGGCGACCGCATGCGCTAGGGCTGACTGCAGGGCCGTCTGCGCATCTGTATGACCACCGACATCATCAGCAACGATTCGCGCACCGCGGGTCGCGGCCTCGTCCGCGCGGAGCGCGCGATTATCACCGACCTGATCTGCAAGATGCGCCGCGAGCGCGCCGCTGAGTGCGACGGCTGTTACCCCGCGCGCGCCGCGGGTGCTGGCGGGATACCAGCGGTCAGCGACCAACGCCAGGGCCGCAATGACGCCCTGCCAGTCCTTGTCTGCCAACACGCCGATGACAACGTGTGTCCTGCCCGTAACGACCCGCTGCGGTCGCGCAAGTTCCGCACATAGAAAGGTGGCCGCATGAGGATTGGCACCGACATCCAGATAGACGGGCACGCGCGACGACGAATCGCCGGCAACGCTGACCTCGACGCGCTGCAGGCGACCGGCAATGCGCGCGCCTGCCAGGCCTTCGGCAATCACGTCCTCGTCAGGCAGCCGGCCCGCAGCTTCCAATGCCGCCAGCGCGGTACCGACGTTTTCCAGCATAAGGTCGGTTGTCAGCACGCATGTCCGCCGCGCCACAACGCCCTGAAACTCAAACCCGGCGGGGGTGCTGTGCAATGAAAACTGGCCAGGCTCAGTACCACGCCGAACCACGCGCGCACCAATCTGCTGTGCAACCGCAAGCAGCGACGCCGGCGGGGATGGCTCGCCGACGACCAATGGTTTGTCGCGCCGCGCGATGTGTGCCTTGTCGAACGCAATCGCTTCGCGATCCGGACCGAGATAGTCCATATGATCAAGACCAATGCTCGTGATGACCGCTACGTCTGCATCGACGATATTGGCTGCATCGTAGCGACCACCCAGGCCAACTTCGATCACTGCGGCGTCGACAGGATATGCACGAAAACACCAGAACGCCGCGAGCATCGAGAACTCGAAGTAGGACAGACTGATCTCGCCCTGCGGAGCATCCATTCGCGCACGCTCGATCGCCAGGAACGCCGCACACAACAACGTGTCGGACACCTCCTGGCCTTGAACGTGGATGCGTTCATTGAAGCGATGAAAGTGCGGTGAGAACGTCGCGCCGGTGCGCAGGCCCTGCGCCAGCAGAATCTGCTCGATCGCCGTGGTCGTCGTGCCTTTGCCGTTGGTGCCGCCAACAATGAAACAAAGCGGCGCCGGTACGCGCACGTCCATGCGGTCCGCCACTGCCGCCACACGCGTCAGGCCCATGTCGATGCCACGCGGATGCAACTGCTCGATATGCTCAAGCCACTGCGCGAGCGTGCGTTCCGTTCCGTGTGCCATCGCGGAAGCTCAACTGTCGATTGCGCGCGATCCGTCGATAGCGCGCCGGAATTCACGTGCCCAGGCTTCCAGTACACGCGGCTGGTCGTCAACTGACGTGGTCGCCAGCAATGTGACCAACGCGCTGCCGATGACGATGCCATCTGCTACCGGCGCAAGCACGCGCGCGGTCGCGGCGTCTTTGATGCCGAACCCCACAACGATTGGCAATGTTGTGATGGGCTGAAGCTGCGCCATGTGTGAGCGCACCTCATCGGTGTCGATGTGCCCGGCGCCTGTAACGCCCTTCAGCGACACGTAGTACAGGAAACCTGAACCCACCGATGCGATGTGGCGTGCGCGCCCAGGCGTCGTTGTGGGTGCCAGCAGGAACACCAGCGCAATACCGGCCTGACGCAGTACCACCTGCAGCTCATCGGATTCTTCCGGCGGAAGATTCACGATGATCAACGCATCAACACCGGCATCAGCCGCCGCACGCGCGAAGCTTGCATAGCCCATACGCTCGATCGGATTCAGGTAGCCCATCAGTACGATCGGCGTAGCGGCATTGCTGGCGCGAAACTCCGCCGCCGTTTCGAGTACGCGATGCAGCGTTGTTCCGTGTGCCAGTGCACGCTCATGGCCGGCTTGGATCACTGGACCCTCGGCTTCAGGGTCGGAGAACGGCACGCCGAGTTCGATGATGTCGACGCCGCCACGCACCAGCGCGTGCATCGCCGGAAGTGTGCAGGCTGGCGCGGGATCGCCAGCGACGAGATAGGTTACGAGCGCCTTGCGGCGCGCTGCGGACAAGGCATCGAAGCAACGTTGCAGGCGCGTCACAGGCTGATGCCCTCACGTTTCGCAACCGAGAAGATGTCTTTGTCGCCGCGGCCTGAAAGGTTCACCACAATGACGGCCTCGCGCGACAACGATGGCGCCGCGGAGATCGCCCATGCGAGTGCGTGGCTCGTCTCCAGTGCCGGGATGATGCCCTCGATTCGCGACACCCTATGAAATGCTTCCATCGCCTGCGTGTCTGTTGCCGCGACATATTCCACACGACCGACGTCTTTGAGATACGCGTGCTCCGGCCCAACGCCCGGATAATCGAGCCCCGCAGAGATCGAATGTGTCTCGTTGACCAACCCATCGCTGTCCGACATCAGATAGGTGCGATTGCCGTGCAGCACGCCGCGGATACCCACCGACAGCGGCGCGGCATGCCGCCCCGTCGCAATGCCGTCACCGCCGGCTTCCACGCCGATCATGCGCACACCTTCGTCTGCAAGGAACGGATGAAACATGCCGATT
>CAMAVY010000079.1 GCA_945861675.1 Klebsiella pneumoniae | reverse complement strand
GCGTGGCGGCATCTGCCTGCAATGCACCAACCGTCTCCAGTGCGCCCACTGCTTCTGGCGTCGGCGCGTCGGCACTCATCGTGTCCGCGTCTGGCGTTTCGGGCGCAGCGTCCTGCCCCGCAGGCGACGCAGCTTCCAGTACATCCTTCGCGACGAACACCTCAAGACATGCGCCGCAACGCACGTGTCCGCCCGCTGCGTTCAAGTGCGCGGCATTCACCCGAAAGCGTGTGCCACACGCCGGGCACGCTGTGACGAATGGCGACGCCGTCATGCCGAACTTCCAGGCGTGGCAGCGGCCCGACGACGGCCGTACAGACACACCCAGTCGTCGCGTTGCATCGGCGCTGCAAACTCGAACTCCGGATACGCCGCCATCACACCGTCGGCCTGCGTCGCCAGCACACCGGAGAGCAGCAGCCGGCCCCGTTCTGCAACCAGACTGCGCAGCAACGGCGCAAGCTCGATCAAAGTGCCGGCAAGAATGTTCGCCAGCAGCACATCCGCAGACGCGGGCAGCAGATCTTCCGCATCCACCAAATGCAGCCGTTCGCTGACCGCATTGTTCAGCGCGTTGTCGCAAGTGGCGCGATGCGCCTGCGGATCATGGTCGACCGCCTGCACCGAGGCCGCGCCCAGCACCAGCGCCGCGATGCCGAGAATGCCGGAGCCGCAGCCGAAATCGATTACGCGCGCTCCAGAGAGCGCCGAGTGCGCTCCGCAAAGCGCAGAGCTCGTATCGCACACGGCTTCCGCGGCCAGCCATTCGAGACACAACGAGGTAGTCGCATGCGCGCCCGTGCCAAATGCCAGTCCAGCATCCAGCAGCACAACGTGCGGCCCCATCTGCGGCGTGCGCGCGCCCGTTGGACAGATCCACAGATGACCACCCAGGCAGACAGGCTTTACATGCTGGCGCCACGCATGCTGCCAGTCGGCCTCCACCACACACCCCAATTGAAACGTTGGCGGATCGGCAAGCTGCGCTGCAAGCACAGCGCGCGCGGATTCCGCAGCGACCACATCGGCGAACAGCGCCAGCACACGCACCTGCTGCCACAACGGCGTGGCACCCGGATCAGGTTCGAACAGATCAGGTGCCCGTGCATCCGGAATCGCACTGACGCTCAGCGCCTGGGCCGCCCACAGCAACTCCTCCACAGCCTGCATGTCGGCCGCAGACAGTGGGAATTCCAATTGCCAGTACGTCTGACCACTCACGGCAGCAGCGCAAACAATGGCTGACCCACCTGCACCTGTGCACCGTTACTCACGAGCACCGTTGAAATCTGCCCGATCTGCTCCGCCTCCACGCGGTTCATCATCTTCATGCTCTCGATGATGCAGACCACCGTGTCCATCTGCAGTGCACTGCCAACATCGACGAACACCGGCTGCCCCGGCGCGGGCGCGGGGTAGAACGTGCCGGCCATCGGCGCGCGGATCAACACGCCCGTTGGCTGCGCCATCCCGGCAGCTTGCGCGGTTGCAACAGGTTGAACGGCAGCCGCACGTTGCCCGTCGCTACGGTGCGTCGCGCTGGACGCAGCCGTTGGCGGCGCCACGCCGGCTTCGGTCGCGTGCGCCGCACGCCGGATACGAATGCTCCGATCGCCGTCACGCACTTCAACTTCCAGCAGACCATAACGGTCCGCCAACTGCGCGACCAGGCGCACGGCGGCAGCATCGATGCGGCCCACCAGCATGGCATTCTTCAGCTCATCCTCCGCACTGCTTTCAGTCGTCATGCCGTGTTCCTTTTGATGGCCAGCCGCACGCTGAAGCGTTGCGGTTCGGGGCGCATTTCTTCAGCCTCTGTTCAACCCTTCAGCGCCGCAAGCTTTACCCCTTGAGCGCCGCAAGCTTTACCCCTTGAGCGCCGCAAGCGCTGCCCGCACGCCCAGCTCATAGCCAATGGGTCCGAGCCCGAAGATCACACCCTTGGCCACGTCACTCAGGTACGAATGGCGACGGAACGGCTCGCGTGCATGCGGGTTAGACAGGTGCACCTCAATGAACGGTATGGCGACGCCCAGCAGCGCATCGCGCAACGCAACGCTCGTATGTGTCAGGCCACCCGGATTGATGACGATGAACTGCACACCTTCGGCCAGCGCCGCCTGAATGCGATCGATCAGCGCACCTTCCGAATTGCTCTGGAAGCACACCACCTGATGTTCGGCAAAACCATCACGCAGGCGTTGTTCGATGTCCGCCAGCGTGGTGTGGCCATACACCGCAGGTTCGCGCGTGCCGAGCAGATTCAAATTGGGGCCATTCAGCACCAGCAGATGCGCCATGCGCGCCTCCGATCACAGACGGGCGGGCAGTCTGCCTCAACTGCTGGCGAGAAATCGACGCAGGTGGGCGCTGAGTTCACTCGCCGACTTCTCGCCTTGAATGCGGAACTCCTCGCGCTCGCGCCCTGCACCATCGAACAGCAGCATGCTTGGCGGGCCAAACAGCTTGAAGCGCGCCAGCAACTCGCGGTCTTCGTCGCTGTTGGCCGTGACATCGGCGCGCAGCAGCGTGAACTGCGACATCGCTGCCGCAACGGCGCCATCGGGAAACACCTGCCGCTCCATCACCTTGCAGGCAATGCACCAGTCTGCGTACAGATCGAGCATGACCGGGCGGCCGCTGCGTTGTGCAGCGGCAATGGCTGCTTCGACCTGCTTGAGCCCACGCACTTCCACGAATTGCGGTTGGGACGCCGGCACCGCGCCAGCCGGCCCGCGCTCGCTGGCAAGCTTGCCTAGCGGTGCCAACGGATCGGATGCGCCGCTGGCCGCGCCGACCGCAAGCAGCACGCCCCACACCAGCACCGTGACGCCCACTGCCTGCGCAAGCCGCGCCACGCCGCTGCGTCGAATGCCATCGTCTCGCATGGCATGCAGGTCGAGCGCGCCCAGGTACACGCCCGCACCAATGCACAGCGCAGCCCAAAGCGCGAGCGTGACCGGGCCGGGAACAATGCGTTCAACCAACCACACTGCAACACCCAGCAGCAGTACGCCGAACACGGCCTTTACTTGCTCCATCCAGGCACCGGCACGCGGCAGCACACTTGCGCCACCCACGCCTACGACCAGCAGCGGCAGCCCCATCCCCAGCCCGAGCGCAAGCAAGGCGCTGCCGCCCAGCAACGCATCGCCCGTGCCCGACAGATAGATCAGCGCGCCCACCAGCGGTGCCGAAACACAGGGCGACACGATCAGTGCAGACAACGCACCCATCACCGCCACCGACAACAGCCGTCCACCCTGCTGGCGTGAACTCAGCGCATTCAGACGCTGCAGCAGCCACGACGGCAGTTGCAGCTCGTACAGCCCGAACATCGACAGCGCCAACAACACGAACACCAGCGCAGACCCGATGAGTACCGGTGGCGATTGAAAATGTGCCTGCAGGTTCAGCGTGCCGCCAAACAGGCCAACAACCGTGCCCAGCGCGGCGTAGGTCAGTGCCATGCCGAGCACATAGGCCAACGACAGCGCTAAGGCGCGGCCGCGGGTGGACAGGCGGGAATCCGCAACGCCCGTGGCTATTTGCCCGTTCGCCGCAACTGGACCACTCAGCGCAGCTGAACCACTCAACCCGGCTGGCCCTGCACGCGCGCGCAGCTCATCGCCAACAATGATGCTGGAGAGAATCGGCACCATCGGCAGTACGCAAGGCGTGAAGGCAAGGCCGATGCCGGCGAGGAAAAAAAGTGCAAGCGCCGTGAACACACTGCCGCCTGCAAGCAGCGTTGCCAGATGTTGTTCCTCCGACGCATTGGCACCGGCCACGTCGCCTGCCGACACAGCAGCGTTGAATGCCGGCAGAACACTGGGCGACGCGATCGATGGCGTCACCCCTGGCGCAACCCCAGACGTAAACCCAGACGCAGCTGACGATGTCGCCACAGGCGCATCAGAACGCATCACCGCCGACGTCACCGCCGTGTCATGGGCGGCCGCGGCTGCCGCGCCGGATGTCGAAGCCGCGGGAAGCGCCTCAACCCTACTGCCGCTGCTACGGCCCGACCCCGCAACCGCTGCCGGCAGCTTCGCGGGCAACACGAACCACTTTGTCTGCGGCGGGTAGCACAGGCCCGCGTCTGCGCAGCCCTGGTAGGTAATCTTCAAGCGTTTGCCGGCAGACCCGGCCAGCAGTGGCAGCCGCACGCGCAGTTCGTGGTAGTACACCTCCATGTCGCCGAAGTACTCATCGGTCTTGTGCTTGCCCGACGGGAACTGCGCCGCGCCCACGCGCACATCGCTGCCCGCTTCTGCAGTCAGTGTGGTTCTGCTGCGATACAGGTAGTAGCCGTCGGCAATTCGCCAGCTGGCGATAAGCGTGCCGCCGTCCATTCTGGTGGACAGCACAAACGCCTCTTCGGCACGCAGGAATTCCGGCTGACCGCCCAATGCGGCGCTGCCAGATAACACCTCGGCGCTGAGCGGCGCATTCAGCAGCGGTGCAGCTCCGCAGACCACCAGCCACAACAGCAGCCGGATCAACCTGAGCGGCCAACGCGGCCCACGCACGCGCGACGCAACACGGCCTGCTTCCGAACAACCGCTGGCCGACCTATGGCGCAATTGCATTCGCATTTGTCTCGACGCGTCCGTAGCCAATACTCGATCATCGCGGCTTCGAGTGCGGCTGCCCACTGCAAGTTCACGCCTCCTCACCAAGGCGCCCTGCCCGCGCTTCAAAAGCCGATCTGCCGAAAGCCGATATGTTGAATGATCGCTCATCATGGATTGTCCGCTGTCTGCTCAACTGCGCGTACTGCATGGTCGGTCTCAGCCTGGTCGCAGGGCTCGCGGGTTGCACTACCGCGGCACCGCCAGCCGCTGTAACACCCGCCGACAGAGCTATGGCTGCCCCGGCCGAAGCGGCGCCGCAGTCAGATGAAGTAAAGCGCCTGCTCGCGAAAGCCGCGCTACAGATTGACGGCCGGTCGCTCAGCTCCCCAGCCGGCAACAATGCCTTGGAGACCTTGCAGAGCGCCTTGGAAAAATTGCAGAACGCCCTGGCCCTCGAGCCGACGCACCCCGAGACAGTAGAAGCTGTATTCCGCGGCCGTGAGCGCATTGCCGAGGTCTACCTGGCGCTGGCCGATGCAGCGCTGCGCCGGCTCGATCAGCAGCAGGCCAGGCAACTGCTCGAGCGGGCCGCGGCCGTGGACCCGGAGCATCTGGGCATCGCCCCGCTCAAGGAACGTCTGCGGCTTGCCGCCGCCGCACAAACCCGGTCCATCGCACTGGATCCACGCGAACTGAACCTGCGCAGCAGTGCACTCAGCAGCACGTTGCTGCAGGCGGGTACGGATGCCAAACGTGCGAACGCGTTCGTCCAGATCCGCGCCAGAAGCGACGATGAAGGGCGTTGGATCTACCAACAACTCAACAAGGGGTCGGGCGGACGGTTACGGGCCGAGATTGTTCGCGCACGCCAGCCCGGTATCGCCACCACGACTACCCGCGTGAACACGCCCAGCCACGAAACCACGACCTGCGAGACCTGCTGATGCAACACCGGCCAATCCGTCCGCAGACCCCGCGCCGGCTGCGCGCCCGTGCGCTTGTACTGCTGCTGGTGGGCATCGGCATCGGCCAGCACATCTTCACGGGTTCGCACGCGACCGCCTGGGCCGCAGCGGCGAAGGCAGAGCAACCGCTTCCAGCTGGCGCGCTGCGCATCGACAAGGGATTCGTTCGCGGGCTGCCGGCTGGCCAACCGGTCACGTCGGCGTACTTCACGCTGAACAACACATCCGACACAGCACTGGTGCTGGTGGGCGCACGCAGCCCGAACGCCGAGCAGGTAGAGATTCACAGCCACCAAATGCAGAACGGCATGGCACGAATGCGCAAACGTGACTCTGTTAGCATCCCGGCACATGGCAGCGTGCAGTTTGCTCCAGGCGGTTTGCATCTCATGCTGTTTCGGCTCAAAGGTAGTTTTGCCAACGACGCGCGCATTCCGATCACGCTCCTCTTTGCTGGTAGTTCCCGCGTCGAGGTGGTCCTTCCGGTATGCAGTGTGCTGCAGGAAACCTGTCCATGACGTGCAGGCTTAGCGCGAGAACGAACGCATGAATCTGAACGTGAAAATGCGCAACGTCGGTCTGGGCGTGGCAGCGACCTTCGGCACGTATCTGCTGGTCACATTGCTGCTCGGCATCTACTGGAGCTCGGAACCCGACGCATTCGATCCGGTTGCGGCCTCAACGGCCTACGCGAAGGCAGCGCAACAGAAGCCCGTCGTCGGCTATGTGAGCACGGTGACGGCCATCACGCTCACCGAGCGTCTGCTCGACAAACCCGGCGGCTTCACCGCCAACGACATCTTTCCGCCCGGCGTCTGGCTGGACAACATGCCGGCGTTTGAAGAAGGCATGGTGCTGCAATTGCGCGACTTTGCACTTGTGATGCGCAATGACTGGAGCCGCTCACAATCACAGTCGGTAGAAGATGAGGACCTGCTGGTCGTACAGGGACAGTACGCAATCGACACTGAAAGCTGGGCCTTTCCATCTGCCGAGGGCGAGTACGACAAGGGCGCCCAGCATCTGCAGAGCTATCTCGTGCGGCTGACCGACAACGATGCCACCGATGCGCAGTTCTACGCCCGCGCTGACAACCTTGCAGAGTGGCTGGCGCTGGTACAGAAGCGTCTCGGCGCGCTCACACAACAACTCAGTCAGAGCGTTGGCAAAGACCAACCGGATATCGACCTGGCCGGTGACCCCGGCGCACGGCAGTCCACACCGCGACCCGGACAACGCGTGCAGAAGACGCCCTGGAGCCACCGCGACGACGTGTTCTATGAAGCGCGCGGTCAGTCCTACGCGCTGATCCATCTGCTCAAGGCAGCGCAGGTGGACTTCAAGGACGTGCTCGCGAACAAGAACGCCAGCGTCAGCATGACCAACATCATTCAGGAGCTGGAGCCAACCCAGTACACGATCTGGAGTCCGATGATCCTGAACGGCGACGGCTTTGGCTTCGTGGCCAATCACTCGCTGGTCATGGCAGCTTATCTGGCGCGCGCGAACACCGCGATCATCCAGCTGCAGGACCTGCTGGTGCGCGGCTGAGTGCGGCGCTGCGTGTCAGGACGCTGACGCGCGGGCACGAACGCGGTCTGCCAGCAGCAACCAGCACAAACCCAGCGCCACCAGCGCCAGCGCCGGCAGTGCCACCAGCAGCAACAGGTCCCAGCCGTACAGGTGGATGAGCGATCCGGCCAGCAGTGAGGCCAACGCAGAGCTGCCGAACACGCTGAATTCGTTCACGGCCTGCGCGCTGAACCGCTCGCTGTCGCGATAGGTCTGCATCAACAGTGTTGTGGCGCCCACGTACAGAAAGTTCCAGCCCACGCCCAGCAGCACCATGGCCCACCAGAAGTGCGCCACGCTCTGCCCCATCAGACCCACCGCGACCGCCGCCGAAGTCACCGCCGCGCCGGTCAGCATCAGTCGCGGCGCGCCGAACCAATTGACCAAGGTCCCCGACATCAACGACGGCAGATACATGGCCAGCACGTGGCTGCGAATTACCCACGCGGTGTCATGCATCGAGAAGCCATGCTCCATGTGCATGCTCAATGGCGTCGCGGTCATGATCAACGTCATGGTGCCGTAGCCCACCACGCCGCCGAGTACCGCAACGAGAAAGCGCGGCTGCGTCACTACCTCGCCCAACGGACGTGCCAAGGCGCGTTCGGGTCCCGCCGGGGCGACCGCTTCGGTCACGTCGAGGCGCGTCATCAGCACCGCGATGCACAGCTGCAGGGCCGCCAGCGCACCGATCGCCGGAAGATAGTCCGCAGCTGCGGGCTGCACCGACTCCCCGAGCCCAAGCGTCGCCAACCAGGGCCCGAGCAACGCACCGCCGACTGAACCCAACAGAATGGTTGAGATCGCATTCGCGGCGCGATCAGCCGCAACGCTCTCAGCCGCGGCGAATCGATACTGTTGTACGAATGCGCCATTCACACCCACCAGGCCAATGCCTACGCAGAACAGCGCAAACTCGCTGCGCAGCAGTGCCAGCGCCGCAATGCCCGCGCCCAGCAGCGCAATGCCGGCGCCAATGATGAAACCCCAGCGCCTGCCGATGCGTGCCATCAACATGGCCGCAAACAATGTCGCCGACGCCGTGCCCACCACCATGATGGATATCGGCAGCGTTGCCAGCGCTGCCGTCGGTGCAAGTGCACTGCCGATCACACCACCCACGGTCATCACCAGCACCGTGCCGCTGACCGACAGCAACTGACAGAACGTGAGTACGCCGAGCGTGCGCGTGAACCTGGGATTGCTGCTCGGCATTGGCTCTGCTGCCTCGGAAATCATGGCGGCGCGCAACACATCGCGCCCGATCGCCCGGCAGGCTAGGCTGGACGCTCGTCGCCCACAAGCCGCCCGTATGCCCGGAACGCAAGTGGACGTCCTTGTCCCGTCACCCTGCACACCGGATAGCACTGCTGATGAACGCTCCCCACAGACCTGCCAGCGCGACCAACCATGCGGGCCCCGAGGCCAATCGGCCACTGCATGAAGCGCAGTTCCATGACCTGCTGGTGCGCAGCCTGCCGGCCGATCCGGAGACGTTGAACCGGCCCCGCCAGGTGCGCGGTGCCATCTACACGCCGACCGAGCCCACACCAGTGCGCGCTCCGAAATTGCTGGCCTGGTCCGACGCCCTCGCTGACACGCTTGGCCTGCAGCGCCCGCTGCACGGCGATCTGAGCGAAGCCATTCTGGCGGGCAACGCCCTCGCCCCAGGCATGCGCCCGTACGCGTCGCGCTACGGTGGCCACCAGTTCGGCAACTGGGCGGCGCAACTCGGCGATGGCCGCGCCATCACGCTGGGCGAGCTGATCGATCGCGCAGGCTTGCGCCAGGAACTGCAACTGAAAGGTGCGGGGCCAACGCCCTACTCCAGAACCGCCGACGGTCGCGCAGTACTGCGCTCGTCGATCCGCGAGTTTCTGTGCAGCGAAGCCATGTTCTATCTGGGCATTCCGACATCGCGCGCGCTGAGCCTCGTCGGCACGGGTGATCAAGTCGTGCGCGACATGTTCTACGACGGCCATGCGGCGCCGGAGCCCGGCGCCGTGGTCTGTCGCGTCGCACCCAGCTTCACGCGCTTCGGGCACTTCGAAATTCTGGCCGCGCAAGACGAGCCCGAGTTGCTCCGTCAGCTGATGGACTTCGTGCAGGCGCAGCACTATCCGCATTGCGATGGCGCAATCGCATGGTTCACCGAACTGTGTGAACGCACCGCGCAGCTGATGGTGCATTGGATGCGCTGCGGGTTCGTGCACGGTGTGATGAACACCGACAACATGTCCGTGCTTGGCCTCACCATCGACTACGGCCCCTACGGTTGGCTGGAAGGCGTCGACATGAACTGGACGCCGAACACCACCGATGCAGGCGGTCGCCGCTACTGCTATGGCCGGCAGCCGCAGATTGCACATTGGAACCTCACGCGGCTGGCAAGCGCGTTGAACGCCGTGTTGGACGATGCAGACGCACTGCAGCAGGCCTTGCAGCGCTATGCCGATACGTTCAACGCTGGCTTCCAGCAGATGATGGCTGACAAGCTCGGCGTGCGGCTGATATCGCCCGATGCTGCAACGCCGGGCGGCGATGCCGAAGCCTCCGAAGATGCGTTGGGTGCAACGCTGTGGCCATTGCTGCAACTGGAAGAATGCGACTTCACGCTGTTCTTTCGCCGGCTTGCGCAAGTCGACGTGGCACAGGCCGCACGCACGGGCAACGACACCGAAGTGCTGGCACCGCTGCACGAAGCCTTCTACAGCGGTACGGGCCCTGGCGCCGAAACCGCGGCACAGCTGCGCGCATGGCTGCAGCGCTGGGCGCAGCGCGTGCAATCCGATGGCAAACAGGACGGCGAACAGGACGGCGAACAGGATGGCGAACAGGACGCGGAACGCATCCAACGCATGAACCGCACGAATCCGAAGTACGTGTTGCGCAACTGGCTGGCCCAGCGCGCCATCGATGACGCAACCAACGGCGACACGGCGATGCTCGAGCGATTGCTGCAGATGATGCAGAAGCCCTACGACGAGCAGCCCGAGCACGAAGACCTCGCCGGTCGACGTCCGGAGTGGGCGCGACACAAGGCGGGCTGTTCGGCGTTGTCCTGCAGTTCCTGACGCGCGTACAGAATTTCGCCTGCTGAATTACAGACCGATCCGGCGCGCCAGGCTTCCGTAGAACGCCTCACGCACGTCCGCGGAGCAATCGGCAAGCTGGCGTTCGCAGATGGCCACGGCAGACGCCGTGCCTTCCACATGCGGATAGTCGCTCGAGAAGCACAACATCTCTGGTGGCACGCAATCGAGCACGGGACGCAGCGGCTCGTTCACCACCAGTGGCGTGACCGTAACCTGACGCTGCAGATACTCGGAAGGCGATAGCGGCAGCTTGTAGGCCGTGCCCGCGAAGTTCGGTCTGAATTCGCCGTCTGCCAGTTGCTGATGCGCCTCCAATTGCTGGCGCAAGACGCGCCCCACCGCATGGTCGAGCACACTGAGCAGATGCGGCAGCCATGTGATGCCCACTTCTTCCACCACCACCGTCAACTTCGGATGGCGCTCAAGCACACCGTCGAACACCAGCGCGCCCAGCAGCAACTGCGGACCGAGCTGCGGTGCGATCACCATGTTCAGCAGGTTGTAGGTCGTGAGGTCGTTCGCGCCATTGTTGGCCCAACCGAACTGAATGCGCTCGCGCGAGAAGCCCACATGCGCAATCGCCGCCATGCCCAGGTCTTCGGCGGCGGACCACAACGGCTCGAAGTCCGGGTGTGTCAACGAACGCGGCAGTGCGCCATGGCTACCTGGCGCACCGCGACCGACGCCGACCGGCGACTCGCTGATCGCAAAGCTGCGGCTGCCCAGCGCGCGCATCCGCGTCATCTCGGCAATGGCGCCGGGCACATCGCTCAGATCCAGTTGCGTGACCGGCATCAACCGGTGCGTGTGGCCGTACACCAGATCCATCGCCCAGCGGTTCCAGGTCTGGCGGATGCGCGGGATCAGGTCCAGTCGCCGTGCGCGCGCGGCCTGAATGATGGGATTGACAAGGAACGACGGGTTCAGGAACTGCACGTCGATGCCCTCTGCATCGCACAGCTTCACGCGCGCAGCGGCGTCGCAGAACGGATCGCCGGCCAGTCCGCTCTGGCGATCGGGTTGACGGCTGTCCGTCATCTCGAGGTGCTGCACGAAGCCCGGCAACACCGTATCCCAAGGCGTGCCTGGCTGTTGCTGCGCAGGCAGTTGCGCCACCGCAGGATTGTTCACACCGAACAGCGATGCGGCGATATCGATGAAGCGCGCCGGTGGCCCGAGCGCCGCTGCGAGCGCGGGGTCAGCGTGCGCCAACCAATCCACGGGTTCATGTACGTGTGCGTCGACGTCGATGATGCGCATGAACAACCTCGCCCGATGGTTGCGTCGAGTCTGGCGCTGCGGCAGGTCAATCGCAATCGGCACCAGACGCCGCCGCAGCACTTTATCTGCACGCAGGCGATGGCCGTCGATGACGAAAGTCGTTAGCGTCGGTCCTGGGGGTATCGCGCAGCTGACTTGTGGCGCGCGTGCACAGCGCACTTTCCAACACATTTTCCAACATAGGTGTCGTACGCAGGGCATCGGGGCGAAGCATGCACAGCACCACAGCGAACGCAGCAGCAGAGACGGCCATCAGCGCGGCACCACAGACTCTGGCAGGCACCCCACCTTCGCTTTGGACCAAGATCGCGTTCGGTTCCGGATCTGTTGCGATCGGCGTCCGAAACAATGGCCTCGCCTACTTTCTGTTGCTGTTCTACAGCCAGGTGGTGGGCCTCGATGCGCGGCTGGTCAGCCTCGCACTCACCATCGCGCTGTGTCTCGACGCAATCTCGGATCCGATCATCGGCTACTGGTCCGACAACTTCCGCTCGCGCTGGGGTCGCCGTCATCCATTCATCTACGCGGCGATCGTGCCAATCACTGCCGCCTACTTCCTGGTCTGGAGCCCGCCAGTCGGCCTATCGAACACGGCCACGTTCTGGTATCTGCTCGGCACGCTCGCGGCCATCCGAATCTCGTTCTCGTTCTACGAGATTCCGCTGGCATCGCTGGCACCCGAACTCACGAAGGACTACGACCAGCGCAGCACGTTGCAGGCGTTCAGCTCCTACTTCGGCTGGACCGGCGGCAACTTCATGTCGGTGTTCATGTTCGGCGTGCTGTTTCCTCTGTTCGCCACGGCAGCCATTCCCAACGGCCAGTTCAATCGCGAGGCGTATCACACCTATGGCCTCATCGCGTCCGGGCTGATTCTGATTTCAATGCTCACGGCATCGTTGGGTACACATTCGCGCATCGCGCACATGCGACCCGCACCGCCTGCACGCACATTGACGCCGGCGAAGATCTTCAAGGAAATCTTCGAGACGCTGTCCAACCGCTCGTTCATTGCGCTGTTCGCATCGGCCATCTTCGGCTCGATCGCATCCGGGCTTTCTGCGGGCATGGCGTTCATCCTGTACACCTACTTCTGGCGCTTCAGCAGCCAGCAGATCAGCGTGATCACGATGGGCGTGTTCGGCTCCGCCATCATCGGCGCGCTGCTGGCGCCATTCCTGTCACGCACAATCGGCAAGAAGCGCGGTGCCATCATCAGTGGGCTGCTGGCCTTTATCGGCTCGCCCGTACCCATCGTGCTGCGCATGACACATGTGTTGCCACCCAACACCGACGAACTGGTGTTCTGGTTCGTGTTCTTCACGACCATGATCGATGTCGGGCTGATCATCTGCTACGGCATTCTGTCCGGCGCCATGATGGCGGACCTCGTCGAGCAGGCAGAAGTAAAGACCGGGCGCCGTTCCGAAGGCATCTTCTTCGCGGCCTCGGCCTTCATCGGCAAGATGGTCAATGGGCTCGGCGTGATCCTGGCCGGCTACGTGATCACCATCGCTGGCCTGCAGACCGGTGCCGATGCAACACACGTTTCCGCAGAGACTACCTGGCGACTGGGCGCGCTCTACGTGCCGACCATCCTCGCGCTGTGGATGACGATGCTGGCCGTCCTGGCGCTGTACAGCCTCACGCGGAAAGGGCATGAGGAAAATCTGCGTGCGCTTGAAGCCGCTGGCAAATGAAGGAGCAGCGCGACATTGAGCCTGCGCTGTTGGATCAGGGCTTCTCCAACGCCTCACGAATGGCTGCCATGTCGTCGATCATCTGCTCGGTGGTATCGGCCACCGCAACAAGGTTGAAGTACTGACATCCCGCTGCGATCAGCGGGCGCAGAAACGCGGCCACCTCCTCGGCACTGCCCGCAGGCGCGTAGCGCTCGAAACGCTCATACGGAATGCGGTACATGTTCTCCATGCGCGCGGCCAGCCGCGCCCGCGCCTTTGCGCGGTCGTTGTCGACAGCGGACCACAATTGCATGCCGTGCCGCCACGGCACATGGCTGCGCTGATGCTTGGCAGCAAGTTCGTTGAACTGCGTCAGGGTGGCGGCGTACCGCGGTCCATCGACCCAGATGCCCAGCCAGCCATCGCCGTAACACGCCGCACGTTCAAGCGCGGCGGGCGACCGACCACCGATCACAATCGGCACCGCCGGATTCGGAATGGGCTTCACTTTCGCAGCATCGATGTCGAAGAAGCGGCCATGGTGCGTGACCGTTTCGCCGGCCAGCAGCGGCCGCAGAACGGCCAGCGATTCGCTGGTGCGCCTGCCGCGCGTCTTCGGGTTCACGCCGCAGACCTCGAACTCATGCGGATCTTCACCGCCCACGCCTACGCCCAGCACCAATCGACCTGGTGCGGAGTTCGCCAGTTCGCAGATCTGCCGTGCCACGGGCAACGGATGACGCAGCGCCAGCAGATACACGCCCACATGCACTTCCAGTTCGTCGTGCAGTGCGCTGACCATGCCTGCGCGCAGCAAGCCATCCATGCCAAGCCCGGTGTGGAAGCTGACGTGGTCGGCAGTGAAGGTGTGGCGGATGCCTGCATCGATGGCGCGCTGCGCAAGGTTGCGGCGCTGCGCAACGGGGCCTTCAAGCAACCCCGTCTCCATCAAGCAGCCCAAGGGGATCGTCATGCGCGCAGTGCTCCATCGAATTCAGGTGGTTGCGGATTCTGCGGATTGCGCGCGCGCTTCGCCAATCCGGCTGCAGTCCATGCGCCGCGTCAGCACCATGGTGACCGCCTGCACCGCGAACACCAGCAGCGCGTCCAGCAACGGCGCAAAGTCTTCCGAGCGCAGCAGCACATACAAAGCGCCATACAACCCGATCAGGTACAGCGAGAACAGAATCGCCCGCACTACGCTGCGCAAACAGCAACAGGAAGAACACCGCCAGCGCCACACCAACCAGCGCGTACTGCATGCCGTGCAGGCGCAGCGCGGCCACAAGCTCGAACAGCACGAACAGCACGAACAGCACGAACAGCACGAACACCATAAACGTCAGACCGATGAACAGGAAGCCGTCGTTCACGGCGCGCGCCGATCGGATCAAGGTGCGGCGCGACCTCGCGCAGCTTTGCGCGCAGCGTCTTCACCTGGGTGTCTACGGTGCGCGCCATGCTCGCAGGCGCTGCCGCGATATCCACCAGCAGCTGATCGCGCGTGAACACCCGATCGGGCTCGTCGAGCAGGCGCTGCAGCAGCACGTACTCGAAGCGTGTCAGGTCCAGGTCCACCGCCATGAAGCGAACCCGCGCGCGCGCAGTGTCGACAACGAACCAGGGCGCAGCTGCTTCATGCGTGGTCTGCATTGCCCGTGGCTGCACGCGCCGCAGAATCGTCTTCACGGGTGCCACCAGCTCGCGCGGGCTGAACGGTTTGACCACATAGTCGTCTGCGCCGATCTCCAGCCCAACGACACGGTCTACTTCATCGCCACGCGCCGTGACGAACAACACCGGGACCTGCGACTGCAGCCGGATGCGCTTGCACAATTCAAAGCCGTTGATATCCGGAAGACCGACGTCCAGCACAAACGCTGCGATGTCGTCACGGGCCAGCCTGGCCAATGCATGGGCGCCCAGCGTCACATGCACCACGGCAAAACCGTCAGTGCGCAACGCGTACTCGATGTTGGCCGCGATAGCAGCTTCGTCTTCCACGACGAGGATGGTCGGTGACAAATTGACAGGCGGCAAAATGGTGGACGGCATCAACCCGACCGGCACCACAGCACGCATTCTGGTCGGCACTCAATCTGTGCAGAGAAGTATCCATTCCCTGTGGGCAGCAAGCTTGGCAGGATGCCGACCGACCATCACATCGGAGCAGGCCGTGCCCGCAAGCCATCCCATCACCGAACACTGCCTTCGTACGGCAGAACACACGCAGTTCTATCTGGCCTGCGGGCCAGAGGCAGGCCCGCTGCTGATCTTTGTGCACGGTTGGCCCGAACTCTCCTGGAGCTGGCGGCACCAGCTGCCGGCATTCGCAGCACTGGGTTTTCGCGCCATTGCGCCAGACATGCGCGGCTACGGCCGCAGCAGCCACTACAAGCAACTGTCGGACTATGCCCAGGAGCACGTGGTCGGCGACATGCTGCGGCTGTTGGCGGCGCTCGGGCGAACGCGCGCAGTGTGGGTCGGCCACGACTGGGGCTCACCCACGGTCTGGAACATCGCCGCACATCATCCAGAACACTGCCAGGCCGTCGCGAGCCTGTGCGTGCCCTACTACGGGCTGGAACGCGGGCTCGATGCCGTGCTGCCGCTGATCGACCGGCAGATGTACCCGGAGGCCGAGTTTCCTGTGGGCCAGTGGGACTACATGCGCTACTACGAAGAGTCGTTCCCTGCTGCGGTGGCTGCCATGGAAGCGAACATCGACAACGCAGTGCGACTGCTGTTCCGCAAAGGCTCGCCCGATGCCGTCGGACAACCCGCAGGCACGGCATTCACGCGCCAGTCGGGCGGCTGGTTCGGCGGCGCGTCCGAACCGCCTTCGCTGCCACGCGATGACGATGTGTTGAGCGAGGAAGACGCCGCACGCTACACCGCTGCGCTGACCAGCAGCGGCTTCGTCGGTCCTGACGCCTACTACATGAACCACGCGCGCAATGCCGAGTACGCGCGTTCGGTCGTCAATGACGGCGTGCTCGACATGCCGGTGCTGTTTCTGCACGCGCGCTACGACACGGTGTGCGAGACGTTGGTCTCCGATCTCGCCAAGCCCATGCGCGCCAAGTGTCGCAATCTGCAGGAAGCCATTGTCGACACCGGACATTGGATGGCGCAGGAGAAGCCGCGCGAGGTCAATGCACATCTGCTGCGCTGGCTGGCGACACAGGTGCCGGAGGTGTGGCCGGTCTGACGCCCGTATCTGCGCGGCCGCGGATAGGGTAAACGTCATCGCGAATAACGAGGGCTTCGGGGGGAGTCTGCATGTCGATCAATGAACGCCGCGCGTGCTGCGCATGACGGACGCCGCTACGTCCGAACTCGGCGATCCGGCCAACAGTACAGCCAAAAAAGCGGGCGAGTTCAGCCCGGCCTACACGCGCTATGCGCTTGGGCTGTTGCTCGGTGTCGCAACCTTCAACCTGATCGACCGCAGCGTGGTGAACCTGCTGCTGGTGCCGATTGCCGCCGACCTCGACCTGCGCGACTGGCAACTCGGTGTGTTCACCGGGCCTGCGTTCGGTGTGTTCTACGCGCTGTCGCAGATTCCCATCGCGCGGCTCGCCGATCGCAGCAATCGTGTACGCCTGATCGCGCTTGCGCTCGCGTTCTGGAGCGCCATGACCATGCTCCAGGCGGCCGCGGTTGGCTTTCTTTCGCTTGCACTTGCACGCGCCGCCGTGGCCATGGGCGAAGCGGGCAGTGGTCCTGCATCGCAATCGATGCTCACAGACCTTGTACCGCCGGAACGGCGCTCGCGCGCCTTCGCCATCTTTGCCTTTCAATTACCCGTGGGCGCGGCGATCGGCTCGTTGATCGGCGGCTGGGGCCGCGAGCTGTTTGGCTGGCACGCGGCATTGCTGATTGTCGGCGTGCCAGGCGTGCTGCTGGCGGTGCTGGTATGGCGCACGCTGCGCGAACCCACACGCGGTTACTGGCAGCCTGCACCTGTCACGACCAACGTCGCCGCAGCACCCAGCACCACGTTCACAGAAACGCTGCGCTTTCTCATCAAGCTGCCGTCGTTCCGCCACACCGTGATTGGCTACACGATCTGGGTGTGTGTAGCGGCCGCACAAGGCTTCGATGCGGTGTACCTCGAGCGCAGCTTTGGTCTCGGGCCCGGTCAGATCGGCACGCTTGCGTTCGCCGCCGGCCTGCTGGCGATGGTCGGCTACTACCTGGGCGGCTGGTTGTCCGATCGATTGAGCACGCGCGACGTGCGTTGGGCGTTGCGCTTGCCGTCCATCTTTCTGCTGTGCCACCTCGTGGTGTCGTTGCTCTACTACAACGCGTGGGACCGCAGCATGATCTACCTGCTTGTGCTCGTCGGGCCGTTCCTGCCGGCCACGCTGCCGCTGGTGCTGGCAAACATCCAGAGCCTGGCGCCACCACACATGCGCGCACAGGCGGCGGCACTGCTGCTCACCACATCGACGTTGATCGGCATGAGCATCGGGCCACCGCTGGTCGGCGCGCTCTCAGATGCGTTCCATGCGAGCTACGGCAAGGAGTCGATGCGCTACGCATTGATGTGCATGGTCATGGTGGGATGGACCTGGGCCGCGCTGCACTACTTTCTTGGCTCGCGCAGCTACGGGCGGGATCTGCAGGCAAAGGATCAACTCGCAAGCCGCGTGTGAACTGCACTCGCCGGGCCGCGTAGCGCAGACGTGCTCGCCCGCACGCGTGCATACAATCGACGCTTCGTTCGATCACGCTGGAGCACACCCATGTACACAGTCGAGCTGCACATCAACGGCACTCAGCAGGTGGTGAACGACGTAGACCCCGACATGCCGCTGCTGTGGTTGATCCGCGATCGGCTGCATCTGGTCGGCACCAAGTTCGGCTGCGGCATGGCGCAGTGCGGCGCCTGCACCGTGCACATCGATGGCGTGGCGCAACGATCCTGTGTGACCCGCGTTGCCGATGTCGGCGCGCGCAAGGTCGTGACCATCGAGGCTCTGGCGAACGGCGAACAGCTGCATGCACTGCAGCAGGCCTGGATCGATCTGGACGTTGCACAGTGTGGTTATTGCCAGTCGGGCCAGCTGATGAGTGCGGCCGCGCTGCTCGCACGCACAGCACAGCCGAGCGATGCAGACATCGACACCGCCATGCAGGGCAACCTCTGCCGCTGCGGCACCTATCCACGCATTCGCGCAGCCATTCACCAAGCGGCCGGCCAGTCATCGGCGGCGGTGAAGTCATGAGCACGCCAGAGGTCGGCAACGAGAACTTCGCCAGCTTCACAGGCGACAGCGCAATACAGGCAATCGCCGCGCAGGCACAGACCGAGCGCGCGCCTGCTGACATGCGCACGCATGGCGCTGTCCAGCTTCGCCGGTTCGACCGCCGGCAGTTTCTGCGCCTGACCGGGCTCGTTGGCGGCGGACTGATGCTGGGCATTGGCGTCTCCAACGCAATCGCGCCAGCGGGTGCGGCGGAAGGAACTGCGACTGGTGCATCGGGCGCTGCAGGCAACGATGCATTCGCACCTGCCGCGTTCCTGCGCATCGATGCCGAGGGCATCCTGATCTACGCGCCAAACCCCGAGATCGGCCAGGGCGTGAAAACCGCATTGCCGATGATCGTTGCCGAGGAGCTCGACGCGGCATGGGCCGATGTACGCGTTGAACAGGCGCCCATCGATGCGCGCTTCGGCAGGCAATTCGCCGGCGGCTCACGGTCAATTCCGACAATGTGGGACCCGCTTCGTCAGGCCGGCGCAACCGCACGTGTGATGTTGATCAATGCTGCGGCCCGTGGCTGGGGCGTACCCGCTGCCGAATGCACAACCGCTGAGAGCCACGTGCTGCACGCCGCATCGAACCGCCGCGCGGCGTACCGCGAGCTGGCTTCGGCGGCCGCCAGGCTGCCGGTGCCCGACGTGGCCCAACTGGTATTCAAACGCACACCCGATTACCGCCTGCTCGGGCAGCGCGTGACCGGCGTGGACAACGCCGCGCTCGTGCGCGGGCAACCACTGTTCGGCATCGACGTCGAACTGCCTGGCATGCAGTACG
>CAMAVY010000078.1 GCA_945861675.1 Klebsiella pneumoniae | reverse complement strand
GGCCAAACCGGAATGCGCCGAACCGGTTTGGCGGCGAGCGGAGGGTTGATGAAGTTGCTGTCTCTGTCTCTGTCTCTGTCTCTGTCTCTGTCTCTGTCTCTGTCTCTGTCACTGGCACATTCGCTGTTGCTGGGCGGGCATCAGGCGCTGTTCGGCCGCAGGAAGGACAGCACGCGCACACGGTCGATCACGATGCGCGCGCGCGCCAGCGTGCCCGCACCGACACCCTTGTCGGGCCCATCTGAAGAGGTCCAGGCAAAGCCGGTCGGCGTCGCGGCGTCGCCATCCAGCGCAACCCGTACTTCCACGACCGCGCGACCGGCTGATAGCTGTTCCACGAGCTGGTCGTTGCGCAACGTGCGCCGAATACCTTCGCGGGTTGCGGGCAGCGGCGACACCGACAGCACCCGGCCACGAATGCGGCCGTAGACCGCAGGCTCCACTGTGGCAGGGGCAACTTCTACGGGCATGCCTTGTTGCGTGCGTTTGCCTTCCCCGGCAGGCACATAGATGACCGCCACCAGGTCGCCATTGCGGCCGACCTGGGCGATGGTTGCGAGCGGTGCACCGGCAGCAATAACGTCGCCCGCGGCGGCCTTCACTTCGACGACTCGGCCAGCCAGCGGCGCACGCACGATCGTGCGCTCCGAGCGTCGCGCCTGCAGGCGGGTCTGTTCGCGTTCCAGGTCTTCAACGGCATTTCGCGCATCCAGCAGCGACAGCCGGCTCTCGCCCTCGCGCGATAGCGCCGCAAGACGAATCTGGTCGGCCTGTGAGTCGAGGCTGGTGATGCGCTCACGCGCCGACGCTGCGGCAGCCTCTGCGTCGATCTGCGCATCGCGGCGCACGACGCCGCGCGGTACGAGCTCCGCAACACGCTGCGCACGCTCGTCGAGGTAGACGAGTTGCTTGCGCAGTTCATCGCGCGTGCGCGAGATACCCGCCAGGCGCTCCGCGTTCGCTGCGCGCTCCTTCTGTTGCTGATCGGCGTGGAACGACGCAAGGCGCGCCAGCCGCGCGTGTGCCTGGGTTAGCCGAGCACGCGTGTCGGCGAGGTCGCGATCCAGTTCTGCGCCGGACAGCGTTGCGATAGCCTGGCCGCGCGCCACTATGTTGCCGGGTGCCACCGCGAATGACGCGATGCGCCCCGCATCGGCAGTGACGACTTCGCTGAGCCCGGCGCGATCGATGAGGATGCCTTCGCCTTCGATGCGCACGGGTGCAAAGGTGAGAGCGGCCCAGAGCAACGCCGCTGCTGCCAGCGCAAGGAATGCGCCGAGCGCGAGCCAGTCGACGCGGTCAACCAGTTGCACCTGTGCGTCGAGGCGCTCCGGGTTGGCCATCCGGGACAACGCTTCCTGGCGGAAAATCGAGTCGGCCAACAATCCTCTCCCGCACTGCTGTTGCGCCCCGTGTCTGGTCCGGAGCCTACATGGTCTGTGCGGGGTAGCGCGCGCGGTGATGGCTGTTCAGCAGTCGCAGTCCATGCGTGGCGTCTGCCCCGTGCGCTGTCGACCAGCAGGTTGCAGTGCCTGCGGGTCGCAGTCGCCCGTCAGCCGTCAGTAGCGAGTTTCACGGAGCCATCGGCCACCCGCACGGAGCCGTCGCCGAGCAGGACGTTAAACCCGCCGGTCGGGCGCGTCGTTGCTTCACGGACCTTCTGTACCGCGGGCACCAGCAACCCGAGCCCGCCGTTGGCTTGTTCAAGTGCCTGATCGCCAAGCTCGACAGGTGCTTGGCTGTTCTTCTCGTTGCTCATGTGTGTTGCTCCCAATCTGTGGACAAATGTGTGTGCGGGCGCGACTCAAGATGTCGCCACCCCGTTCTAACCGTTGGCGACGCTGCAGGTTGCGAGCTACATCTCATCCAGGCGCTTGTGCCGCGTTCTTCGCGACACACTTTTTTTCAACCTGTGACGTTCATACGACTTTGCTACAAGTGAATCTGGCTCAGGCACCAGCTAATGTGCAGCCCTTGATTTCCCGACTCAGGACGACCCGATGCAAAGTCGACTGCAGAAGCTGGTGGTGTTCGCTGGGGTGGCCGTACTTGCGGCGTGTTCTTCGGCGCCAGCAGAGCCGACCGTGGGCGACCGCATGATGGAGCAGGCCAGCGCGGCGCAGTCGCTTGGCGAGAAGTGGAATCGAGGCTCTGCCATCGCGACCAAGGCCAGCCAGCACAAGGCCGATGCAGAACGCTCGGTCACGCGGGCGGAGAAGGAGCTGAAGGACAACCAGGCGGTAATCGTCGATGCCACGCAGCGTCAGGCTGAAGGCGAGCGCATGATGGCTGAGGCGGAGGCTGAGTACGCGCGGCAGTTCCCCGGTCGCACGCTGACCGGCGACGCGCACTGAACTGCGACGCGCAGTGACCTGCGAGGCGCAGCGACCACACTGCCCACTATCACGCTGATGCGTGGCCTGCCCTTGCGGGTCACGCGTCGTGACTGCGCTACTTGGCTGTCAGGGCAGCCCCGCCGCGGCGCATCTGAGCCACCCTTGGATCGCTAGGCCAGATCCACTCGTTGCCGATCACCTGCTGCACTCGCAGTTCAGGCGGAATGTTCGCTACGCCAATCATGCGATCGGCAAACTGATTCCAGTGGTAGATGCGCGCTTCCTGATACGACAGCGGCACGCCGCGGAAGCCGTAGGACTCGACTGACTTCTGAATCCAGGCGCCGAACTCGGTGTCTTCCAACAGCACCGGAATCAGTTTCTCGCCACTGTTCTCTGTCCAGTTGTCGGGCGGCGGGGCGTTGCCCCAGTCCGGCGCAAACGTGAAGGTCTCGAGCCGGCACTTGTTGATGCCATTCGGCCAGAACAGCAGCGGTGGAATCTGGAACTGACTGAGTGGCGAGACCCAGTTCGGGAAGATGCCATAGGACTGGGTGCAGGTACGCCCAATCTCACCAACAGTTTCAATTTCCGGCCGGCCGTTGCGCACGCCGGCGAGACGGCGTGCCATGGCCTCTGGTGCAGTCGCCGGATCCTTCAGCGCATCGAGCATCGCAGCAGGGACGGGCGCCACCATCCGGTTGTGTCCGTTCGCATAGAGCGTATTCACGTTGCGCCGATCGTCGAGCACCGGCGACACCGTTTTCGGATGAATGCTGCGCACGTGGTAGACCTCGGTGTTGGCCTCCATGGCGATCTTCCAGTTGCAGTTCAGATCGAAGATGTGCCGCGCGGCCAGCCGGCACTGATCGAATTGAAACTCCTCCCATTCTCTCGCGACCGGCCCCAACCATTCGAGCAGCGAAGGCGCGTTGTCGTCGAAGTTCACGAAGATCAGATTGCCGAAGCGTTCGCAACGCACGCTGCGCAGACCGCGGCAGGAAAAATCGAGATTGCTGTAGTCCTCGGCGTCACGAATCGCAATCAGATTGCCGTTCAGGCCGTAGCTCCAGCCGTGATACCTGCAGGTCAGCCGCGCGCGCTGGCCTGAGGCTTCCGTGACGACGGGGGCGCCGCGATGGCTGCAGGTGTTGTAGAACGCGTTGATTGCGCCGTCTTCGGCATGCACGATGACCACCGGCTGGCCAGCCGTTTCCCAGAGCCGGAATGCTCCGGGCACAGGTACTTCATCGATATGGCCCGCCAGCAACCACGACTTGCGCCAGATATGCGCCTGTTCGAGTTCGTAGAAGCGCGGGTCTGTGTAACGACCCCCGGGGATGTCCGGCAAGGGCGGAAAACCCTCCGGCGGTGCGGTACGTGCGGCTTCGAACTCCATCAGTTCGCGCAACGTGGCGATTTCCTGAGCGTTCATGGAAATACCCCCCTCTCATTCTGTTGGGACGGCTTCTGTTTGTGCAGTCGGGCAGGGATTGCGGCAATCAGCGCGAGCCCTGACCGTCGTCCACCTTGATGAAGGTGCCGGTCACCGCTTCCGATGCCGGCGATACCAGATACAGCAATGTGGAATCCAGCAGGGCAGGGTCCAGCACGCGCTTGCGCGGAAAATGCTGACTGATGTCGCCCATGCGCTGCAGCATGCCGTCCATCATCTCGGACATGAATGCACCGGGCGCGATGGCGTTCACGTTGATGTTGAAGCGCGCCCATTCCACGGCCAGCGCTTCGGTCATGCGCACGATGCCGGCTTTGGTGACTGAGTACAGTGCCGCGCCATTGCCGCCGTAGTTGAAGGCGCCGACCGACGAGATGTTGACCATGCGGCCCGGCTTGTTCTCTGCGATCAGCCGCTTGGCGACTTCGCAGGACAGGATCCATGGACCGCGCAGATTGGTGTCGAACACAGCGTCGACGAGTTCGTCGGACATCTTGTGCGCGCGCTGCGCATCGGGGATGCCGGCGTTGTTCACCAGAATGTCTACGGGCCCGTAGGCCTGTTCGGCATCCGCAAGTACCGAGCGGATGCTCTCGCGACTCGTCATATCCAGCCGCAGCGGCAGCGCGGTGCCGCCGTCAGCGCGAATCTCATTGGCAAGTACCTCCAGCCGGTCCGCGCGGCGTCCGGTGACAACGACCCTGGCGCCGGCTTTCGCCAACACCAATGCGAAGCGGCGCCCGAGGCCCGCGGTGGTGCCGGTTACAAGTGCAACGCGGCCAGTGAGATCGTTCGATACATAAGGGTTCGGATACTCGGACACGGTGTTGGCTCCCGGCGCCTGGGCAGTTGTGCAGGATTGCATGGGGCGCTGAGTGTGCCCCAAAGCACTGCATCCGAGACCATCGGCGGCGCGAGTGCTGTTGCCCAGCGCGAACGCTCATCGGCCCCGACGCATGGCGCTCAGGTGGACCGGGTCGTACTGCATCGCGGACACCACATTGCCTTCGCTGTCGTGGAAGCTGAGCACGGTACCAACAGTCGGTATCGCACCTTCGAACAGCACCTTGCCGCCCTGGGTTTCGATGCGCTGGCGCGTGGCCTTGATGTCGGGCACCGACACCGTACAGGTGAAGCCACGCGTGCCGCCTGTGCCGAGTGGATTGTGGCGCCGTTCAAGTGCGCCCTCGATGCCAGGGTCCGTCGGGGTGCCTGTGTGAATCCGAAAGAAGTCCGGCGGCCCCCAGGCCTCGAAACGCCAACCGAACACTTTGGCGTAGAAGATCTGGGCACGGTCGAGATCATCGGCCTGAATGGCGAAATGCAGCACGTTGCAGGCGGTTGGCAGTTCGGCGGAGGCAGGCTTCGTTTCAATTGGGGCAGTCATGGTCGGGCTCCGGCAAGACGTTTGAACACACGCGTTTGAACAACATAGTGGTGTGCCTACCCTAACGAGTGAGACGCTGTCGCTAATACGCTTATCTGCCATCTTTGCTGGAAAGTGCGACATCGTGTCTGAGACGGCGGTTGCCCCCACGACCCTGCAGGGCCAGACCACGCTGGAAGCACGCATCCTTGCCCGCGGTCTGGTCACGCGTTATGCCGCAGGTTCGACGCTGCCTGGCCACCACCACCGATGGGGACAACTGGTCTATGCCAGCAGCGGAGCGGTGCGTGTGCAGACAGAGGCCGGACCCTGGATGCTGCCGCCGGATCGGCTGCTGTGGTTGCCGCCGCAATGTATGCACAGCATCGAGGTAGTGCGCACCGCGTTGCTGCACTGTCTGTACGTTCCCGTCCTGACCAGCGAGCAGAAGCCAGCCGTCGAGCAGGCGCCGGCGGCCGAGCGTTTGCCGCCCCATGCCACATTCGTTGGGGCGTCGACACTGTTGCGGGAGTTGCTGGTACTGGCCGTTGCACAGGCGCCACTCCTCGCAGGTTCAACAATGCATGTTCATCTCATGGGGCTGCTGCTGGCGCTGCTGGGGCCGGCGGAGTATCAGGCTGCGGAACTGGCGATGCCGAGGGATGCGCGTGCGCGGCGGGCTGCACAGGCATGGCTTGCTGCGCCGGCCCAGGACAGTCACACGGTGGCGCGCCAGGTCGGTGCCAGCGTGCGCACCTTGGAGCGGCTGTTTGTCGCGGAGACGGGCCTCACACTCAGCGTGTAGCATCGCCGCGTGCGGTTGTCGCTGGCGGCTGAACTGCTGGCCCAGGGCGCGGGCATTGCGGCGGCTGCGGAGGAAGTCGGTTACCGCAATCAGTCGACGTACGCGGCCGCATTCAGACAGGTGTTTGGCAGCAGCCCCGCGCGCTACCAGCGCGCTCAACGGGCGCGTGGTGAGTGGAAGCCGCCGACCCGTTGAGCTCAGAGCCCGCCTGTCACGTACAGGCACTGGCCGGTGATCCAGCTGGCGGCATCTGAGGCCATGAACACAACGGTGTTGCCAATGTCGTCCGGTGTGCCGAGCCGACCCAGGGGAATGTTCAACAGCTTTTCCAGGGGTTTGTCGGCCGGGAAGTTGGTCGACTCATTGAAGTTGTCAGTGGGGATGGGCCCCGGCGCAACTGCGTTGACGCGGATCTTCGGTGCCAGCTCCATCGCCAGCGTGGCAGTGAGACTGTTCACTGCGGCCTTGGACGCGGCGTACGGCCCGTTCTTGATCGACGCGCCCATCGCAGCGCGCGATGAGATGTTGATGATCGAACCACCTTCGGCGCTCATGTGCCGTGCCGCGACCACGGCGGCCATCCACACGGCTTTCAGGTTCAGGTCCATCTGCGCGTCCCAGCGGTCTTCGGGTGTGCGCGTGAGATAGCGCGGTGTCGCGTCCGGCAGGCCGCCGGCGTTGCTGACCCAGATGTGCAATCCGCCGAGCGCGTTGACGGCTTGTTCGGCCAGGCGCTCCAATTGTGCAGAATCCGTGACGTCGGTGGGTACGGCGATGGCGCGCCGGCCGAGTGCGCGGACCTCCGCTGCAACTGACTCGATCTCAGCATCTGTGCGGGCCGCCAAGGCAATGTCTGCGCCGGCGCGTGCCAGGCACAACGCGATGCCGCGGCCAATGCCTTTACCTGCGCCGGTGACGACGGCGATGCGCCCGCTCAAGTCGAATGCGTTGTTCATCGATGGGTCCTTGGTGAGTTCTGCTGGGTGCGACGGTTGGGTATGCACGAATGCGTGCGGCAGATAATCGCACCTCGGGCGGGAATGGAACCCCTGATCACTGCGGACAGCCGGGGTGTGTTTCCGCCGTGTGCCCCGTTTACGCACTCACCGAATGGGGCCACAGTCGGCCGCTGCCGGGGGGCACGGTGTGCGTTTGCAGGGTGAACGCGCAACGATCACGAGCGCGATTCCGGTTGTTCGAACGCGCCTGTTGAAACAATAAAAACGCGGTCTGTTGTCTTTTTTGGGGGGGGGTGAATGCTGTTGTTGCCAAACTTGCCGCGCCGGCATTGGCTGGTGCTGCTGTGTTTCCTGTCGGTGTTCATCTGCTACATCGACCGCGTGAACATCTCGGTCGCCATCATCCCGATGGCCGCCGAGCATGGCTGGGGTATGGACGTACAGAGCTACGTCTTGTCGTCGTTCTTCGTCGGCTATCTGTTTCTACAGATCGTCGGCGGGCGCCTGGCCGACCGCTTCGGCGGCAAGCGCGTGCTTGCGGTCGGTGTGCTGGTGTGGTCGCTGTTCACCATCCTCACGCCGCCGGCGGCCGCGATGGGTATTGGTGTGCTCATAGCTGCGCGCATCGGCATGGGGCTGGGTGAGGCGGTCACGTTTCCGTCGATCTATTCCATGTACGCGCGCTGGGTGCCGCTCGCGGAACGTTCCCGTGGGGTGGCGCTGGCCAACAGCGGCATTCCGTTCGGCAGTGTGTTTGCGTTGGTGAGCACGCCGTACATCGTGGTCGCGTTTGGTTGGGAGTGGGCGTTCTATCTGTTTGGTGTGGTGGGCGTGTTCTGGTTCGTGCTGTGGCAGTACACGGTGACGGCTCGTCCCGAGCAGCATCCGGATATTTCCGCAGCTGAACTGGCGCTTATTCAGGCAGGCGCACCGGTCGACGTGCCGGTCACACCGCCGTTGATGGTGTTTCTGTCGAAACTGCCGGTGTGGGCCATCATCGTGGCGCACTTCTGCAACAACTGGTCGCTGTACGTGCTGCTGTCGTGGATGCCGACCTTCATCAACAAAGGTCTGGGCGTGGACTACGCATCGGTCGGCTGGTTCACGATGATCCCGAACATTGCCTCGTTCTTCTTCCTGAACATTGCCGGTAGCGTGGCTGACCGCATGATCCGCGCCGGCATGCCCATCATTCGCGTGCGCAAGATCTGTCAGAGCATTGGCTTCGGCGGTATTGCCGCCGCGCTGCTGATCGTGGGTCACGTGCATACCGCGTGGATGGCCATTGCGATCATGACGGTGGGCAACTGCCTCGGCGCGTTCGTGACGGGCGGCTTCGCGGTCAATCACATGGATATCGCGCCACGCCATGCCGGCACGCTGATGGGTATTACCAACACCGCGGGAACGATCCCCGGCATCATTGGCGTGACGGTCAGCGGGCTGATTCTTCAACAGACAGGTTCATGGGCGCTGGTGTTCGGCGTGGCCGCCGGCGTGACGCTGTTCGGGCTCGCGTTTTTTCTGCTGTTCGCCAGCGGCAAGAAGCTGATCGACTGATGCCCGGTTTCAATTCATCGGTTTCAATCCCCTTTTTCAAACCATAGCGAAGGAAAGCGCTGCATGTCCGAGGGCAATCTGCATCCAGCACTGGCGACGTTTGCGCCGGGTCTGTTCAACGGCAAAGTGGCGCTGGTCACGGGCGGCGGTCGTGGCATCGGCCGCGCCATCGCACTGGCGTTTGCACAGCTTGGCGCGCACGTGGCCATTGCCAGCCGCAACGATGCGAATCTGGGGCCGACCACCAAAGAGATCGAAGCGCTTGGGCGCCAGTGTCTGTCGATGGTCACCAACGTGCGCGATACGGCACAGGTCGATGCACTCATCGCTGCAACGCTGGCGCGTTTCGGCCAGATCGACTTTCTGATCAACAACGCGGGCGGGCAATTCCCGGCACGGCCGTTCGATATCAGCGACAACGGCTGGCGCAGCGTCATCGATCTGAACCTCAACGGCACCTGGAACATGAGCCAGCGTGTCGGCAGACACATGGTGGCGCGCGGTTCGGGCAGCATCGTCAACATCGTGCACATCTATTCCTTCGATCGCGGTGCGCCAGCGTTCGTGCACTCGGGTGCGGCGCGCGCCGGCGTCGTCAGCATGACGCGTTCGCTGGCCTACTACTTCGCGCGCAGTGGCGTGACGATCAACGCGCTGGCACCGGGATCCATCGAGAGCGAAGGATTGCGGCAGGAGGAATACGCGAAGGCCGATCGTGCGGACTACGCAGACGCGCAGCTGGTCGACATTCCCGCGCATCGGTTGGGTGACGCAGAAGAGGTGGCTGCGATGTGTGCATTTCTGTGTTCGCCCGCGGCGCGCTACATCAACGGCGCAGATCTCATCGCGGATGGCGGGCTGTACCTGGATCGCTGGACGCCGATGTTGAACCCCGAACCGGATGCTTCCGGGGTCTGAGCCCCGCGGAAACCAGCGGCTGCGCTTCGTCAGGACCCATCCGATGCCAATGCATGTGAACTCGATCGTCAGTACCGCGTGGCTGGCAGAACACCTCGGCGATGCCGATGTGCGTGTGCTGGACGCAACGTTTCTGCTGCCGGCCGCACCGGGCGTTGCCCAGGCTGCGTCGGCCGCTGCACATATTCCCGGCGCGGTGTTTTTCGATATCGATGCGGTGTCGGATCCGGCCACCGACCTGCCGCACATGCTGCCGACCGATGCGCTGTTCTGTGGTTTCGTCGGTGCACTGGGCATTGGCCACGCGCATCACGTGGTGCTGTATGACAACGCTGCGGTGCCCGGCGCCGTGGCCGTTGCCGGCGCAGCGCGGGCGTGGTGGATGTTCCGCGTGTTTGGTCACGAGCGCGTGTCGGTGCTCGACGGCGGCATGTCGAAGTGGCAGGCCGAGGGCCGGCCCGTGACTGCGATTCGCACGCCGGTTGCTGCACAACCGTTCAGCGTCCGCCTTCGCTCGCAGCAGTCGGCTGCTGGAGGGTCGCGCGGCAGGCTGGTGCGAACCCAGGCGGAAGTGCACGAGAACCTGAGCTCGCACCGGGAACGTGTGCTCGACGCGCGCAGTGCTGGCCGATTCAACGGCGTCGATCCGGAGCCGCGTCCGGGGCTTCGGCGTGGCAGTATCCCGAACTCGGTGAACGTGCCGTTTGCAACGCTGCTCGACCCTGCCAGCCGGACATTTCTGCCGGCCGATCGGTTGCGTGCGGTGTTTGCGCAGGCGGACATCGGCGATGCCGATCCGTTGGTGGTCAGTTGTGGTTCGGGTGTCACTGCCTGTGTGGTCGCCCTGGCGCTGCATAGCCTGGGCCGAACCGACGTTGCGGTTTACGACGGGTCCTGGGCGGAGTGGGGAAGCGAAAGCTGAAATGGAGATGCGGATGATTCAGGTGCAGCAGAGTCGGCGTACTGGCGTGCCAATGCTGGCAGTCGAGCGGCAGCGCGCTGCTGGCGTTCGGGCAGGCTTCTTACTTGGACTGGCTGGTTGGCTGTTGCTGAGTCTGGGTCAACCTGCGCTTGGCGAAGACGCACTGGAGCTCGACCCGATCAAGCGTGCCCAGGCTGCACTTGATAGAGCACATACCGACTGGGCGGATCTGTTGGCGCCGAAGACGTTTGCAGAAGCGAAGTCGGCCTTCGATGCGGGGCAGCGCTACGCGGACAAGGGCGACGTCGTGCGCGCACGAAATGAGTTTGAGCGTTCGCAGACCGTCCTGACGGCTGCGACGCAATCCTCGGAGCGTTTCAAGGCAGCGTTTCCAAACCTCATTGCCGCCATCAAGTCGGCCATCGATCCGAAGGCCAGTGCGCCTGTTGTCGCTCGCCAGGCCTGGGATCGTGCGTCTTTGAAGCTTAATGATTGCGCAGCTCGTTTTGAGCGCGGCGACATGGACGGTGCGCGCACGCGCGCCATCGATGCAGAAAATCTGATGCTCGCGGCAGGACTTGAAGCAGTGACGACAGCGACGTTCGGCAATGCTCGCGCACTCATCGCGCAGGCCGAGTCCGCGAAGGTTGCGTCCTACGCGCCGAATACCATCGCGCGCGCCAAGCAACTGGTGGTGCAAGGGGCGCAAGCCATTGTGCTGGATCGTGCGAATCTCGCGGTGCCGATGGCGTTGGCCAAGCAGGCCGAGTACGAGGCTCGGCACGCCATGGCGCTCGCTGCTGCGATCCGCCCGTTGCTTGACAGCAAGGACATCGAGATCGCAGTCGAGAAGTTGATCGTGGACTGGGAAGCACAACTGCAACCGCTGGCGGAGCAGCTCAAGCTTTCGACGCCCTATGGTGTCGCGCTGCCGTTTGATGGCGGCTATCTGCGCGCCGTCGAGACGCTGCGCAACGCCGTCAAGCCAATGCAGGAGGCAATTGCGAATGCCGACGAACGGGTCGCGGCTGTCGAAGCCAAGTTGGATGAGGCAGAAAAACTCCGCCAGGACCTGCAGGCAAAGCTACGCGTTTGCATTGAGAGCTGTCCTCGTCTGCCTCCGCCTACGCCACCACCGCCGGGACCCAAGGACCTGGAGGATGCCTGCGGCACAGATTGCTCGGTGACGTCTCAGGATGGCGATGTGGTCCTTACACTGCGCAGTGTGCGGATGAATGGCCGTGTGATTGAAGGTTCGCTGGCGCTCGTGGTGCAAGCGCTGAACCTGCGGCCGGACGCGCCGATCATCATCAATGTGTTCGTTGACTCGGAGGGTAGCGCCGAGGCAAACGTGAAGCTTGCGCAGGAGCAAGCCAACGCACTCAGTGAGAATCTCCGCAGGATCAGCGCCATGCCGCCTGAGAGAATTCTGACCTATGGCTCTTCTGGCCCCAGCCAGATTCGCTTTGTGCTCCAAGGTGCGGCGCCGGCGAACAAACAATAGGCGTGAGCTGATCCGAAAGAGTGAGGCCTGCTAGTCCGCAGCGACGCGAAAGCCGATGTCAACATTGCCCTGGGTGGCCCGCCAGTCCTGGCGAGAGGACGACCGGACTTGATCTGCGTCCAGAAGAAACGAGCCGCCGCGAACCACACGGCTCGCGCACCCGTCTCTGCTGCAGTCGTTGACCCATTCCCCAACATTTCCAAGCGTGTTGTACAGCTTGAATTTGTTTGGACCGAACGAATCCACGCGCATTGTTCTTCCCGGTGTTCCGCAGGTGGCACAAATCACCATGTTCGAACGAAGGTCGTTGCCCCACCAATACGCGGTGGCCGTCCCCGCGCGCGTCGCAAACTCCCACTCTGTCTCGGTCAAAAGACGGTAGCTGCGGCCAGTTTGTTCTGAGAGCCACTGCGTGTAGGCCTTGGCTTCGTTCCAGCTCACACCGACCACGGGCATCATGGCCCGTCCGCTGCCATGGTCGGACAGTTGCGATCGACCCGTCGCGCGCGTGAAGCGATCGAAGTCGTCGAAGGTGACTTCGAACACGCCGGCTGCGAATGAACGGACAGAGGCCGGTGGCTTCGTGCTCCCTTTCTCGCCCATCCGGACGCTGCCGTTGGCAAGGACCACCATCTTGGGACCCTCACCTCCGCCGCTCAACGCGTCGCGAAAGGTCGTTCCCGGTGGTCCCGGCGGCGGCAGACTCTTTGCCAGGGTCACTCTTGGTCGGTTGCCGCCTGCCTTGAGCTTCAAGCTGATGTCCTGAGTGCGGTAGCCGGTGCGGCTGACTCGGGCATTGATCGATGTGTCGACGGGCAGCTGCATGTCGCAGGCGTAGGACGTTTCTGCATCCTGCAGAGTGACCTGTGCGTCTCCCGGGGTCAGTGTGAAGCAGAGACTCCCAAGCACCGGCGCCGCCGGCTGCAACTCAATGTCGAAGCTGTTCCTACCTGCTGCCAGCGTCACGGATTTTTCCACGTCCTGAAAACCGCGCGCCGAGATGCGGAACTTCAGGGGTTTGCCGGCTTTCAGCGTCATGCCCGGCGAATAATGCTCTTGTCGCCCGACCAAGGTGACGACGGCGTCGGCTGGTGTGACGTCGATAGTCAATGTGGCATCGTCGGCGACTGGCGCGCTATCAGCGACCGGCGCGTCGTTCAGCGCAGACGAGGCGGTGGTCTCTGGCGGTTGTGGTGCTGGCGGTGTCACTTGGCCCGGCGGGCGTCCTCTATCCGCGGGTTTCGGTGTTTTCGCTGGCAATGCTGAGGATGTCGTCTGCGATGTCGATGTCCACCAGTAGCCGCCCGAAGCGCTCAGCAACGCGAGAAGTGCGACCAACCCCAGCAGCGCCGCGCGCCGCGATCGATCTATTGCGGTCGCGGGCGCCGCGGAAGCCTGCGGCGTCCGGACGGCGTGCAGCCCGGTGCCGTCTTCGTCTGTACCTGTACCTGTAGCTGGCGCAGGTGTTTGCGTTGCGGCGATTGCCGCGCGGCCCTCGTCCGGCACGCGCGAGACCACCGTTTCGTCGCCGGTAGCGCTCGCTGGTCGATCGGCCGCAGTTGGGCGCGCTGGCGCGGATACCACTGTTGCATTGGTACTTGCGTCTGCGCTTGGAGGTGTCGCGCGCGGTTCACTGGTGAGCACTGTGTCGCCGGTGTGGGTGCCCGGTATGCCGGTCGGTCCTGTTGCCGGTGTTTGCTTAGGCCCGCCACCCGACGTGCGCACCTTAGTTTCCGCGCCCGCAACGGCGATTTTCATCAACGTATCGGCGGATAACTCGGGGCGTGGCTCCGAGGGGTTCGTTGTGCGCCTGGGTGTGGCCGCGAGATCCGTGAGCCCAGTGATGTCATCGGCGGGTGTATTGCCGTACGAATCGCCGGCGACCGCTGATGTTCCGCTGCCACTATTGCCACTGGCGTTGCCGCTATTGCCACTGGCGTTACCGCTATTGCCACTGGCGTTACCGCCGCGCCCGCGTACTTCTGTCTGCTGTCGGGCGATCTCGAATGGGTTCGGCACGACCGTTTGACCGCTCGGTGAGCCCGCCGGCGAGCCTCCGTCGTCATCCATATCAACACTTGGCGATGCATGACCAGACGGGTGCATGATGACGCCATCGGTCAGACGCGAGGCGTCGCCATAGCGTGTCCAGTTGCGCATCATGGCGTCGATGATGTCGACGACCTCCTGACAGGACCCGAGTCGATCAGCTGGATCTTTGGCCAGCAGAATGTCCATGAATGGCTGCAGGCCGCGCAGGTGGTCGGGCAGTAGCGTGGGTGGCGTGTACACGATGCGCATGATCATCTGCACCATCGTGTTGGCTTCGATGGGGCTGCGCCCGGTCAGCATTTCGAACAGCAGGATGCCCAGCGCGTAGATGTCGCTGCGCGCATCCACGGCTCGTTCCTGGGCCTGTTCAGGGCTGAAATAACGCACGGTGCCTGGGTTAAGGCCTGTGCCAGTCAGTTCGGTAACCGCGTTCAGCAGTTTCGCGATCCCGAAGTCAGTCAGGTATGCGGTTTGGCCTTGAAACATCACGTTGTCGGGCTTGAGGTCGCGGTGCACAACGCTGCGGGTGTGGGCGGCGTGCAGGGCACTTGCGATCTGCCGAATGATGCCGAGCGATTCGTCCACCGACATCGCACCGCGTTGCTTCATGCGATCCTTCAGGCTGCCGCCGTCGAGATACGCCATCGTCAAGTACGGGCGACGATCCTGGGTCAGGCCATAGCGGTGCACCGGCACGATGTTCGGGTGTGAGAGACCACCGGCCGTCTTGGCTTCGCGTTCGAAGCGCTTCTGAAACTGCTCGTCGCTGGAGAACCGGCTGTCGATGACCTTCACTGCCACCAGTCGGTCGAACGCCTCGTCGCGTGCCAGATACACGCGCGCCATTCCGCCGTGACCGAGCACGCTGAGAATCTTGTGGTCGGGTATGACGACGCTGTCGTCTTGGTTCGCCATTTAGCGAGGGCTCCAGTTGGCAATACAACGGTGCTGGTGGCTGCTGCCCCGGCGTGACGCTGCATACCTGTAACCGCACTTGAGCTGCGGCGCACAACGTTGAACTAAACCCTTGATTGCTTACCGAGTGCAAGTGCCAGGATGCGTCTCGACTGAGGATTGTCCGTGTACTGTGCCTGGCCGCCGTGCTGCGCCCTTTCCCGGTCGTTGGCCGGCCGAAGACGCAGTGCCTCGGGCCGCCGCAAACGGAAGCTGTTGGCGTGAATTGCAGCTAGATTTGCTGAGGCCATGCTGCCGCATGTGCCGGCCTGCGTGTCGCAGACAGCATTGCCTGTGCTATCAATCCGGTCCGCCACTGACGTGGCGGCCCTTCAGCCAACGGAGTGAAACGGACTTGAGCACACTGAAACACGAGAGCGTTTTTGAAGACCGCGAACGGGTCGCCACGCAGATGTCGCTTGGGCCGGAGCTCGGACCGCTTGGCAGCGGTGCCACGTTCCCGCTGGTGGAGGATCCACGCCAGACCGACCGCACTGCCATTGTCGGCATGTTCGTGCTGCGCCCGGCGCGACGTCCCTGGACCGCGCCGATCCTGGATGCCGGTCAACCGCGCAGCATGTTTGCCGCCGAAGACTGGAGCTTCAACGTGCGCGGCGTTGATGGCGGCTGGCTGATTGCCGGTGGCAATCCGCTCGACGCATACCGGCTTGCGTTGCAGTACGGCTTGTCCGATGCCGTGATCGTCGGCAGCAACACGGTGGCCAAAGAAGGCGTGGACCATGGCGCGGAGCCTGGCTATGTGTGGCAACCCTATGGTCCCACCACCTGGCCGCATCTGGCAGCACTGGACCCGGGTCTCACCGACAAGATCGCCCGGGTGCGCAGCGCCTGGCAGCAGGAGGGCGTGCTCTCAGCGCGGCGCTACCCGGCGCAGATCGTGGTGTCGCAGTCGGGCGAACATCGGCCGCCCGCCAGGGATCTGTTCGAGGCGCGGGTGTTCTCGGCGCGCCATCCCGATGGGACGCCGCTGGAAACCTACGTGCTGACCAGCGAAGCCGGCGCCGCGCGCATGCGGCCGCGCGCGGCCAACTACGGACTTTCCGATCGCATCGACGAGATACTGCTTGTAGCGTCACCGCCGGGGAAACCCGAGGAGTTGGATATTCCGGCGGTGCCGGCGTTATTGCGCAAGCGGCTCGACATCCGTCTGGCCAATCACGATGGTGGTGCCACGGTGCTGTCCAAGTTCAGCGAGGCAGGTGTGCTGCCACAGATCAACCTGACGTTGATGCGCGGTCGCGCCGTATTCGATCTGTTGGCATCGACGGACCGCATTCCCGCCTCGGAGTTGGCCGGGCTGACGGAAGGCTTCGACAGCCGCCGGCAGTTGTTCTGGTCGGGCCATCATCGGCTGCCGGAAGTGCTGCGCCCCGTGAGCGTGATTTCCGACGGCGGCGAGGGCGTAGTCGTGACCTTCGATGCGCGCGGGCTGCGCGGGCTTTAGCAGTCAGCACGTCACAGAGCATGTGCCCGGCGGTTCAACCTGCCTAGAATCGCCCGCTACAGCATCGACCCCGCTGCTGCATTTGTAAGGAAGGGCATTGGACACCGGTTCGCGGAAGGCCGTGTTGGCCGCCATGTTGGCCAACGCCGGCATTGCGGTAGCCAAGTACGTTGGCTTCGCATTCACCGGTGCGTCCTCGATGCTCGCCGAGGCCGTGCACTCGTCTGCGGATACGGCCAACCAGGGGCTGCTGCTGTGGGGTGGCACGGCGGCACAGCGCCCGGCGACGGAGCAGTTCGCCTTTGGCCATGGACGCGAGCGTTTTTTCTGGTGCTTCGTGGTGGCGTTGGTCATCTTCTCGCTGGGCGGTCTGTTTGCCATCTTCGAAGGCGTAGAAAAGCTGCGGCATCCGCACCCGTTGCAGTACATGGGCTGGGCTGTCCTGATTCTTGGCTTCAGTGTGCTGCTGGAGTCATTTTCGTTCCGCACAGCGCTGGTCGAGGCAAATGCACAGAAAGGCACCGACAGCTGGCTGAGTTTCATCCGTGGCACCAAGAATCCCGAGTTGCCGGTTGTGCTCATGGAAGACCTCGGTGCATTGATCGGGTTGTTGCTGGCGCTGATCGGGGTGGGGCTCGCCTGGCGGCTCGATGACCCGCGCTTCGATGCGATCGGCAGCATCTGCATCGGTGTGTTGCTGGTGACGACCGGGGTCGGCCTGGCGCTGAAGATGAAGGGTCTGCTGATCGGCGAGTCGGCGACGCATGCTGACGAAGCGCTGATTCGTGCGGCCCTGCTGGCCGCGCCGGAGGTGCTGCGAGTCATTCACATGCGCACCCAACACATTGGTCCAGAAGAGATTCTGCTCGGCGCCAAGGTGGAGTTCGACCACGGCCTCAGCATGGTTGCTCTGGCCCAGGCAATTGACGCTGCCGAGCTGCGTATCCGCGCACAGGTGCCCGACACGCGATTGATCTTTATTGAGCCGGATCTGTATCGAGCTTGCGAGCACCCTGCGGCGGCGTCGAAAGGCGCGGGCTCGGATTGACCAGGCGAGGTCTGAATTG
This sequence comes from Klebsiella pneumoniae, assembly GCA_945861675.1. Classification (GTDB taxonomy): domain Bacteria; phylum Pseudomonadota; class Gammaproteobacteria; order Pseudomonadales; family Azotimanducaceae; genus CAMAVY01. The sequence goes on along the minus strand of CAMAVY010000078.1, from coordinate 2,220 downwards.
ACCTGCTTTTCGTCTGGATGCTCGTTGCTTCTTTTCTATATGGTTATTAAGGTCTCATATATAGAAATGGATGAATGCCTTGCGGTGTGACCTCTCGGCTCGGCCCCACCCTCACTGCTCGGTACCAAGTGAACAGTCATGGAAATTCGAGTTGCAGCGTCCAGCATGCTCCGGCAACTGCTGGCACCGGTCGTCAAATTGATGATTGAGCTCGGCATCGACTACCGCACGTTCTCTGATGCCGCGCGGCGCGCCTACATCGATGTCGCCAGTCGCGAGTATGGCATTCGCGGTCGTCCGACCAATTCCGCTCGCATTGCATTGCTGACCGGCATCAACCGTCGCGACGTTGCACGGTTGCGCGCAGAAGACGAGACCGCGCCGATGGACGAGCACGATCAGTCCAACGCGCTTGCGCGGGTCCTGTCGGGTTGGCACCAGGATGCGAGCTACCTGCAGGCCGACGGTCTGCCCCGAGCATTGCAGCGTGGCGCAGAACTCGACGCACTGCTGACGCGCTATGGCGGCGACGTGCCGGCCACCGCGCTGCTGAAGGAACTGGTGCGCGTTGGTGCAGTGGCCGTTGAGAACGACGCAGCGCGTCCGCTGATGCGCTACTACATGCCGTTCGAACTCGACGAGAAAAGCATCCGTCGCTACGGCAGCGTCATTTCGGATCTGGCGTTCACGATCAACCACAACCTGCTCGAAGGGCAGAAGGATGCGACGCGCTTCGAAGGTCGTGCGGTGAATCCACGCGTTTCGCTGCGTGCTTACCCCGAGTTTCGCGCGCTGGTCGATGCAGAGGGCCAGAAGTTTCTTGAGCAGATCGACAACTGGCTGACTGAACATGAAGTGTCAGATGAGGCGCCGCGCCTGCGTTTGGGTGTTGGCGTGTATCTGATTGCTACGCCGCCTGATCCGGAGGATCGAACGTGAAACGCTCTCCACTCATTGACACGTGGCCGGGCGAGCACATGCGCTGCGGAGGCAATGCACGCTGTCGCGCGAGATCGTTCTGCCTGGGCGCGATTGCGTCAATCGCTGCGCTGTTGCTGGCCGCCTGTGGCGGCGGTGGTGGCGGCTCAGTCGCAGCTGCCGGCCCGTCGGTCGGCATCGATCGCAGTGGCAACTCGGTCGGCACGGTGACCGGCTTCGGCAGTGTGTTCGTGAATGGCATCGAGTTCAGCACATCGGGTGCCACCATCACGAAGGACGGCCAGAGCGCGACAGAACGTGATCTGCGCGTCGGGCAGGTTGTGACAGTCGTTGGTTCGCGTGACGAAGCGCGCGCAACCGGCACGGCCACTCAGGTCGTCTTCGACGACAACGTCGAAGGACCTGTGACGGTCATCGATGTCACCAACAATCGCGTTGTCGTGCTCGGGCAAACGGTCCTGGTGGATGCGGGCACGGTGTTTGACGATGCCATCACACCTTCCGGGCTCGATGGTCTGACGCTGAATGACGTACTTGAAGTCAGTGGCTTCACGGATGCTGCGGGCGCAATTCATGCCACCCGTATCGAGCGCAAGGCTTCCGGCGGCACGGTCGAGGTGACCGGCACGGTGTCGGTGGTCGATACGGCAGCGAAGCAGTTCTCGATCGGCGATCAACGTGTCGACTACAGCAGCGCAACGCTTGCCGACTTCAGTGCCGCCAACCCTGTCAACGGTCAGCGTGTCGAAGTGAAGGGCAGTGTGGTTGTGGCGACCGGCCTGCTGGCCGCGACCCGCGTTGAACTGAAGGGCACAAACCTCATCGGCAACTCAGGCCAGCAGTCGGAGATCGAAGGCTTCATCAGCCGGTTCGCTTCTGCGCAGGACTTTGATGTCTCGGGCCAGAAGATCACCACCAGTAGCAGCACCGTGTTCGAAGGCGGCACGGCAAGTTTGCTGGCGCTGGGCATCAAGGTCGAAGTGCAAGGCAGAATTGCCGATGGCGCGCTAGGTGCGACCAAGGTGCAGATCAAGTTGGCCAGTACACAGCGAGTGCAGGGCCGCGTGCAGACGATCGACCGTACGGCGCGCCGACTGACGGTGCTCGGCGTTGTGATCGAGACCAGCAACGACACGCAGTTCGAGGACAACGGTCCGGCCAGGCTGTCCTCCTTCAGCCTGGCCAACATCAACGTGGATGATTACGTCGAAGTGCGTGGGGTCGCAGGCAGCAACGGTGTCGATATCGTCGCGATACGCGTTGAGCGCGACGATGCCGAGG